>JAEZEJ010000145.1 GCA_023417775.1 Actinomycetes bacterium | reverse complement strand
CCCCGCCCCCCCCCCCCCACCTTCGGGGGGGCCCCCTCGCCGCATTTCCCGGGTGTATCAAGGAAGTACTATGGCTGAATCGAAGAGACCACGTCAGGGCCAGGGCCGCGGAGGCCCCGGCGGCAACCAGCGCCCGCAGTCCGGGCGGCCCGGCGGAGGGCGCGGTCGTCCCGGCAACGACGGCAAGCCCGGTCGAGACGGTAAGCCAGCACAAGGGCGCGGCGGTCGGCCCGGAGGTCCATCCCGCGATCGTCGCCAGGCGCCGCCGGAGCGTACCGAGGCGCAGAAGGTCTATGACGGTCCTTCGATCCCCGATGATGTCAGCGCCAAGGACCTGGACCGCTTCGCGCGTCAGGAACTGCAGAATATCCCGCCGAAGCTCGCCGACAAGGTCGCGCGCCACCTGGTCATGGCCGGTTCGCTGCTGCAGGAGGACCCCGAGCTGGCACACCAGCACGCTCTGGCGGCTCGTGCGCGGGCGATGCGCAACGGCCTCGTGCGCGAGGCCACGGGCGAGACGGCCTATGCCCTCGGCCACTGGTCGGAGGCGCTGTCGGAGTTCCGGGCGGCCCGCCGGATCACGGGACGTCTCATCTACGCCCCGATGATGGCCGACTGCGAGCGTGCGCTGAAGCGTCCCCAGAAGGCCCTCGAGTACGACACCGCCGATATCCGGGCGCAGCTGGACGAGAGCGGCAACGCGGAGCTGACCATCGTGGTCGCCGGCGCCCGTCGGGACATGGGTCAGGTGGAGGCCGCGCTGCAGCTCCTCGAGGCCGAGAACCTGATGAGCAAGAATCGCGCCGACTGGGTCGCTCGCCTGCGCTATGCCTATGCGGACACCCTGTTGGCCGCCGGGCGTGAGGACGAGGCCATCACCTGGTTCCATCGCGTCGTCGCGGTCGACGGTGACAAGCTCACCGATGCCGAGGAGCGGCTCGCGGCCCTCGAAGGCTGACGAGAGGTCGCGGTCACTAGACTGCGGGCATGAAGCAGTTGGTCCACGATGCCGCGCGGCGTGCGCGGGTGGCCGCCACCGAGCTCGCCCAGTCCTCGCGCGCCGAGAAGGACGCCGCGCTCATCGCGATCGCGGATGCGCTGGTGTCGGCGACGGACGCTATCGTCGCCGCGAATGCGGTCGACCTGGCCGCCGCACGTGAAGCGGGGACTCCCGACTATGTGATCGATCGGCTGGCTCTGGACGCCGAGCGAGTGGCCGCCTTCGCCAGCGGTGTCCGCGATGTGGCCGGGCTGCCGGATCCGGTCGGAGAGGTCGTCCGCGGCTCGCTGCTCGCCAATGGGTTGGAGCTGCGGCAGGTCAGGGTGCCCATGGGCGTCATCGGGATGATCTACGAGGGTCGCCCGAATGTGACCGCCGATGCCGCCGCCATCTGCCTGAAGGCGGGCAGTGCGTCGCTCTTGCGCGGTTCTCGCAATGCCGCCCACTCGAATCAGGCGATCGTCGAGGTCATGCGTGAGGCCGTCTCGGCCTCCGGACTGCCCGCCGACGTCATCCAGGCGGTGCCGGCAGACGACCGCTCCTCGGCGACCCATCTGATGCAGGCCCGCGGTCTCGTCGATCTGGTGATCCCGCGGGGAGGCGCGGGCCTCATCCGTGCGGTCGTGGAGGAGTCGACCGTCCCCGTCATCGAGACCGGTACCGGCAATGTCCACGTGTATGTCGACGCCGATGCCGACCTGGAGATGGCCCTGGGCATCGTGTTGAACTCCAAGACCCAGCGCACCAGTGTGTGCAATGCCGCCGAGTCGCTGCTCGTGCACGCGGACATCGCCGAGGAGTTCGTGCCGAAGGTGGTGGCCGCGCTCCACGAGCACGAGGTGCTGATCCACGGCGATGCCGCCTTCGCCGCCGCCGACCCCGCCGTGGTCCCCGTCACCGAGGAGGACGACGAGACCGAGTTCCTCGCGCTGGAGATCTCGGCGCGGGTCGTGGACTCCCTCGATGCGGCCGTCGAGCACATCCGGCGCTATTCCTCGGGCCACACCGAGGCGATCGTGACCCGCTCGCTTCCGGCCGCGCAGCGGTTCACCCGCGGCGTCGACTCGGCCGCGGTGATGGTCAATGCGTCCACTCGGTTCACCGACGGGGGCGAGTTCGGGTTCGGCGCGGAGATCGGGATCTCGACCCAGAAGCTCCATGCTCGAGGACCCATGGGGCTGCGGGAGATGACCACGACGACCTATGTGGTGACCGGCGACGGGCAGTTGCGATGACCGCTGGTAGATTGTCCCCATGCTCGATCTGCTGAAGTTCGCCGAGGCCGGTCACGAGCCGGCGATCGCCGCTCCGCTCGTGGGTGTCGCCGCCTTCGTGTTCCTGTTCATCCTGCTGCTGATCCTCGTCGCCTTCGGCAAGGGCCGCGAGCACACCTGAGCCAGATGGCTGCCGGACGCCGCCGCATCGGGGTGATGGGCGGAACGTTCGACCCCATCCACCACGGGCACCTCGTCGCGGCGAGCGAGGTGCAGTCGTGGTTCGACCTCGACGAGGTCATCTTCGTGCCCACGGGTGAGCCGTGGCAGAAGGCCGACCGCGAGGTCTCGCCCGCTGAGCATCGGTACCTGATGACGGTGATCGCGACCGCGGCGAACCCCCGCTTCCAGGTCAGCCGTGTCGACATCGAGCGAGAAGGCCCGACCTACACCATCGACACGCTGCGCGATCTCGCCCGCCAGCACCAGGACGCCGATCTGTACTTCATCACCGGCGCCGACGCCATGGCGGCGATCCTGACCTGGCGCGACCACGGCGAGCTCTTCGAACTGGCGCACTTCGTCGGCTGTACGCGACCGGGTCACGAGATCGACGCCGAGACCATCCGGGTGCTGCCGCACGACCGCATCACGCTGGTGGAGATACCCGCTCTGGCGATCTCCTCGACCGACTGCCGCGTCCGGGTGCACAAGGGCGAACCAGTCTGGTACCTCGTGCCCGACGGGGTCGTCCAGTACATCGGCAAACACCGCCTGTACCAACCTGAGGAATCATCATGACTGCCACCGAACGAGCCGTCGAGCTCGCCCGCGCCGCCGCGGCGGCCGCCGATGACAAGCAGGCCACGCAGATCGTGGCTTTCGATGTCTCCGAGCAGCTCTACATCACCGACATCTTCGTGCTCTGTACCGGCGCCAACCCACCGCAGATGTCGGCGATCCGCGATTCCGTCGAGGAGAGGCTGCTCGGGCTGGGCGCCAAGCCTGTCCGCCGGGAGGGCGAGCGTGAGGGCCGGTGGGTGCTACTCGACTATGCCGACATCGTCGTGCACATCCAGCACTCCGAGGAGCGGGCCTTCTACGGCCTCGAGCGGCTCTGGAGCGATTGCCCGACGGTCGACCTCGGGCTGGGCTGACATGGCGCACCGGCGGGTCATCGTCTGGCGCCACGGACGTACGGCCTGGAATGTCGCCGGTCGGGTGCAGGGACAGAGCGACATTCCGCTCGATGAGGTCGGGCAGGCGCAGGCGCGTGAGGCGGCCGGTTATCTCGCGGCGCTCGCGCCGTCGCGCATCGTCTCCTCCGATCTCAAGCGGGCGGCGGTCACCGCAGAGGCACTGGGTGCTGTGGCGGGCCTTCCCATCGAGCTCGACCGCCGCTTCCGCGAGATGGACTTCGGCGCCCGTGAAGGGCTCACCTGGCCGCAAGCGTGGGACCGGATGCCCGAGGCCATGCAGGCCTGGGTGGACGGCGACGAGACGAAGGTGCCAGGCAGTGAGACCCACCGGCAGGCGGGAGACCGGTTCGCCGACGCCCTGCGCGACACCCTCGATTCGATCGGTCGCGGACAGACGCTCGTCGTGGTCGCCCACGGCGCTGTCATCCGCACCGGCGTATCGTCCTTCCTCAATCTGCCGGAGAGCTCCTGGAGGACCCTCGGCGGCCTGGCGAACTGCAACTGGTCGGTGCTGGAGGAGAGCCGCTATCGCGACTGGTCGGAATGGCGTCTCACCGAATGGAATACCGGCAGCCTGCCCGAGCCGGTGCTCTCCGATGACGAGGAGGCGTAAGCTGGACCCCTCGTGAGGGGGACCCCGGGTTGGGTCGGCTGGGTCTCATCGGATAGAGTTGACGAGGTTCAACGGGGCTATGGCGCAGTTGGTAGCGCGCTTCCATGGCATGGAAGAGGTCAGGGGTTCGAATCCCCTTAGCTCCACAATTTCAGACGTACTAGAACACCTGAGATCGGTGGAAGCCGGTGTTGGGGTGAGGGCGGCGAACGGCTCAGCGAGCTTGATCGTCGCCCTTTCGTCTTCGCTGATCTCGATGCCGTTGGTGAGCGCTTGGTTCGCCAGTCGCTTGCCTTGATCGTCGGTGCGCGCGTACAGGGTTGCGCAGTCAACGAGCAGGCTGAGCGCGGTGCTGAGGTGCTTGCGTGAACCCTCGTGCTGATCGTGTTCGCTGGCGAGGCGATGGGTGGCGCGGCTCGGGCAGCCGAGTTCACGACTCGAAGCGCGAGAGCGGTGGGAGGCGCATGCCGCCACGGTTGCGCTGTACCGCTACCGCTACGAGATCACCGGACCGGCACCGCTTGGCGACGTCAAGACCATCACGACCGCAGACCAAGCGGCCGAACACAGGGCCGCACAGATCGCGTTGGCCCGTGCCAGGCGCGCCCGACAACCGACCGTATCGCGGTTCGAGCGACGTCAGCAGCAGGTGGTCAGTCGAGACCCCATGCTCTGACCTGATGGGGCAGGGCGACGCTCGTGTGGATAAGGGGCGAGTCAAGGCGGAGCCGGGCTCCGCGAAGGATCACCTGGACAGCAGGGCGCGCAGATGGGCGAGGTCCTCGGCGTACAGATCGAAGGCGTCGTCATCCGCCGGGGGATCACCGTTGGGGCGCGGTACGTAGGCCGTGCGCAGGCCAGCTTTCGCCGCGGCGCGAAGGTCCCACGCATGCGCCGCGGCCATATACGGAGGTGGTGCGCCCTTCGGTGCCGCGGACAGCGCGAGCCGGTAGATCGCCGGGTCGGGCTTGTAGGTGTGCACGTCCTCCGCCGAGAGCACCTGGTGCCAGCGCATCCCCGAGTTGCCGCTCAGTCCGGTGAGCACTCGGCGGCTGGCGTTGGACAGGCCCATCACCGTCACGTCGTCCGCGAGCCGCGTCAGGCCCTCGACGGCGTCGGGCCACGGCTCCAGGTGCTGTGCGGCGGAGGCCAGCGGCGGTATCGCCTCGGCCGGGAACTCCCCGTCCGCCGCGAGCCGCGCGAGTGCCTCGGAATCCAGCTCGTGGCTGGGGGCGAAGGAGGTGCGGCCGGCGATGATGTCGTGCTCGCGCCTCGCGACGTGGTCGAGCCAGGAGGTCACGACTCGGTTGGCGGCAGACAGATCCCCTCCGGTGGCGGCGCTCACGTGTCGGCGCAGGCTGCCGGCCTGGTCGACGAGCGTGCCCAGCACGTCGAACACGATCACGGGACGGTCGTCGTCAATGAGGCGCATCATCAGTTCGTAACCAGGACGGGCTCGGATCTATTCCGGTTGGTTCCGGTAGCGTCGAAGGCGTCGAGATAGATGGGGTGTCAGGGCATGGCCGGAGGTCGTGACTCAACGACTCGCCGCAGAGTTCGGCGGATCAGGTCATCGACGCCGTGCCTCGCGACGAGACCGTCGGACGCGGCGTCAAGCCCCGCATAAACGGTGCTCCAGATCATCCGCTCAATCCACCCAGCAGGAACGCTCGCATCGAGCGTCCCCTCGCGCTGACCTCGTTCAATCTCGTCGATGACCAGCGCATCGACCGCCTGGGCGATGTGGGCGTCCGCATCGGAGGCGGCCCCTTCCGTGGCGGTGAACAGGAATCGTACGCGGTTATCGACGTGGACCATGGCGCTCACGATTCGCTCGATCACCTCCAATGCGGACCCCGTCCCCGAAGCGGCTTGTTTGATCGCTTCGTGCAGCGTCGCCCAAGACTCGCTGACAAGGGTGGGGACTGCTGCACTGATGGGTGACATCTGATCTGGCTTGCCCGTAGGGCGGCCTGGAAGGATGTGCACCATGCCCGCCCCCTACCCCCAAGAGTTCCGCGACGCGTCCTTCCTCGCATTGTGCTCTCCAGTGTTCCGCGTGGCTCGTGCGAAGTTCGCTCATCGATCGCCCGTTTTTCGAACCGGACGATGACGAGCCAGCGCATCGCCTGGCAGCACCGATGGGCCGACAGCTCGATGTCACGAACGGCGAGAGAGGGTGTGAGGGTGCGTAGGAGGTCGAGCATCGCGAGCCCTAAGACTTCACAAGGCGCGCGATGGCGTCGGAGGCTTCCTTGATCTCGGCCTCGGCGCCTCCGTCGCCGTCGCGGATCGCTGCGGTGGCGCAGTGCTTGAGATCCTCGTCGAGGAGCCCCAGGGCTACGTTCTCCAAGGCCGCAGTGACCGCGCTGACCTGAGTGAGGATGTCGATGCAGTAGGCGTCCTCGTCGACCATGCGGTGGATGCCGCGGGTCTGTCCCTCGATGCGTTTGAGGGGGCAAGGTAGCGGTTCTCGTCGCTGATGTAGCCGTGCCCGGTCAGGGGCGGTGGCGTCGGGGTGCTGGTCGTCATCGTGGTGCTCCTTTTCATGTCTGCTCGGTGCGATACCTGTGACTGGCTGGTCATCGACAGCTGGCACACCAGGTAGCGCGACCGAACAAGACCGCTCGGCCTGGTGGCACAGCCTCCACCGCACCGAACGGCTCCGGAGGGCGTACCAGCGCAGGGGTGGTTGATCGTCAGCTACTCCAGGTTCGCTCGTACTCATCGACGGCGGCGAGGCCCGCGTCGATCTGTGTAGTCGAGCCGAACGAGCCGGTGAAGCTGTTGCGAGCCAAGGTCGTCAGCTCGGGCCGGCCGAGGTCGAGGTGCTCGGCCAAGGCCTCGAAGTTTTCGTTGACGTAGCCGCCGAAGTAGGGCGGGTCGTCGGAGTTGACGCTGACGTTCACTCCAGCGTTCAGGTAGTCGGTGAGCGGGTAAGTGCTCAGGTCGTCGGTCACCTGCAAGCGCAGGTTGGACAGCGGGCACATGGTCACCGGCACTCCCTCGTCAGCGAGCCGCGCCACCAGGCCAGGGTCCTCGAAGGCGGTGTAACCGTGGTCGATACGGTCCACGTGGCACTCGTCCAAAGCCTGGGTGATGTAGGACGGCGGCGCCTCCTCGCCCGCGTGAGCGGTGAGCCGGTATCCCTCGTTTCGGGCCGCCGCGTACAGTCGCGCGAACTTCGAGGGCGGGTTGTCGACCTCCGGGCCGCCGAGTGAGATTCCCAGCAGCGACTCGCGGTGAGGCCGGATGAGGTCGAGCAGCTCGAAACCTTCCGCCTCCGTGCGGTGGCGTTGCACCCCGACGAGCAACGCCCCATCGATGCCCAGGTCGGTGCGCGCGTCCGTGATTGCGTCGGTGATGCCACCGATTTGGTCGTCGATCGAGATGCCACGAGGCAGGAAGTTGTGAGGGGCGTAGGACATCTCGGCACGTACGACGCCCTGTGCCGAGACACGCTGCAAGTAGGTCATCGTGAGGTCGTAGAAGTCCTCCCTCGTCGTCAGTACACGACATCCCTCCCACAGCAGAGCGAGAAAGTCATCCAGGCCTGTGTAGGAGTAGGCGGCACGGAGGTCCTCCTCCGACGCCCAGGGAAGAGCGAGCCCATTGCGCTCGGCATACCGGAACATGTCGGCGGGCTCGATCGTGCCTTCGAGATGGACATGGAGCTCGGCCTTGGGCAGCGCGGCAATGAAGTCGATAGGCATGAGCTCGGCTTCTGATGAGGGTAACGGCGTGCCAGCACCTGTGGCCCCCCTCGTCGGATTCGGGGTGCACGCGGCCAGAGCGAACGTACCGGCAGTCGCCAGTCCGGCGGCCAGAACCTGTCGCCGCGTCCACGGTGCTGGCAGCTTCGCCTGGTCGGCCAGGGCGTAATCAATCATGGTGCTCCTTGTCGGGTGACGTCACGATCGAGCCACCTGCCCGAATCGCAACACTTGCGCGAGCGGAACCTCGACGGAGACCCACGCAAGAAGTGAACTGGTCGATTCAGTTTGCACCATCCTTATTACACCGGTGTTTCGTGCAGTCGGCACCGGTCGCCGTCGATCGAGCCTGGCAGCACGGCACTCTGCGCATCGCTCCGAGCCGTGCGCGGGCGCACCTGCTCAACAAGAGTGGGGGCCTGCGCAGGTAGACTGATCGATCATGGCGAGCGGTCCGGCTGAGAGGGAACGGCTCATGGGCTTGATCCGTGAGTACATCCTCGAACACGGAGTCGTGGACCTGTCGCTGAGCCGCCTCGCCCGCGGCATCGGCTCCAACAATCGGATGCTGATCTACCACTTCGAGTCACTGGACAAGATCGTCGCGCAGGCGGTTGCCGAAGTCCTCGAACGAGGACCGCTCATCCCGAGGCTTAGTGAACTTCTGAACGCTCCCGGCCCGACCGTCGAGCGATTCACCGCAGCCTGGGAGCACATCTCCGATCCTGAGCGCCTCCCGCACCTGAGAATCTTCTTCTCCCATCTCGGCCTGGCGGCAGAGCGCCCCGACCAGTACGGCGGGTTTCTCGAGCAGACTCGAACACGATGGGTGCGGGTGGTCGCCGACGCCCTCGCGCGAGATGTCACTGTTACCGATCCCGAGAAGACTGCAGTGGCGATCGTCGGACTCTGGCGTGGCCTCCAGGTCCAGCTCATCGCCGGTGAGCCACGGTCCCTCATCGACGACGTGCACGCACACGCGCTACAGCGCCTCGCCGCTGTGTGATCAACTCCACCTGGCGGGTCTCGCGACGGCCGGCAACGCACACGACGGCGCGCTCGCGAGCTGGGCGCCTGGAAATCGTCCGGATGCTGCACCGATCGGTTCACATGGACCGATCGATCCAGCAGCGTGGGGGCATGGCTTCCCTGGAACTTCTCCGCGACGCGGCCCTCGCCGAGTTTGCGAGTGCCGGATACACCGGCGCGTCCCTTCGGCTCATCGCCGAGCGAGCCGAGCGCTCGGGCACGCCATCGGCGTACTCGGCGATCAGCTCGGCTCGATTGGAGACGCTCAAACGGGTTTGAGAGTGACGCGATGACCTCGACGCAGCCACACCCACCGGACCAGGGGGTTGGTGAATGGTCGGGCTGACTGACGAGTCGCCTGGCGTCGACATGGAGCACCTCATCGGGCATTCCTGGATCGGGTTACGACCGCATGCTCATGTCCTCATCTGGTGTCCCTTCCTTACGGATAGCGATTCGTTGGGCCATGACCGCTGCGAGGCAGAGGCCAATGATCGCCAGACCGCTGCTCAGCACATAAGGCGATATCCCGTGGGAGAGCGATGTAAAGCCCAATCCGACGTAGACGGTGACACCCGCGGACCCGCCGAGCTGGTCCGAGGCTCGCTGGATGCCGGATGCGACTCCGGCATCCTCTTCGGTGACTTCGGTGACCGCCGCGTACTGCAGTCCAACGAGCCCGAATCCCATACCTGCGGCGATGAACAGCATTGCTGGGGTCAGCAGCCATGCGGGGGCTTCGAGCTGCGCGGCTGCCGCGATCACGATCATGCCCACCCCTGCGGAACTCAGTCCCACAAGGATGCAAGAACGCGCTCCCCAGCGCCCCAAGAGGCGGGGCACGACGGTAACGGCGACGACGAGTGCCACCGCAAGCGGCAGGAGCAGCAGCCCGGCTTCCAGCGGAGACAGACCGAGTCCATCCTGTAGATAGAACGTGAACAGCAAGAAGGACGTTGAGAGCGCCGCGCTCAGCAATGCAGTCGCAAGATTGGCTCGCACCCGCGTTCGATTGTGGAAGAAGGTCAGAGGAACCAGAGGATTCGCGGCTCGACGTTCCACGGTGACGAACAGGCCTGCGGCGGCAATCGCTCCTACCAGTGCGGCGATTGCTAGCCATGACAGAGTCCCGGTGTTCTCTCCGGCTTCAACCACCCCGAAAGCGAACAGCAGGGGTGCGCTCGTCAGCAGAATCGATCCGAGGAAATCCAACGGGGCGCGCTCTTGTTTCCGGTCGCGTGGCAGGAGGACTACCGCGGCGACCAGTACGAACAGGATGAATGGAACCGCGATGAGGAAGATCCATCGCCACCCCAGGTGCTCGGTGATGATTCCCGAGAGCACGAATCCCAGTACGAGACCGCAGCTCGCCACTGCCGCCCAGATGCTCAGCGCACGGCTGCGAGCCTTCCCTTCGGGAAACAACAGGACGATGGTCGCCATCGCAGCGGGCAGGGCGAGGGCTTCCCCTGCACCCTGCAACAACCTTGCACCGACGAGTAGCGGATAGGTTTCCGCGAGGCCCGGCGTACGGCGAGGCCGCTCCGAAAATCGCGGTGCCGATGAGGAGAAGGCGGCGGCGGCCGAAGACGTCCCCCAGGCGTCCGCCAAGCATCAACAGACCACCGCCTGTGATGGTGTAACCAACGACGACCCATGTCAGGCCACGCGCATCAACGCCCAGATCGTTGCCGATGGAGGGCAGCGCCACGTTGACCACGGTGACGTCGACGGCGATGAGGAATTGCAGGATGGACAGACAAACGAGGACTGCCCAGGAACGAGCGACCGATACGTGCGCAGGCCGCGATGAAGAGGTGCTGAAAGACACAGAAAACTCCGTTGCTCGAATGAAGATCGGGCGACCAGATATGTCGCACCGGACCGACGATCAAGCGACGGAACGTGAACTAGATACAGTGAGGAGACGTTCCGCCGCTAGCGGAGCGTCTTCGTCACAGCGGCAGCGGCCGCAGCAGAAGCACCTGACATGGCTCCGATCCTACCCGCCGGTGTGTTCCGCGTGTCCTTACGTGATGACCTGCTCTGACTCCCTCCACACGGTTGGCACTGCTCGGCTCTCCGTTCCGTAGGGTGGTATGTGAGATCCGAAACGCGGGCACGACAGCTCAACCCGAGCAGAACTGAGGGCAGCATGCCTGTTCCTACAACGAAGGCCGAGCTTCTCGCGGCAATCGACAAGACCTTCGCTCAGCTCGAACGTGATCTCGACCGAGTGCCTCTTGCCGCCGTTCGGGAATCTGTGCTCGACGGGCACGTCAAGAACACGTCGATGAGCCCATCAGACCTGCTCGCCTACCTCATCGGGTGGAACCAGCAGGTCCTCACTTGGCATCGGCGTCGCGCCGAAGGGCTTCCCGACGAACTACCCGCGCCAGGCATCAGATGGAACGAGCTCGGTCTCCTCGCCCAGCGTTACTACGCCGAACACGAGACGGAGTCCTGGGATGAGCTGCGTAGACAACTTCGCGAGGCGAAGGACGCCATCACCGAACTGATCCACGGCTACTCTGATGCCGAACTGTACGGCCAGCCCTGGTACGGGAAATGGACGATGGGCCGCATGATCTCGTTCAACACTTCGTCCCCCTACGCCAATGCGCGTGGTCGAATCCGCGCATGGCTCCGTACCCTCTGAGCGCCGCCATTTCGGCCCGTTCGTAACGCCCAAGCACCGAACGCGCGCATAGTGGTTGATGATGAGCTGTTCGACGATGTCGACGTGCATGGCCTTGCGGGTGAAGTCGGTGGCTTTGCGGTGCCGTCCTGAGCAGATGAGGTAGGGGTAGATGATGACCTGTCACCGGTTTCCCGGACGGCTGTGGTGTGTTGATCCTTGGTGAAGGAGGACGAGGCGCGCTTGAAGATCTCGATCTCCATCGCCCGGACCCGATTCTCGCGACGCAGGCGCACCAACTCAGCGTGCTCGTCTTTGCCCAAGTCGGGACGCTCACCGTTCTCGACCTCGGCCTGGTTCATCCACCGAGGTAGACCCGACTCGCTGATCCCCAGGCCCGTCGCAATCTGCGCCACCGGGTTGTCACCAGAGCGCGCCAGCTCCACCGCCCCCGCGACGGAGCTCCTCCAGCTTTGCTGTAGGCATCCAGACACCTCCGGCGAAGCGATTCTCGCTCCAACACCGGTGTCCGTAAACCCGCGAAGGTCACACCCGAGCCGCGCTCCGCAACTGCGAAGAATCACTATAATCGTGATCGACGGAGCATTTCCGGGCCGTCAGCAGGAGCGGTTCAACGCCGCATGTTCTGCGTTCTGAAGCTGCCCCTGCATCTTCTAACACGACGCGAGAACTAAGGATGATGAACGATGGTTTCTGGCCCTCATCTCAGCCCTGACAGGGACAGCATCTTCGAAGACGTTGAGTTGAACCCGGTGTTCGCCCGGCCCGGTGAGGCCACACATCTTCCGCGATACCGGATGCCGCAGGGCGAAGCGCTCCCGGAGACGGCCTATCAGATCGTGCACGATGAGGCGATGCTCGACGGCAACGCTCGCTTGAACCTCGCCACCTTCGTCGGCACCTGGATGGACGACCACGCGAACAAGTTGTATGCGGAGGCCGCCGACAAGAACATGATCGACAAAGACGAGTATCCGGCAACCGCGGAGCTCGAGTCGCGCTGCTGGCACATCCTCGCCGACCTGTGGAACGCTCCCGACCCCGAGAACTCCATCGGCACCTCGACGATCGGCTCGTCGGAAGCCTGCATGCTCGGCGGGCTCGCACTCAAGCGGCGCTGGCAGCATCAGCGCAGGGCCGCGGGGAAGTCCACCGAGCGCCCGAACCTGGTGCTGTCCTCTGCCGTGCAGGTGTGCTGGGAGAAGCTCTGCAATTACTTCGATGTCGAGCCCCGCTACGTGCCGATCACCGAGGAACACAAGGTGTTCGACGGCTTCGAGCTCGAGAAGTACGTCGACGAGAACACGATCGGCGTCGTCGCGATCCTCGGCGTCACCTACACCGGCATGTTCGAGCCCGTGCAGCAGATCGCCGCGAAGCTCGATGAGATCGAGCGCGAACAGGGCCTCGATCTGCGCATCCACGTCGACGGCGCTTCCGGTGCGATGATCGCACCGTTCCTGCAGCCCGAACTCGAATGGGACTTCCGCAATCCCCGCGTCGCTTCGATCAACGTCTCCGGCCACAAGTACGGACTCGTCTATCCGGGTCTCGGCTGGGTCGTCTGGCGCGACAAGAGCGATCTGCCTGATGACCTCATCTTCGAGGTGAGCTACCTCGGCGGCACGATGCCCACCTTCGCCCTCAACTTCTCGCGCCCCGGGGCGCAGGTGTTGCTCCAGTACTACCTGTTCCTTCGGCTCGGCTTCGAGGGTTACCAGCGAGTGCAGCAGGCGACGATCGACGTCGCCCGGTACATCGCCCACGAGGTGGGGCAGATGCCCGACTTCGAGCTGTGGAACGCGGCCGAGGACATTCCTGTGTTCGCCTGGCGGCTCAAGGACGATCCTCACCGCACCTGGAACCTCTACGACCTGTCCGATCGGCTGCGCATGAAGGGCTGGCTGATCCCTGCCTACCCGATGCCGGACCACCTGGAGAACATCACGGTGCAGCGCGTCGTCGTGCGCAACGGCCTCAGTCACGACCTCGCGTCGTTCCTCGTGAACGACATCAAGAGCTCCATCGAACATCTGAACACCTATGGCGGATCGCTCGGCGAAGACCCGAGCCGCGTCGGCTTCCACCACTGAGAGCATGAGCGCGACACGCACACCCGGCCAGGCCGGGAATTCGGAGTCGGAGCTACCCCGCCGCGCGGACGGTACGATCGCGCCGTCTCCCGAACACGTCAAACCGCACCCATTCACACAAGAGCACCCCGGGCCCGCGATCGGCGGTCCTGCCACCGGGGCGAAGAAGTTCCTCGGGGTAACCCAACTGGCGATCCTCACGGTCGTGGTGGTCGCGAGCCTGCGCAGCCTGCCCGCGATGGCCGGATACGGCCTATCCTCCGTGTTGCTATTCGTCATCCCCGCCATCCTCTTCCTGGTGCCGACCGCGCTCGTCGCGGCCGAACTCGCGACCGGTTGGAAGGGCGGTGTGTTCACCTGGGTCCGCGAGGCCTTTGGCAGTCGCTGGGGATTCGGGGCGATCTGGCTCCAATGGATTCAGAACGTGGTGTGGTACCCGACACAGATCGCGTTCATCGCCGCCAGCCTCGCCTTCGTCTTCGCGGATGTGGGGCTCGCGAACTCCGGGCTCTACACGGCGATCGTGATCCTCGTGCTCTACTGGGGATCGACGCTGATCGCGCTTCGCGGGGGAAACCTCTTCGCGAACGTAGGTAGCTGGAGTGGCCTGTTCGGCACGATTCTGCCGGGCGCACTGCTCATCGTGCTCGGCGTCCTGTGGCTCACGACGGGACAGCCGTCCCAGACGAGCCTCGCGCCGGAGGCCCTCATCCCACCCCACACCGGCCTGTCGGCCATCGTGTTGATCGTGTCCAACGTGCTCGCCTACGCGGGCATGGAGGTCAACGCCGTGCATGCGAACGATCTGAAGGATCCGGGTCGGGGTTTCCCGAAGTCGATGCTGATCGCGTCGATCCTCATCCTCGGGGTGTTCGTCCTGCCGACCCTCGCGATTGCCGTGGCGGTGCCGAGCTCACAACTCGGCCTCACGAACGGCATCAACCTGGCGTTCCAGACCTTCTTCGACACCTGGCATATGCCCTGGGCCACCGCCATCATTTCCGCACTGATCGCCCTAGGAGCGTTCGCCTCAGTGGTCACCTGGATCGCCGGGCCCTCGCGAGGCCTCCTCGCGGCGGCGCGCACGGGCCTGCTGCCGCCGCTCTTGCAGAAACGCAATAAGGCCGGCGTGCAGTCGGGAATCCTCGGGGTTCAGGGCATCATCGTCACGCTGCTGGCGCTGCTATTCGTCCTGATCCCGAATGTGAATACGGCGTTCATCGCGCTGGTCGACATGGCTGCGGCGCTTTACCTCATCATGTACATGATGATGTTCGCGGCGGCGCTGCGTCTGCGTAAGACACGGCCGCAGGTGAAGCGCACCTATCGGGTGCGCTGGATGCCGCTCGTGGCCGGAGTCGGCTTCCTGTCCTGTGCCGCCGCATTCGTGCTGAGCTTCATCCCGCCCGCGGGATTTACGGCCATGCCGCCGGCGCTGTATCCGGTCGTGGTGGGCGCCGTGGTCGTCGTGCTCGCGGCACCGCCGCTGCTGTTCTACCAATTCCGCAAACCCGAGTGGGATCAGCGCGATCCGCTCGAGCGAGAGCAGGCGGACAATGTGCTCGTGAACCCGCAGGGGTAGCTCGCCCGCTTCCCCAGCCCCGGTGGTCTCGAGCCGCTCAACCCTCATGAGCACCCATGATCGTGCCCGCCACCGTATGCGAATGCGAATGAGACCCCCGGCCTGCGAAAGCATGCCGGGGGGCTCGTCATTGATGAAGGGTTCGGTTCTAACCCTCGCGGATGGTCATCGAGGTGAGCTTGTCCCCGTCGATGGTGAAGGTGAACATCGAGCGTCCGTTGGCGTGCTGGGAGCGCCAGTCTCCGGTGACGGTGACTGTATCGGGGCTGTCGGTGGTGACCTCTTCGACGGTCAGCGTCCCATGGGAGCCGATGAACTCCTTGTCGCTCCAAGCCTTGATCTGCTCACGCCCGGTGAAGGTGCGCCCCCAGTCGTCCACGACTCCGTCGGAGGTGAACGAGTCGAGGAAGGCGGCCTCGTCGTGTCGGTTGACAGCGTCGATGAATGAGGCGACGGGCTCTGGGAGGGTGTTGTCTGCCATGGTGCATGCTCCTTGGATCGTCGTGGTGTCTCAGCGGGTGGTGTAGCCGCCGTTGGCGAAGATCGTCTGTCCGGTGATCCACCATCCCTCGGTAGCGAGGAAGCGGACGATCGGGGCGATGTCCGCGATCTGGGTGAGCTGGTTGCCCATCGCCTGGGACTGGTGGAACTCGACCCTCTCGGGGGTTTCCTGGCCGTAGAAGAAGGGCGTGTCCATCGGGCCAGGAGCGATCGCGGTGACAGAGATGCCCCGGTCGGCGAACTCCTTCGCCGCGGCCCGGGTGAAGTGCTCCACCGGTGACTTGCCGCCGGCGTAGGTGGAGTATCCGTCGGTGAAAGCGGCCAGCAGCGATGTGACGATCGTGATGATCTTCCCGCCGTCCGTGAGGTGCTTTCCGGCCTCCTTGATGAAGAAGTAGGCCGCCTTGGAGTTGATATCGAACATCGCGTCGTACTCCTCCTCCGTGGTCTCCACGATCGGCTTGCGCAGCACCTTGCCGGCGGTGTTCACAGCGATATCGATGGCCCCCAGTGCTGCTTCGGCATCGTTGAAGAGCCGCTCGACATTCGCCGGATCGGTCAGGTCGCCGGACAGGAGCACCCCGCGGGCGCCGGTGGCCTCCACTGCTGCGAGCGTCTCTTCCGCTTCCGGGCGGCTCGCCTCGGAGTTGTAGTGGATTGCGATATTCGCTCCCGCGTCGGCGGCTTGGCGAGCGATGAGACCGCCGAGATTCTTGCCGCCGCCGGCGATGAGAACGTTCTTTCCAGTCAGGTCGTGGTCAGACATATTTGCTCCTTGGGAACTTACCGGTGAGATGTAGATATATATCGATGGTACACACGCTAATGTAGCAGTGTGACAGATGGAGCGCGCCTCGATACACGTACCCGGCTTTTGAACGCTGCGGCGGAGATGATCGCCGCGTCGCCGGGGGAGGATGTCTCGCTGCGCGCGATCTGTGCCTCCGTCGGCGTGAAGATGCCGACGCTGTACCACTTCTTCGGCAGCAAGCGGGGTCTGATCGAGGCCGTCATCGAGCGCGGCTTCGACATGTATCTCGAAGCGAAGGCATCGACGGAGTCTTCGGGAGATCCGATCCAGGACATCCGTGCCGGCTGGGACGCCCATGTCGCATTCGGCTTGGAGAATCCAGGCTTCTACACCCTCATGTACGGCACTGTCCGGCCCGGCTACTCGCCGGCCGCACAGTCGCGACCCAGCGAGATCCTGCGCTCGATCACCCGGCAGGCCGATGAGCAGGGGCGCCTCGTCGTCGCACCCGAGCAGGCGGCTGCCCACGTGCTGGTCGCGAATGTCGGGGTCACGCTGCGACAGATCGTGCTCGACCATGAGGATCGCGCCTTATCAGTGTCGATCCGCGAAGCTGTCATCGCCGCCATCACGGGAGCCGCTGCCAACGGAGGGGACCCCCAGCGGGTACGCGACCTCATCGAGCGCGCGGCCTCGCATCCGGAGATCCTGGGTGCAGCGGAGACGCGCCTCTTCATCGAATGGGCCCAGCGCCTCGATCGTTCCGCAGATCGACCATGAAGGGCCGTCAGGACTCGCCGGTCGTCAATCCTCGGGTCCTGTGCCGCCGGACGGCGGCGCGGTTGGCGCAGCGCACGGAGCAGTATCGTTGCCGGCCATTGCGGGTGACGTCCACGACCACCGCGGTGCAGGGGTCTCCGGGAGTCTCCCCGGCCGCGCACCGGCGGAGGCGGTGCATGCCGCGGGTGCTCAGATGCAAGGCAGTGCCGACGCTGATGACGGCGGACAGCACGTGCGGCAGTGACCTCGCATCATCGGAGCGGTAGTGCAGATGCCAACCCTCGTCATGGTGATCGGTCAGGCGCGGGTAGGCCGAGGCGGTCGCCATCTGATCGTTCACGATGCGCGCCCGCTGGTGAGGGTCGGGCTCGTCGACCACGGTCAGCCACCCGTCGATGACATGGCGCAGTCGCCGGTGGTCGCCGGCATCCTCCGGGAACTCCGCAGTCATGCCGAAGTCGCGGGTCCGCGCGACGATTCCGCCCCGGTCACTCGGCCAGTCATTGGCCAGTGAAGCGGCGAGGAGGACCGCGTACTCGCCGTAAGGGTTGAGATGCATAAGGGCATTACATCATCGTTGAGTCATGACCGCAGCAGCGCACAGTTCCAAGGAGCGAAGCCCGCTCCCCGGCGACGTCCACGAGTACGGCTGGAGCGTGGAGTCCCGGCACGCCACCTCAGCGGGATCCGTTATCTACGTGCGGTGCACCGTCTGCGGGACACGGCGGGTGGACCTCCAGGAATGGGCCACGCTCCCACCGAGACCGCTCAGCATCGAGGTCCCCTGAGCGGAGGTCCGGCCGCGCATTCGATCACGGTGTCTCGGCTCGTCCGGCAGGTCCAGCGCCGAATGAACGCCACCTTGGCTATCGTCTGTGATGACCGGGGGGCCGGCGTCTGTGTCCACGCGACGGATCGACCCGGCTATGACACGATCGGAGCGTCCCCATCAACGGCTCAGAGCCGGCTACCGCCGCCCTTCCCTCGGAGTACCGCACCTTCGCCTGCGCGGCCACCGTCGTGGTCTCGGCGATCGTGCTCCTCGCCGCCATTCTCCGGCTGAGAGCGGGGACCGATATCGCGGCTGTCGCGGCATCCGTGGGACTGCTGCTCGCCGGCGTCGCGACCGCCGTCAGCTGCTTCCTGCGGTCACGGCGATCGCGCGGCCGTCGTCGCGGGGCGTGGCAGCTGATCGGCACCGCCGCTCTGGTCGCCGTCTCCGGCAATCTGATCGGTGCCGCCTCGGGGGGACCGGCTGGGCTCTCGATCCCGCTCAACGATCTGACCATCGCCAGTGCCTTGATACTGTCGATCATCGCGCTATTGCTCTTCCCGGAGGTCCGCTCGCGGCGGGGCCTCGCCGTGCTCGTACTCGACGGTGTCGTAGCCGGGTCCGCCGTCCTCATCATCGCCAGCTCGCTCATCTACGACGATCTGCTGCTGACCACGAACGGTGGCTTCGGCGGCCTGACGGTTCTGGTGCTCCCCGTCCTGGACGTCGTGGTGGCCACGATCGCCGTTCTGCTGCTCGCGCGGTCGAACTCGGCCGACCGGCTACCGCTCGCCTTGATCGCCTCGGGCTACCTCTTCTACATGATGGGCGATCTGAACTACGCGATCCGGCAGGCCGAGGACGGCTACCTATTCGGCACGTGGACCGATCTCGGGTGGGTCAGCGGATACGCGATCATCGGGCTGGCCGCCTGGGCCCCGATCCGGCGCGGCAAGTCCGCGATCGCCCGTCCCCGGGCCGCCGAGATCGCCGGTACCGTCACGATCTTCGCGGTGCTCCTGGCCGCCGGAGTCCTGCAGACGGTCAACTCCGGGGGACCGACGACACCGGGGCGGGTCATCCTATGGGTCGTGCTCGTCGCCGCCGCCTGCGGCCGGGAGCTGATGATCAGCCGGGACAGCTACGAGCTGCGGCTCACCCTGGAGCACCGCGTCGCGGCCCAGACGGCGGACCTGCGGCACTGGGCCGAGCAGACACGTGCTCTGCTCGACAGCGTCGCGGACGGCATCTACGGCGTCGACGTCACCGGCCGGGTCACCGTCATCAACCGCTCCGCCCGAGAGATGCTCGGCCTCGACGACCGGGTCATCGGATCGGCGCATCCGCACGAGCTCTTCCACGCCCCGGCACCTGACGGCACCCCCTTCCCGCTCGACGAGTGCTATGTGACCGAGGCGATCCGGCATGCCACCATCGCCCGCAGCGAGGACGATGTCTATGTGCGCAGCGACGGATCCCATGTCGACGTCGAGATCGCGGCCTCCCCGATCGTCGACCCGGCGACCTCGGAGGTCACCGGTGCCGTCGTCGCCTTCCGCGATGTCACCGCCCGCCGCGAAGTGGAACGCATGAAGGACCGCTTCCTCTCGGTCGTGAGCCACGAGCTGCGCACGCCACTGACCTCGATCCGTGGAAGCCTCGGTCTCATCAACAGCGGAGCCCTCGGGGCCCTCCCCACCGAGGTCGAGACGATCGCCGCGAGCGCCGAGGAGAGCGCCGAGAGACTGGGACGCCTCGTCAACGACATCCTGGACGTCGAACGTCTCGTCTCGGGGAACTTCGTCGTGCACGCCGGACCGCATTCCGCCGTCGCCTTGGTCGACGCGAGTGTGACCGAGCTCGCCTCCCTCGCCCGCAGAGACGGGATCGTGCTCGAGGTCGGCGATGTCCGGGGCCGCGTCATCGCCGATCCCGACCGGGTGGCCCAGGTGCTGGGCAACCTGGTCGGCAATGCCATCAAGTTCTCCGAACCGGGCGGCACGGTGCGCATCAGCGCCGAGCCGGGGAACGACGAGGTGACCTTCGCCGTCGCCGACGAGGGACGCGGCATCCCGGCCGACCGGCTGGAGGACATCTTCGAGAGATTCCGCCAGGTCGACTCGTCAGATGCGCGTCGCGAGGGCGGCACCGGCCTCGGGCTGGCGATCACCAGAGCCATCGTCACCCAGCTCGGCGGCCGGGTGTGGGCAGAGAGCACGCCGGGTCGGGGGAGTACCTTCCGCTTCACCCTGCCGGTCGCCCGGTGACGGCCCGCGTCAGCGCTCGCCGGAGAAGTCGGCGCTGAAGTAGGTCTGCACGTCCACCTGTGCCACGGGCACGTCGTCGCCGCCGAGCTGCGCCTTGACGGCCTCATTGAAGCCCGCGCCGACATTCGCCGCGCACATATCCCAACCCACGACCGCCCGCTCCGCCAGGGCCGCCTCCACGACCGCTGAGAGCATCGTGGCGAACACGCCATTTCGCTGCTCACCGGGTAACGTCATCGTGAAGCCGAGGTACCAGACCGCGCCGCGTTCGGCGTGCTCGCGATAGCGGGTCAGATAGAACTCCGGGCTGGCCCAGGGCACGGCCGCGAGATCGCGAGCGAGGGTCGACATGCCCAGGAAGGAGCCGTCGGCCTCCGAGAGCGCCACCAGTTTGTCGATCCGGGGATCGGCCATCTCCTCGATGAACTCCTCCAGCGGCACCACATGCCGCGCGGCGGCCGCCTCGCGGAGAGGGCCGAAGGAGTTCTCGTAGTGCGCGTAAAGCTGTTCGGCCTCCGCGGCGGGAACCACCGTCCGCCGCTCGATCCGCACGCCCGGCGCGTGGCGCCCCGCTGTCTGCGTCATGCCGTCACTCTCCGCGCCGTCTGCCACGACTCGACTTCGTAGGTGGCGATGGCCACCGCGCACACCGGACTGTCGACGCAGTGCGCGCCCACCACGATTCGCTGTGGGGGGCCGAAGTCCAGGCCACGGCGCCGGGCCATGTCCTGCAAGGACAGGTCGATCAGTTCCTCGACCGACTCCTGGCTGCCGCTGTGATGCTCGACGAAGAGACCACCGAGCTCCTCGTCGTAGACCCATCCGAGACCGGCCCAGGCCGACTCTCCCCGCAACTCGGCGTTGGCCGTGGCGAGCACGCAGTACAGCTTGTCGCCGTGCTCAGCGGGAAGAGGCTCGTCGCTGATCACCACATCGGTGCTCGGCGGTACGACCGAGGACAGGCAGATCAGGTTGAAGTCGGCGACATTCGCTCCGTGTAGAGCGTCGTCGAACGCTGATATCGGCGTCCGCCCGGAGCCGGTCGCCGTGCGCACGGTGATCCGGAGGCGCCCTCCGGCAGGTTCTACGTCCGACACGGAACTCCTCCTCGCATCGCGACGAACCGTCCGGCTCGACGCTGATTGTCCATGCGCGACTCTATCGAGCGGAATGACCGTGTGATGCTCGGGTCGGTAGGCTGACCCATCGGGACAGCGGCTCGCGCTGTCCCGGCCTGCGGATCTCGGAGATGCCTGATGACGCCACCCCTCGCCCTCGTCGTAGAAGACGACGACAGCATCCGCGCACTCACGGAGATCGCGCTGACGCGACTCGCCGGATGGAGAGTCATCACCGCCGAGCGGGCCCGCGCGGGGATCAAGCTCGCGCGAGAGCATCAGCCCTCGGTGATCCTCATGGATCTGATGATGCCCGAGATGGATGGTGTCGATGCCGCCCGCATCCTCTTGGCGGATCCGGTCACGGCCGAGATCCCCGTGGTCCTGCTGACGGCTCGCCCGACCTTCGCCAACGAGGATCCCCCGTGGGCGGGGGTGGCCGTCCGGGGCGTCATCGCCAAACCCTTCGACCCGACGACCCTCGCGCAGAAGATCGGCGATCTTGTCGGCTGGGAGGACCCCCCGATCACACGGAGGTGAGCTGAGCGTGCGGCGCGGCGGATTCAGGACATTCGCCTCTGCCGTCAGCGCCCGGATGTCGTGATACTGGGCGAGTGGACGCAGTCGAGCACTCGTCGCCGGCCCCGCGGGCGGTCGGTGCACTCCTCGTGCTGTTCGCTTGGGCTCCCGCCGCGGCGGCCGTCCTCGTCGCGGTCGTCGCCGACCACGACTGGTCCATCGTGCTGCGGGTCGTCGTCACCGCAGTGGTCTACGCTCCCGTCGCAGCGATCGTGCTCTCCGTCGGACGCCGATGGATCGGCGTCATCGTGGGAGCGCTGGCGATCAGCAGTGGCTGGCTCGCCCTCGTCGTGGTGATCAGCGAGCTTCCCGGCACCCGTCCGGGCATCGACCCGGTGCTGTTCACCCTGCTCGCCGCGGCACGACAGCCCGAGATCGCGGCGCTCGCGATCCTGCCGTGGCTGCTGGTGCGGGCACGCGGTCCGCTATGGCACCTCGGCGTCGGCATCGGTATGTCCGCGATCGCCGTCGATCTGTCCTGGTGGGCGCTCCGGGCGGCGGGGGTCGACGCCGGCCACCAGGCCGTATCGCTCGCCATGGCACTTCTCGGATTCCTCTGCGCGGCGGTCGCGATCGCAAGGCAATGGCGACATGGGCCGCCGGATCGACGCGAGGCGCTGGCCTGGTTCGGTCTCGGCGCAGTGCTGATGACCCTCAGCTACGTACGGGTGCTCGGTCTCGGGGCGGGGCTCGTGGCCGATGCCATCTTCGTGCTCGCCCAGGGGTTGTTACCGGCCGGCATCATCGCGGCCTCGATGCGGGGACACATCCACGGATCGGTGCGATGGCTCGTCGCGAGCATGGTCTGGATACAGGCGCTGGCCTTCGCGATCAGCCTGTACCTCATCGTCGGTGCCCTCCTCAGCCGGCTCGGTGCCCCCGGCTGGATGGCCGGTGCCGGTGCCGCGAGCGCCCTCGCGCTCGTCTTCGGCTCGATGCTCGGATTCGTGCGCCGTCGCACCACCCGGCTCTACCTCGGGCCGGGCGCCGACGCCCGGGTGGTCCTGGAACGTCTCGGCGAACGCATCTCGGTGGCTGGCGGGAGCAGCCCCGGGACCGGTGGCCTGGCCGAGTCCCTGCGTGCCGTCTGGGGGCTATCGTCGGTGACGATCCGCACCTCTGCCGAGGACGGTACCCGGGCCGGCCGGGGTGGTCGTTTCGCGATCACCCAGCAGCTCCACTCTGGTGGGCGCACAGTCGGGTCGATCGAGCTGACCGGCGACGACGCGGGGATCCTCGACCATATCGTCGCTCCGCTGGTGCGCCGGATCGACCCGCTCATCGCGGTCGCCGTCCTCCTCGATGCCAGTAACCGGGAGGTCGCGACCATGCGACGACGTACGCTCGGCGTCCGCTACGAGGAGCGTCGGATGCTGCACCGCGAGTTGCGTGACGATCTGGCCCCCTCCCTGGCCGGCATCGGCTACGGCATGGCCGCCGCCCGCCGCCGGATCGCCGACCGTCCGGCCGAGGCCGGACCCGTCGTGGCGGAGCTGCGCCGGGATGTCGCCGAGCGTGCCGAGGTAGTACGCCGGCTCGCTCGCAGCATGTTGCCCCCGGCCCTCGATGCCGGTGACCTGGACGGTGCCCTGACTGATCTGGCCCGCCGGTTCAGCGATGATGACGTCACGGTGACCCTTCGGGCTGCCGGTGCCGATGTGGCCGAGTCGCACACCCAGATCGGTGTCTACCTGCTGCTCGCCGAGGTGGTCTCCCGAGCACGACGGTCGCCCGAGGTCCGAGGTATCGCGCTCCAGGTGCGACCGCGGGTCCACGATCTGCTGGTGACGGTCGATCTCGGCGAGGGGGCCTGCGAGCCGGCGATCTGGACCGCGCTGACGCTGGCGGTCGATCGACATGCGGCCGATATCGGAGGGACTGTCACCGAGACGGCGGCCGGTCGCTCGCTCGTCATCGTGGTGCCGCGATGATGGCCCGGCGTGTGGCAGCGCTCACCGTCTGGGGCCTGTCCTGGTCGCTCGCGGGCGCGGCGGTGGCGCTGCGCTGGTTCGCCGGCACCGACGGTCAGCCGATCCCCGGCGTCTTCCTGTCCCAAGCGCCAGCGGAGATCCGGGCGAGCTTCGGCACGATCGGTGTGACCGTCGCCTTTGTGTACGGGCCTGTCAGCGCGATCATTCTCGCCCGACGACCGCACCCGGTGGGGCTGATCCTCGCGGTCCACGCCGTCGGTTCGGGGATCGCCGCCCTCGGCGTCCAATGGGGTGCCCTCGGGGCCGTCCACCCCGGGCTCCCGGCATGGGGTCTGCTCGCCTTTGCTGCCGGTTGGGGGTATGTCCCAGGCACGTTCATGACGGCGGTCCTCCCATTGCTGGTCACCCGCGAGCAGCTTCCGGTGTTCCAGCGGGTGCTCGTCGCCGTCTGCGGGGTGGGTGCCGCTCTCGCCTTCGTCGTCTCGGTGATCCAGCAGAGTGTGCCCTCACCTCGCAACCCCCTGGCGCTGCGCATCGCGGCCGTCCAGGAGGTCCTCCCGCTGCTCTACACCGTGCTGACCATCGCGGTGCTGGCCCTCTCGGCGGTGTCCTGCCTCATCCTCTTCCAGCGCTGGCACCAGGCGACCGGAAGGACTCGCTCGGGGCTGGCCTGGCTGACACTCGGACACCTCTTCCTCAGCCTCTCCTATCTGGCACTCGTCCTGCCTGCGGGGCTCGCTCCTCCGCGGTGGGCCATCGAATTCGGACTGGTTGCCCCAGCGGTCGGCCAGGTGCTCTACCCCTCGGCGATCCTGGTCGTCGTCCTCGGCCAGCGCCTGTGGGGGATCGAGGTGGTGGTGAGCCGGCTGGTGCTGTGGTCCCTGCTGACGATCAGCGCGGTGGCCCTCTACCTCGCCGTCATCATCGCTCCGCAACGCCTGCTGCCGGGTTCTCCCGCTCTGTGGTTCCTCACCCCCTTGTTGATCGCGGTGGCCGTCCAGCCGCTACGGCAGTGGCTCCAGCGCCACATCGATCAGCTCATCTACGGGGAGGGCACGGATCCGGCGGCCCTGCTCGCCCGTCTCGGCGATCGCATCGGTGAACTCGAGCCGGGCGAGCCCGGCCTGCAGCAGTTGGCCGAGGCCCTGCGACGGGTGCTGCGGCTCGGTGCGGTCGAGATCCTCTCGGGCACGACCTCGATGGGCGCCGCGACGGGACATGCGGCGGGAGAGCAGATCGTCATCGCGGTGCGCAGCGGCGCCGAACGGGTGGGTGACCTGGTGGTCCGTCCTCCGGACGGGCAGCGGCTCGACCGGCGCACCGTATCGGTGCTGGAGGACGTGGCGGGGCTGGTGGCCACGGCGATCCGGCTAGCCGAGTCGCATCGTCTGCTCGAGCAGGCGCGTGTCGATCTGGTCGCGCTACGTGCCGCCGAGCGACGCTCCGTGCGCCGTGAGCTGCACGATGGTCTCGGCCCGGCGCTCGCCGGTATCGGTTTCGGGCTCGCGGCGGTCGAGAACCTCGTCTCCAGCGATCCCGAGAAGGCCGGACGTCTCCTCGGCGAGCTCTCCGATGAGCTGGGGCGCAAGGTCCGTGATGTCAGTTCCCTTGCCGAGGACGTCGTGCCGTCTCCACTGGCGGACTCGACCCTCGCCGAAGCCCTCGGGGAGCTCGCCCTCCGGTTCGACTCGCCGACCCGGCGCGTCCACATCCGGATCGATCCGGTGCCGATGGCCGCCGCCACCCAACAGGCGCTCTACCTCATCGCCGCGGAGGCGATGACCAATGCCGTCCGCCATGCCGGTGCGAACCTGATCGAGGTGCGCGTCCGCGCGGAGGGCGACCGGATCGAACTGGTCGTCCATGACGACGGCGACGGAATGGACGGCTCCGCCACACCCGGTGTCGGGCTGGGGTCGATGGCCGAACGGGCCCGGGATCTGGGGGGTGACGTGCGATTCGACTCCGGCGACGGAACTACCGTCATCGTCAGCGTCCCGGCGCGCGACAGCACGGCTGCCGTGCGGACAGGAGAACGATGATGGACCCCGAACGCGTCATCACCGTGGCTGTGGTCGACGATCATCCGCTGTTCCGGCGCGGCATCATCTCGCTGCTGGAGACCTTGGACCGCATCGAGGTCGTCGGCGACGCCGCCACTGTCGCCGATGCCGTCGAGCTGGTCGGGTCGCGTCAGCCAGATGTCGTGCTGATGGACCTCGACCTCGGCGAACGGCAATCCGGCATCGACGCGACGGCGGCCATCGTGCGGCGGCACCCCGAGGTGGCCGTGCTCGTGCTGACGATGCTCGGCGATGATCGTTCGCTCGTGGCCTCGATATCGGCCGGGGCCCGCGGCTATCTGCTCAAGGTCGCCTCACCGGCCGAGGTCGAACGCGCCGTGCGCGCCGTGGCCGAGGGGGAGATCCTCTTCGGTGCCGATATCGCCTCGAGGGCGATGACCTTCCTGCGCGGCACCGGTCCGTCCTCACGACCCTTCCCCGAACTCACCGAGCGGGAGGCCGAGGTGCTCGACCTGGTGGCTCGCGGTCTCGACAATGGCTCGATCGCTCGCACGCTGGTCCTCACCAATAAGACCGTCCGCAACTACGTCTACGGCATCATCACCAAGCTCGGTCTGCCCGATCGCAGCTCGCTCATCGTGCGGGCGCGTGAGGCAGGGTTCGGGACCGAGGACGCATGACGGGGTGTCCGATGTCCCGGACGGATCGGGGACATCGGCATCTGTCGCCTGGGACTCCGGGCCGAGGAGCCTGATGGTGGCGCGGATTGGCCGCGCTTGCTCGAACGAAAGCGAACCATCATGTCTGCCATTCCCGATCACATCTCATCCCCGGAGCGCCCCGCTCTGGGGCCCGTCCCTCCTCGTCCCCAGCGACGCATCGTGTTCTGGCCGCTGTGGGCCAGCCTTGCCGGCCTGCTCGGCTTTCTCGGCACGATCGTCTTCGATGTGCGTCCCCCCGCGGAGCGCGAGGCATGGACGACCGGCGAGGACTACACGGTCACGGCCGCCGATATGGGCACCCTCGACCACGTCGCCAGCCGGCTCGGCTGGACGGCCGGGCTGCTGTCCGTCGTCGCGCTGCTGATCTTCTGGGCCGTCTGGCAGCGTGCGACCATCGCTCGACGCAGCTCAGTCGGGGCTCGTCTCCTCGGCGCGGGTGTGCTGATCACGGCCGCCGCCGCGTTGTTCGGCTACGGCTGGAAGGGCGCGCTCGGCAACTACCTCGGTGCGGAAGCGGGCACCTACGACGACAACGGCGTATTCGTCTACTACATGCTCACCGACTTCGGCGCCTATATGCCCTGGTTCGGGGTCCTGATCGGTATCCTCGCGGTCGTCTGGATGGCCTTCGCCGAAAGGCTCGTCTCGCGGGTGCTCGGCGGGTTCAGCCTGCTCGTGGCTCTCTTCCTCAGCAGTTTCATGTTCGCGACCGGGGTCCCGGGGATCCCCGGAACCCTGGCCCCGCTCTGGCTCATCGTGTTCGGCATCTGGTTGGCCGTCGGACGCAGCCCCGTCGTCCGGCAGGTCGCGCGATGAGCCACGGGTCGGTCGCGGTGCTGGCGGCGATGCTGATCCTCTTCGCGGCCGCGCTGCTGGCCAGTCGGAGAGTCGACTGGCGACATGGTCCGAGCCGCGCGTTCGGCATGCGCCGGGGGGCCGGTGCTGTTCTCATGGAGAGGTGAGGACGCGCAGGACCATGATCCGCCCTCACCACCGATCCCGACTGAGGAGGATGCATGAGTAACCCGAATGATCCGAATGAGACCGAGGGTCCCGCCGACGGTGGCGCGGCGGGAACGCCGGGTGTCCACGATGGCGGTGCCGACGGCGGGGCTGAGGGTCCCGCTGATGGTGGCGCGGCGGGAACGCCGGGTGTCCACGATGGCGGTGCCGACGGCGGGGCTGATGGCGGCGCGGAGCGCTCTTGAGTCCAGCAGCCGATCTCGACCAGTACTCCGGGGCCGGACACGGCTCCGGAGTACTGGCATCGCTCGTGAGCGTCTCCCATCAGGAATTCGCCGACGAGTACTGGGGCCGACGAGCGCTGCTATCCCCGCGGGTGAGCGATTTCTCCGATCTCTTCTCAGCCTCGGCGGTCGATGAGCTGATCTCCCGGCGCGGCCTGCGATCCCCCTTCCTCCGAGTGGCCAAGGACGGCGAGACGCTGCCCACCTCATCCTTCACCTCGCCGGCGGGCGTGGGGGCGACGATCGCCGATCAGCTCGACGACACGGCGCTGTGGCGGCACTTCGAGGCCGGAGCCACGCTCGTGCTCCAAGCGCTGCAGCGAACCTGGGAGCCGATCGGTGCCTTCGCCTCGCGGCTGGGCGAAGAGCTCGGACACCCGGTGCAGGCGAATGCCTACGTCACCCCGCCGCAGAACCAGGGCTTCGACGACCACTACGACGTGCACGATGTCTTCGTGCTGCAGATCAGCGGGACCAAGCGCTGGGTCATCCACGAACCCGTGATCGACCATCCACTGCGCGATCAGCCCTGGACGGATCGTCGCGCCCAGGTCGCCGAGGCAGCCCGCCGCGCTCCGGTCATCGACGCCGTGCTGGAGCCCGGCGACGTCCTCTACCTGCCGCGCGGCTGGCTGCACGCCGCCACGGCCCAGGGCGAGGTCTCCCTTCACCTGACCCTGGGCGTCCACAGCTGGACCGGCCACGCAGTCGCCGAGCAGCTCGCCCAGGCCGTGGTCACGATGCTCCGCGACGATCCGGAGGTGAGGGCGAGCCTCCCGCTGGGCCTCGAGCAGCTCGACGAGAGCACGGTCGACCTCGTGCGGAAGCGGTTCGTCGAGGCCCTCGCGGCGGCCGACCCGCGGCCGGCCTTCCACCGGGCTCGCCGCTCACAGGCGCGGCCCGCTCCACTCGGCCCGCTGGCCCAGTTGGACACCCTGTCCGAACTCCGGCCGGACACCATACTGCGGTGGCGCGGTGGACTGGACTCGACCTTCGACGGCTCCCGGTTGATGACTCGCGTCGGCTGGCTGGACTTCACCGAACCCGAGCTCGTCATCGTCCACCGGCTCCTCTGCGGCGAGGAGCTTTCCTGCGAGGAGACCGGTGCGGAGCTCTCCCGCCGGCTGCTACGGGCCGGGGTCCTGGTCGCTGCTCGATGAGATCCTGAGACCGTGCAGCAGTTCCTCTGTGCTCAGGCCGCCGACGACCGTGAGGATCCGCTGGCGGGCACCGCGCCGCGGGGCGCCTACTGGGTCCTCATCGAGTACCGCGGTGGCTGGCCCGTCAACGGGTTCGACGGTCTCGACCTCGACCCGCAGGTGCACGCGGCCGTCTTCGCCGCCGCGCAGGCGCGCAGGGCACGTATCGTCCTGATCCGCCGACACGGACGTCGTCATCGCGAAGGTCCGGGACGCTGGGCGGTCCTCCACCACGCCGGACAAGGGAGCACCCGGCAACAGTGGGGCGATTGGAGTGAGGAGCGCGATCTGCTGGAGATCGTGCGCGTGCTGAATGAGCCCGACGATCTCGCGGCCGCGAGCGAGGACGACCCCGTGATCCTGGTCTGCGCCCACGGGCTGCACGATGTCTGCTGCGCCATCCGCGGCCGGCCGGTCGCCGAGACCTTGAGCGCGCGGTGGCCGGAACTCGTGTGGGAGTGCACGCATGTCGGAGGCGACCGGTTCGCCGCTAATATCCTCGTGGTGCCCGATGGCGTCTACTACGGCCGGCTCGGTGCCGCCTCGGCGGTCGAGGTGATCGATGGACACCTTGCCGACCGGATCAATGCTCGCCATCTGCGCGGCTACACCGATCTCGCCCCGGTGGAGCAGGTAGCGGTCGCGGCCGTTCTGGAAGCGCGGGGTGCCGGAGGCCGTCATGACCACTCGATCCTGGCGGCCTCCAGGAGCGGGGACCGGTGGACCGTGCAGGTGGCCGTCCGGGGAGCCGAGGAGTTCTTCGAGGTGGATATCGACGTCGCGATGTCGCCGCCGCGCCAGCTCACCTGCCGGGGCCCGGCTCAGGCCTCCGCCCTGGTCCATACCGTCGTCGGGGTACGGCCCGTCCGGCGCGAGATCCTCTGACATGGGCTCCGCCGCCTTCGGGGGTGCAGCTGGCAGCTCCTCGCCGCGACCACGGTGACCGTGGGATCGGTCGTTCCACCGGTCGCGTCTTCCCGCTGGGGCGATGGCGGCGCAGGCCCCGTCAGGACTTCACGAGACGGGCGATGGCGGCCGAGGCCTCCTTGATCTTCTGCTCGGCCTCCGGCCCTCCGGCCTTCGCGGCGTCCACGACGCAGTGCTTGAGGTGATCGTCCAGCAGCCCGAGGGCGACATTCTCCAGAGCGCTGGTGAGGGCGCTGATCTGCGTGAGGATGTCGATGCAGTAGACATCCTCGTCGATCATCCGGTGGATGCCGCGGGCCTGGCCCTCGATGCGCTTGAGCCGTGCGAGATAGCGGGCCTTGTCGTCGATATAGCCGTGGGTGGCCTCGTGATCGGTGCTCATGGGCTGTCCTTCGGTCAGTGGTGCGGGGAGGCGAGAAAGGCATCGGCGCTGCTCTGCGGTCGCAGGTCGAGCCGGCGCAGCAGCTGGGCGTTGAGTGCCACGACGACCGTGGAGGCCGACATGAGGATAGCGCCGACGCTCATCGGGAGCACGAAGCCGATAGGGGCTAGTACCCCGGCGGCCAGCGGCACGGAGATGAGGTTGTAGCCGGCGGCCCACCACAGGTTCTGCTTCATCGTGCGATAGGCGGCGCGGGACAGCTCGACGATCGAGAGCACCGAGCGCGGATCGGAGGAGGCGAGCACGACGCCCGCCGAGCCGATCGCCACATCGGTGCCGGCGCCGATCGCGATGCCGACATCGGCCTGCGCCAGCGCCGGGGCGTCGTTGACGCCATCGCCGACCATCGCGACCTTGCGTCCCTCGTCCTGCAACTCGGCCACGGTCGCGGCCTTGTCCTCGGGACGCACTCCGGCGTAGACCCGGTCGATGCCGAGCTCTCCGGCGACCTGGTCGGCGACCGCCTGGGCGTCGCCGGTGATCATCACGACCTGCGCCCCGATCGCGTGCAGCGCATCGACGGCCTGACGTGACTCGGGACGGATCTCATCGGCGAGCCGCAACGCGCCGATGACCTCATCCTCCACGAGCACATGCAGGATGATCGCTCCCTCCTCGCGCCAGGTCTCGGCCACCGTCAGCTCGTCCGCGCCGTGCTGGTCGAGCAGATAGGGCCCGCCGACGCGCACGATGCGGCCGTCGACCGTGGCCTCCACCCCGACGGCCGGTGACGAGGAGAACCCCTGGGCCGTGGGCACCTCCAGCCCGCGGTCGCCCGCGGCGCGGACGATCGCGGTGGCCAGCGGGTGCTCGCTGCCGGACTCGGCGGCCGCGGCCAGCGCCAGCACCTCGTCCGCCTGATGTCCCGCCGCCCCCTCGAGGGCGGTGACGGTCGGCTCGCCCTTGGTGAGGGTGCCGGTCTTGTCGAAGAGCACGGAGTCGACCGTGCGCATCGACTCCAGCGCCAGACGGTCCTTGACCAGCACGCCGCCGCGTGCCGCGCGTTCGGTGGCGATCGAGACCACCAGCGGGATGGCGAGGCCCAGAGCATGGGGGCAGGCGATGACCAACACGGTGATGGCGCGGACCACGGCCGAGTCCGGCATGCCGAGCAGGCTCCACACCACGGCCGTGATGGCCGCCGACCCGAGGGCGAACCAGAACAGCCAGGCGGCGGCGGTGTCGGCGATCCGCTGCGCTCGCGATGACGAGGACTGCGCGTCCGTGACGAGCTTCTGGATGCCGGCCAGCGCGGTGTCGTCGCCGATGGCGGTGACCTCGACCCGCAGTCCGGAGTCGGTGGCGACGGTGCCGGCGACGACCTGCTCCCCGGTCTCCCTGCGCACGGGGGCGGACTCGCCGGTGACCATCGACTCGTCCATGCTGGCGCTGCCGTCGACGATCCGTCCGTCGGCGGGCACCGCGGCGCCGGGCCGCACGAGCACCACATCGCCGACGACGAGATCCGAGGGCGCGACGGTGACGACATCATCGCCCTCGACGCGTTCGGCCTCATCGGGCAGCAGCGCGGCCAGCGAGTCGAGGGCTGAGGTGGTCTGCGCCAGCGACCGCATCTCGATCCAGTGGCCGAGCAGCATGATGACGATCAGCAGCGCCAGCTCCCACCAGAAGTCGAGCTGGTGATCCAGCAGGTGCAGGCTCGATCCCCACGAGGCGATGAAGGCCACGGTGATGGCCAGGGCGATGAGCAGCATCATGCCGGGCTGGCGGGAGCGGATCTCGCTCACACCGCCGGTGAGGAAGGGGCGCCCACCCCACAGGTACATGACGGTGCCGAGCACGGGGGAGACCCAGCGCACCCAGCCGGCATCGGCGAGGTCGTAGCCGAGGAGATCGGCGAACATCGCGTTGAAGCCGACGACGGGCACGGCCAGGACGACCATGATCCAGAACAGCCGACGGAACTGGCCGACGTGATCGTGGTGGTCGTGACCCTCGTGGCCGGTGTGCTGGGTGTGCGGGGCGTGCTCGGTGTGGTCGTGCGCGGTGTGCTGGTCGTGGGGAGTGGCCATACGAGAAGACCTCCTATCGGGCGCTGGCCGCGAACGTGCGCAGCCGCAGGCTGTTGCTGACGACGAAGACGCTGGACAGCGCCATCGCGGCACCGGCGAGCATCGGGTTGAGCAGGCCCAGCGCGGCCAGCGGGATCGCGGCCGTGTTGTAGGCGAAGGCCCAGAACAGATTCGTCTTGATCGTGCGCAGCGTGCGACGGGCGAGGCGGAGCGCATCGGCAGCCGCCCTCAGGTCGCCGCGCACCAGGGTGATGTCGGCGGCCTCGATGGCGACATCGGTGCCGGTGCCCATCGCCATGCCGAGATCGGCCTGAGCGAGCGCCGGGGCGTCGTTGACGCCATCGCCGACCATCGCCACGACCTTGCCCTCGCCCTGCAGGCGCGTGATGACGTCGACCTTGTCCGCGGGGTAGACCTCGGCGATGACCCGATCGATGCCGACCTCTGCCGCGACCTGCTCGGCGACGGCCCGGTTGTCGCCGGTGAGCAGCACCGGCGTCAGACCCAGTGCGGTGAACTGGGCGATCGCCTCGGCGCTCGTGGGCTTGATCTCGTCGGAGACCACCAGCACGCCGCGGGCGCGACCGTCCCAGCCGATCGCGATCGCGGTCTTGCCCTCGTCCTCGGCGGCGCGCTTGGCGCGGCGCAGCCCCTCGTCGAGCGGCTGCGACCAGTCCTCGAGCAATGCCTCACGCCCGGCGACGACGGCACGACCGTCGACCACGCCCTGTACGCCGCGGCCCTCGAGATTCTCGAAGGACTCGGGGACGGGGAGGTCGCCGAGCTCCTCGCGGGCTCCCGCGGCGATGGCCTGGGCGATCGGATGCTCCGAGGCGTCCTCGACGGCACCCGCCAGCCGCAGCAGCTCGGCGCGGTCGACTCCCTCGCCCGCGATCACCTCGGTGAGCGTCATCGTGCCGGCGGTGACCGTGCCGGTCTTGTCCAGCACGATCGTGTCGACCCGTCGGGTGGACTCCAGGACCTCGGGGCCCTTGATGAGCACGCCCATCTGCGCCCCGCGGCCCGTTCCGACCAACAGCGCGGTGGGCGTCGCGAGGCCGAGGGCGCAGGGGCAGGCGATGATGAGCACCGCGACCGCGGCGGTGAAGCCCGCTGACAGCGGGAATCCGGCGCCGATCCACGCGCCCAGGGTGGCCACGGCGATCGCGATCGCGATCGGGACGAAGACCCCCGAGACACGGTCGGCGAGTCGCTGGATGTCGGCCTTGCCCGACTGGGCGTCCTCGACCAGTCGCGCCATCTGCGCGAGCTGGGTGTCGGAGCCGACGCGGGTGGCGCGGACGACCAGCCGTCCGCCGGCGTTGACCGTCGCCCCGGCGACGGTGTCGCCCTCGCCCACCTCCACCGGCACGGACTCGCCGGTCAGCATCGAGGCGTCGATCGCCGAACTGCCCGACACCACCGTGCCATCGGTCGCGATCTTCTCACCGGGGCGCACGATGAACTCGTCGCCCACGGTCAGCTCCTCGACCGGTATGCGCTGCTCGCGCCCGTCCCGGAGCACCGAGACCTCCTTGGCGCCGAGTTCCAGCAAGGCCCGCAGCGCGGCACCGGCACGGCGCTTGGATCGCTTCTCGAAGTAGCGACCCATCAGGATGAAGGTGATGACGCCGGCGGCGACCTCGAGATAGATGTGGCCGAGCCCGTCGGTGCGCGAGATGGTCAGCTCGAAGGGGTGGACCACGCCGGGCTCGCCGGCGGTGCCGAAGAACAGCGCGATGATCGACCAGAGCATCGCGGCGCTGGTGCCGACGGAGATCAGCGTGTCCATCGTCGCGGCCCCGTGACGCAGGTTCAGCAGCGCCGCCCGGTGGAACGGCCATCCCGCCCACACCACGACCGGTGCGGCCAGCACGAGGGAGGCGAAGCCCCAGTAGTCGAACTGCAGGGCCGGGATCATCGCCATCGCGATGACCGGCACGCTGAGGACGGCCGAGCCGATGAGCCGCTGGCGCAGGCCACGCAGCTCGGCATCCTCCGGCGATTCGCCGGGATCGTCGTCCTCGCGGGGCGGAGCGGGGAGGGCGGCGGTGTAGCCGGTCCTCTCCACCTCGGCGATCAGCAGCTGCGGGTCCAGATCGGCGGGCCCGGTGACGCTGGCCTTCTCGGTGGCGTAGTTGACGCTGGCGGTGACCCCGTCGAGCTTGTTGAGCTTCTTCTCGATCCGGTTGGCGCAGGAGGCGCAGGTCATGCCGCCGATCTGCAGCTCGATGCTGCCAGTGGCCGTGGCGATCTCGTCAGTGCTCATGGTCGCCTCCGTTCGCGTGGTCGTCGTCGTGGCCGTCGGTGCCCGTGGTCGTGTCCACCACGAGGGGTGCGGTGCGCACCTCGCCGCCGATGCGGAAGTCCAGGTACAGCAGATAGCGCCCCGGTGTCGGCGCGGTGGCCTCGAATCCGATCTCCGGTCCGGAAGTGTCACCGGTCGCGGGGACGTCGCCGTGGGGGTGGACGTGCAGATAGGCGAGATCGCCCTCGCGCAGCGCCACCAGGTGGCCGAAGGCGCCGAGATAGGGCTCCAGCTCGGTGACCGGCTCTCCATCACGGGTGACCGTCATCGTCAGCTCGGTCGGCTCACCGGGCACCAGCTCCCCGTCGACCCGGACCTCGAAGCCGTCGACGGTGACGGTGCCGGCGGGCTGAGGGGAGACGGGCGAGTAGTCGCCCGCGACCTGCGCGGAGGTCGAGAGCGTGAGCCCTTCACCGGTCGTGGTGGGCACGAAGTCGGCGATCACGCGGTAGGTGCCGCCGGCCGTCCACTCCCAGGGGAGGGACCAGGTGCCGTCGTCATCGCGCTCGGGGTGGACGTGGCGGAACAGCTGCCCGTCGGCGCGGACGACGATCAGATGCAGCTCCTTCTCGTGCTCCACGTCGAAGTCGGTCACCGGGTCGCCCTGCGGATCGAGGACGACGAGGGACAGCTCACCCTCCTCGCCGACGGCGCCGGGCGAGGTGACATCGGCGAGGCGGTAACCGTCCTGGGCGAGGCCGAGTCCCGGCACCGTCTCGGGGGCGCCGGAGCCGTCGTGCGACGCCGGGGCATCGTGGTCGCCGTGTCCCTCGCTGTCCTGCGCCCAGTCCCGCGCGGCATCGTCGGGGACGACCGCGCCGGCGGCGGCGAAGGCCACGGCGAATAGGGCGACGAGTCCGATGCCGTACAGGCCGAGACGTGCCGGGGCCCGCACGTCAGACCCGAACCGCTTGGTAGCCGGCCTCGTCGACCGCGGCGATCACCGCAGCCTCCTCGACCGGCTGATCGGCGGTGACCGACAGCCGGCCGGTGGCGGCGCTGACCTCGATCCCGGTGACGCCGGGAACCTGCGAGACCTCCTCGCGAACGGCGCCCTCGCAGTGTCCGCAGCTCATCCCGGTCACCTGGTACTCGGTCGTGCTCATGGTCGACTCCTCTCGTTCGGCGTGATGGAGCCTACGCTATACCCCTATGGGGTATTGAATCAAGCCAGGTCGCGCTCGCCCGCGCGGTAGGTCAGCGGACACGGGGGTCGTCGTCGACCAGGCGTGTCCAGGGGCCGTCGGGCACGTCGCCGGACTCCACGAAGCGCCAGTCCACCCTGGACTGCAGCATGTCGAGGCCGGCCAGGCCGAGGCAGGCGTTCAGGGCGGGCGACACGTCCATGCCGGCGCCACGGAACTTCGTCGTGGACGGGGGCGTGTCGTCGGTGCCGAAGACATAGGCGGTGTCGTGGTAGTTCGCCGGCCCTGCGTCCGCGATCTGCCCGAAGCAGGTCCGATCGCCATGGCGGATCTCGACCCAGCGGTTCTTCATGAGGCTGAAGGCGGGATCGTCGACGAGACCCGCGTAGTCGGGGTCGTGGGCCCATGGCACCACCTCACCGCGCCAGGCGAAGCCGAGCTCGTCGTTGACATCGTCATAGGGCAGATCGAGGTAGAACGGATTCATCCGCGGCTCCATCGAGCGCGGCCAGTAGCCGTCCTCGGCGTGCCGCTGCTCGGTACGGCACTCGCGACCGATCTGCTGCCCATCGCATCCCCCGTAGCGCTCGATCCACTGGGAGTCGTAGGTGGACACCCGCTGCGATCCGTCCGAGGCGAGGGGGTCCAGGATCTCGCCGACCCAGAAGGTCGCCGCGATGATCTCGGTGTGCCAGGGGTAGTCCCGGGGGAGCTCGCCGGCCTCGGCGAACACGCCCGGCGGTTCGTCAGGGGCGGGGTCGGCGAGGAGCGACCGCGGCGGGTTCGTCAGCAGCAGTCCGCCGAGCAGAGCCGCCGCCACCGAGCCCGCCACGATCACGTGTCGTCGTCTCACCCCTCGGGGTCGCCTTGCGGTTCGACCTGCGCACTGACCGCCGGGGCCTCCGCGAGGGCGGGAGCGTCGGTGGCGGCCTCGCCGGGAGGCGGCGCGTCCTCCGTGTCGTAGATCTCGAGGTCATCGGTGGTGATCGTGCCGTTCGAGAACATGTTGAGGCCGAAGCTGATGCCACTCATGCCCGCCGGGATCTCGGGGGTGGTCCAGACCGCCTGCGTGTAGGCGGACGAGGCCGCGAACCACGGGCTGGAGGTCCAGTAGTGCCAGCGTCCCTCGGGATCGCGCAGGTAGACGGCGAACTGGGTCACGGCATCGGACGTGTACCAGCTGCGCAGCGAGTAGGTGTGCCCTGGCGTGACGCCGGGAGAGCACTCGCCGAGGTCGAAGGCAGGCAGCCACTTCGCGTCGCCGTCGGTGTAGCCGGACACGGTCACCCGCGTGGCCCTGCTGCCGGTGTGCGCGGCCGCGACCGTGCTGTGCTCGGCGGTGTTGGCCCCGTACCCGCCGCGCATCCAGCATCGGGGAGTGCCGTCGGCATTGACCTCCTCGGCCCCGCCGTTGACGACGCCGTTGCCGCCGCTCGGGACCGGATCGATCGGCGGGCCCGGGACGATGGGCTTCGCATCCCCGCCGACCGTGTCGCCCACGGTCTGCACCACGGTGCCCTGGGCCTCCCGGGGCTTCAGCCACTTGAGGAACTGTTCGAAGACCTTCGGGGTCACCGAGATCTCACAGCCGGAGGTGCAGACATTGTGGAAGGTGATCGGCACCCAGCCGCCCGTGCGCTCGGCCCGCGTGACCATGCCCTTCAGATCGGCGAGCTTCCACGAGGTCTCGACCTGCGGTGGTGCACGCAGCTCGAAGGGATCCGGCGGGGGCACGGACTCGGCATTGATCTTGTTCTTGCCGCGGGTCATGTCCAGGTCGCCGAGTCCGCGAGCGCTGTTGTAGCCGCAGTCGATCACCGCCTGCTTGGCGGTGTCGTTCACGGCGGCGAAGGGGTAGGCGAAGCTGCGGATCGTCAGGCCGGCCTCGCTCAGCCGCACCCGGTCATAGCAGACCTGCCGGGTCGCCTCAGCCGCCGAGAGGACGGTGAGATCGGGATGCGAGACCGTGTGGCCGCCGATCTCGTGACCCTTGGCGGCGATCGCCTTGACCTGGTCCATCGTGAAGTACTCGGGGGCGCCGAGGTAGCCCGAGGCCACGTAGAAGGTGCCCTTCATGCCGTACTTGTCGAGCAGGTCGACCGCGGCCTGCTGGTTGGCATTGCCGTCATCGAAGGTGAGGCTGATGATCGTGCGCGGCGCCGCATCGGCCGGCTCCAGCGTCGGGGTGGCGAGCCAGGCGGTGACGATCGCCGTGAAGGCCGCGAGCACGAGGGTGAGAAGACGCGCGGGGGTCCGGCGAGGCCGCGCGAGGGAGGCGTGAGAGCTGGGCATGGTGGTCTCCTATTCGACCGTGACCGACTTGGCGAGATTGCGCGGCTTGTCGACATCGCGGCCCAAGGCGACGGCGAGCTCGCGCGCGATGATCTGCAGGGCGACGACCGAGGCGAAGGGGCCCAGCCAGTCGACGCTGGTGTCCACGGCGCCGGCCAGCGGGGCGACCATCGCGGGCACGGTGGTGCCGTGGCCGCCGATCGAGGTGACCGAGGCCCCGCGGGCGGTCACCTCGGCGATCGTGGCGCGCATCCGGGCGCTCCCGTCGTCGACGACGATGACCGGGGTGCCGCGCTCGACGAGGGCCAGGGGGCCGTGCTTGAGCTCGCCGGCCGCGTGGCTCTCGGCCCAGCGGTACGTGAGCTCCTTGAGCTTCAGCGCGCCCTCGTCGGCGTAGATCCGTCCCGCTCCGCGGCCGAGGAACACGTACCCGGAGGCGCCGGTGAGCGGATCGAGCAGCTGCGGCACGGTGCGGCGGGACACGCCGATCGCCTGCGCGAGGGCATCGGGGATCCGGTCGAGATCGCGGATCAGCCGTTGGGCCCGTTGCTGCTCGACGACACCGCTGCCGGCGAGGAGCGACAACACGACGCAGGTGCCGCCGAGCACCTGGGCGACGAAGGTCTTGGTCGCCGCCACACCGATCTCGGGCCCGGCGTGGCAGATCATGACCGCCTCCGCACGCCGGGCCAGTGCCGAGTGCGGGTTGTTGGTGAGGGCGACCACCGCATGTCCGCGTTCGTGCAGGACATCGAGGGCCGTGAGCACATCGGCCGTCTCACCGGACTGGCTGAGCACGAGGGCCAGGCTGCCGGGGACCGTCACGGTCGAGGTGAGCTCACTCGCCTCGACCGCGGTGAAGGGGATCGAGCCGAGCCGGGCGAGGAGGTCGGCCACGACCCGGCCGGCGTTCAGCGAGGTGCCGCAGCCGACGACCGTCACGTGCCGGGGGACCGGAAGCGAGAACGACGGCCACAGCCCGTGCAGGATCGACCCCGACCAGGTGGTGATCAGCTGCTCGGCCACATCGGGTTGCTGTTCGATCTCCTTGGCCATGAAGTCCGGATAGAGGCCCAGCGACAGGTCGGCGACGCCGACCGAGCAGGCGACCGAGGGCGGTGGAGCGACGGAGAGTCCGCCGCGATGCCAGGGCAGCCCGGCCCGCAGCTGCACCACGTCGCCGTCCTCGACCACGTGATACCGCTCCACCCAAGGGGCGATCGCGCCGATATCGCTGGCGGCGAAGATCCCGTCGGCGGCCTCGGCGACGACCAGCGGCGAGCCGTGGCAGGTCGCCACCAGATCTCGCGCCCGGGCGTCGAGGACCACGAGAGCCCAGGACCCCCGCAATCCGCCGACCACCCGTTCGACGGCCGCGCGCAGGTCGGCCTCCTCGCCCAGCGCCTCCTCGACGAGGTGCGCCACCAGCTCGGAGTCGGTGTGCGAGGCGATCTCGTGACCGGCATCCGCGAGGGCGCGGCGCAGCTCCGTCACCTCCTCCAGCACGCCGTTGTGCACGACCGCGATGCGCCCCGAGCAGTCGCGATGGGGATGCGCATTGGTCACGCAGACCTCGCCGTGGGTCGCCCAGCGGGTATGACCCAGCCCCATCGTGGCGGTCCCGGCCGGAAGCCAGCCGGCGGCTCGGCGGCCGAGATCCTCCACCCGCTCGACCGATCGCAGTGTCTCGGCGATGCCCGCGGCGACCGGCACCGCGATCCCGGCCGAGTCATAGCCCCGGTACTCCAGCCGTGTGAGCGCCTCGATCAGACGGGGTGCGGCTCGGCCGGTCGTGGAGCACGCCACGATCCCGCACATCATCGACTCGCGATCGGCGCGTCGGCGCGGACCGACTGCTCGGCCACCTGGCGGATGATCTCGTCGACCCCCGTCCGGGGGATGAAGCCGACGAGCGAGCCGGCCAGCGAGTTGTCCGGCACCCGCCGGCGCATGTCCTCATAGCCGGGCGCGTAGGCATCGGCATAGGGCACGAGCCGCACCGGGCTCGTCGATCCGGTGACCCTCGCGATGCGCTCGGCGAGCTCGAGGATGGAGATCTCCTCCGCGCCACCGAGATTGACGGCGAGCCCGTGGGTCGCGGGGTTCTCGACGAGCGCGACGAGGGCCGGGACGATGTCCCCGACGAAGGAGAAGCAGCGCGTCTGACGCCCGTCCCCGTAGACCGTCATCGGCTCGCCGCGCAGCGCCTGGCCGACGAGCCGCGGCAGGACCATGCCATAACGGCCGGTCTGCCGCGGCCCGACGGTGTTGAACAACCGCACGATGGTGACCGGCAGGCCGAGCGACGACCAGTAGGCGTGAGCGTAGGCCTCGTCGATGCCCTTCGCCGCAGCATAGGTCCACCGGGAGAGAAGTGGTGATCCCAGGATGCGGTCGGCTCCCTCGTCGAGCCGGTCGGCGGTGTTCTTTCCGTACACCTCGCTCGTGGAAGCGAGCAGCATCGTGAGCCCCAGTTCATGCGCCAGATCGACCACGTTCTCGGTTCCGTGGATGTTCGTGCGCAGGCTGCGTAGAGGTTCGTCGATGATGAGGTGCACGCCTACGGCGGCGGCCAGGTGGAAGACCCGGTCGGCGCCGGCCATGGCCCCGCGGAGGAGGTCGCGGTCGAGGATCGAGCCCTCGACGACCTCCAGGCGGGGATGCTCCGCGAGGGCCGCGAGGTTCTCGCGTCGTCCCGTGGAGAAGTCGTCGACCACGATGACGTGGTCGCCCCGGTCGAGCAGATGCTCCGTCAGATGGCTGCCGATGAAGCCCGCGCCGCCGGTGATGACCGAGCGGCGGCCCGCGGTGCTCACAGCGCCACCCGGTGCGCGAAGCCGCGGGTGCCGTAGGTGGCATCCACGACGAGGGCCTCGCCGATCCACGAGGTGTCGGCCCCGGTGTGCGCGGTGTGCAGGAGCACGACCTCCGGCTCGAAGGCATCGGGCTCGTCCAGGCCGATCAGCTCGATGCCGTCGGGGAGGGTGGCCACCGGGACGTACGGATCGGTGTAGCCGACCACGGCGCCGGCTTCGAGCAGCCGCTGCAGGATCTCCAGCGCGGGGGACTCGCGCAGGTCGGCGACATCGGGCTTGTAGGTGATCCCCGAGACGAGGACGCGGGTACCGGGGAGGCCCTTGCCCTGGGTCGACAGCACGTCGCGGATGCGGTCGACCACGCGTCCTGGCCGGGCGGCGATCTGCTGCATGGCGGTGCTGATCATCGGGGCGTCGACGCGGTCGCGTCGCAGCTGCCACAGCAGATAGTGCGGGTCGCAGGGGATGCAGTGCCCGCCGACACCCGGTCCCGGGCGGAAGGCCATATAGCCATAGGGCTTGGTCGCCGCCGCGTCGATCACATCGCCGACCTCCATGCCCAGCGTGCGGCAGATATCGGCGAATTCGTTGATCAGGGCGATGTTGACCGCACGAAAGGTGTTCTCCAGCAGTTTGGTCATCTCGGCGACGGCGAGGGAGGACACCCGGTGCACACGCTCGGCGTAGGACGCCAGCACCTCCGCGGCGGCCTGGGTGCAGGCCGGTGTCGCACCCGCGACGACGCGCGGCACGGCCTCGGTCTTGACGCCCGCCGAGCCGGGGTCGATGCGCTCGGCGCTGAAGGCGACGTGCACGTCGTCGCCGGCGACCAAGCCGCGGCGCAGCAGCGGGCGCACCAGCAGGTCCTCGGTGCAGCCGACATAGGTCGTCGAGGTCAGCATCAGCAGCTGCCCGGGCACCGCGTGGGCGACGACGGAGGCGCAGGCGGCGCGCAACAGGCTCAGGTCCGGCACGAGGTAGCGATCGACCGGGGTCGGGACGCAGACGATGACGGCCCGGGCGCGAGCCAGCGCGGAGACATCGTCGACGAGGGCGAAGTCAGGATCGGCGAGGGCGGTGCGGAGCCGCGAGTGGTCATCGGGCACGAGGTCGACCTCGCCGGCGCGGATCGCCGACAGCCGAGTGCTCGCGATGTCGAGGGCCACCACCCGGCTCCCGGCGTGGTGATAGGCCAGCGCCGTCGGGAGGCCCACATAGCCGAGGCCCACGATCGCGACATCGGCGTCGAAAACGGTTCCTGGTCGAGTCGTCCCCTCGATGCGGCCGATGCGGCGGCGGGTGAGGGCTCCCTGCTCGGGAAGGTCCAATGTGCTCATCGTCGTCTCTCCTACGCAAAGTGATCGGGCGGCGGCGCCCGGTCGAGCGGATGGGGTCGCCGAGCACCGCCTGAGGCTCAACCTCGGGGAGGGCCCGGGGCCCGGTCAACGGCATCCCCGGAACGCTGTGGGGTCCCGCAACGACCCCGCAAAGGACCGCAAGGAACCGTCGGAGACCTTGCGGTCCGTTGCGTTTTCGCGGGGGTCGCAGTGGCCCTAGCATGGGGGCGCGCCCCAGACCGGACGGGAGGTGGGCGATGAACGATGTCGTCGTCTTCGTCGCGACGGTCGTCCTCTTCGCCGGACTCAGCACCACGCTGTGGACCGGGGTGGGCGCCGTGCGCTGGCTGCTCGCCAGGACCCACCCGCTGCCGATCCGACAGGCCCGCATCCGTCCGGGCCAGGTCGGCATCCTCATCGCCGCGCACAATGAGGAGGCCGTCATCGCCGACACGATCGCGGCGGCCACCCAGCTGGTGCCCGCGAGCCACGTCTTCGTGGCCTCCGACGCCTCGACCGACCGCACCGGTGAGATCGTCCGCTCCCGCGGAGCGAACGTGGTGGAGCTCGCGACCAGCCACGGCAAGGCCGGCGCGCTGGTGGCCGCGCTGCGGCATTTCGCGCTGACCCGTCGTTTCGCGGTGATCCTGATCCTCGACGCCGACACCGTCCCCAGCGCGGACTATCTCTACAGCGGGCTGCCGCTGTTCGACGATCCAGCGGTGGCGGCGGTCGCCGGCCGCGCCTCGACCCGCTGGCCGACGCGTGCGGGCTGGGTGACCCGGGTGCTGGTCGCGCATCGCGAACGTCTGTACGTGCTGTTCCAGACGCTGCTCAAGTACGGTCAGGCCGCACGGGGCCTCGATGCCGTCGCGATCGCGCCGGGGTTCGCGAGCATGTATCGCGCCGATGTGCTCGACTCGGTGGACATCGCCGCTCCGGGTCTGGCCATCGAGGACTACAACATGACCTTCGAGATCCATGCCAGGTCGCTCGGCCGCATCGCCTTCCAGCCGTGGTCGGCGAGGGCGTACACTCAGGATCCGGCGACCTTCGCGGACTACGCGCGGCAGGTGGGACGCTGGAATCTCGGTTTCTGGCAGACGCTGCGGCGTCATCGGCCGCGGATGCGGGTGTTCTGGGCCTCGGTGCTGACCTTCGCCTTCGAGGTGGTGCTCAGCAGCGTCCTCGTCCTCGTCGTGGCGGCCGCGGTGGCCGGGCTGCTCCTGGGCCGGTTGCTGCGGGTGGAGACCTGGTCATCGCTGGCCGTGCCATCCGGGGACCTCCTCATGGCCGCGGTCGCCGGGATCATCGTGGTGGACGCGGTGACGACCGTCTACGTCGCGGTCGTCACGCGCCGCGCCGCGATCCTGCTCTTCGCCCCGGCGTACACGGTGCTGAGGCTGGTGGACGCGGTGCTGTGCCTACGGGCCCTTGGACATGCCCTCACCCGTCCCTCGAGCGGCGTGTGGAGGAGTCCGGAGCGCAGGATCGAGGGTCAGGCGGCGTCGTGATGCTCGGCGAACAGGGCGGTCAGCTCGGTGCGTGATCGGACGTCGAGGGCCCGGTATACGTGGGTGAGCCGGAGCTCGACGGTGCGCACCGAGACGTAGAGACGTTGAGCGATGTCGCGATTGCGCAGGCCCTCGCACACGAGCCGCACGATCTCCTGTTCGGCCGAGGTCAGTGCGGAGATCGGCGACACCGGGGCCTCCGGCGCCGGCTCGCGGTACGGGCGCAGGCGCAGATGCGCCGCCCACCCGGTGGCGCCAATGGCGTCGAAGATCGTCGCGGCATTCGCCGCGGTACGCTGCGCCTCGGCGACACGGCCCACCTCGGCTTGACGGTCGGCGAGGCACACCAGACTGCGGGCTCCCTCATAGGAGTGCAATGCGGGCTCGTCGAGGGAGGTCACGTGCTCGGCCAGGAGGGTCACGGAGGCCTCTGTGGAGACCAATCCCTTGACCCGGGCCAATACGTGGTCGCCCCAGCGGCTCGGGAAGCGGGCGAGTAGTCGTTCGAGCGAGACCACGGCCCGGCGGGCCTCGCTTGCGCGTCCGGTGAGCACACAGGACTCCACATAGTCGGCCCAATGGCGCAGCAGGCTCGGTGCGGGGACATCGTGGCTCAGCACGGTCACCGCGCGCAGATCGGCGAGCGCCGACTCCGGGTCTCCGGTCATCAGATGGATGGCCCCGCGCAGCGCCAGGGCATAGGCGCGGTTGGCCGTGTGGCTCTCCACTGCCGCCAGCTCCAGGCATCGGGCGATCGCCTCGTGGGCCGCGGCGATATCGCCCGAGATGTAATGGTGCCAGGCGGTGACGTGGGCCGCGGTCGAGGAATCGTGCCAGATCCAGGGAGGATCCACCGACCACAGCTCGATGGCCCGCCGGGCGGCGCTGAAGTCACCGGCGGAGAGCTCATTACGCAGGCCGATGAGACGGGTCACGGTGACCAGCGACCGTTCACTCAGGCTGGGATGGTGGAGCACCCTCGTCAGCAGCCGTCTCGCGAGCGCGTACTCCTCGCGCAGGCTCATGGCATGGGCGAGGATGACGAGCGCCTCGGGCGGCTCGCCGGAGTCCGGGACGGCGGCGGCGCCTGCGGCGCGTCCGTCGAGAGTGTCGGCCACGTCGGCCAGCGCCTCGGCGATCTTCCCGAGGCGCGGGTGGGAGCTGAGCCGGGTGCTGGTGGCCAGAGCGGCACGGGCTGGAGTGGGTTCGAAGCGCGCCAGGTGGCCGGCCGCGAGGATGAGGCTCAGCCGCGCGGTCTCCTCGGGATAGTCGTCACCATGCAGGACCGTCAAGGCCTCGATGTCCTCGTCGTACAGCCGTCTACCGGAGACCAACGAGGTGGTCAGCTCCGAGGCGGCCAGGGCGAGGCCGGCCTCGGCGTTCAATCGTTGCGACCTGGCCCAGCGCGTGTACCGGGTGGCGAGTGCGCTTTCGCCGGCGCACTGCAAGGCCCAGACGAGTCGGGCCTGCGCGTCGGCGGAGTCGTTCGCCTGCGGGGACAGCCGATGGTGGGCGGCCTCCGCGAGTTCGACGGCGAACCTCATATCGCCGCGCTCTGCAGCATCGGCCGCAGCCTCGAACAGCTCGGTCGCCAACGAGGGGGACGAGCTGAGGAAGCTGCGGTGCCAACTCGCCAGAGCAGGGGACGAGGTCTGGAGCCGCCCGGCGAGTTCGCTATGGCGGGCGAGCCGGTCGGCTCGGGGCGAATGGCGCAGCAGCGCTGCCCGGAGGTTCTGATCCTCCACGCTCACATCGTCGCCGCGCCGGCTGAGTGCTCGCTCGTCAATCAGCTCGGCGACGAGTTCATCGTCGCCGGCGAGATCCAGCACTGCGTCCAGCGGGCAGGTCGCCGCCAGCGCCACCGTCAGTAACACGTCTCGCTCAGGCGCGGAGAAGCGCTCCAGGCTGCTCGTGACGACGGCACCGAGTTCTGCGGGCCAGCGCAGCGGGAGGGTCAGCGGAGTGCGTCCTTGCCGCTGGTGGGCATCGAGGACGCCGAGGTGATGGGACAGCACGGCCGGATGTCCACCCGAGTAGTCCAGCAGCAGGCGTCCGGTCGTCTGGTCCACCGGACCGGACAGGTGCAGCAGCCGTTCGGCGGCCTCGACGCTGAGCGGGCCGAGCCGGATCGAGGGGAGCGCCTCCATGCCCGGGGGGACCCGGGTGACCGACGCGATCACGCGCAGCGCGGTCCCGGTCAGATGGGCCAGCAGGATCGACAGGATCGCGAGACTCTGATCGTCCATGAGGTCCAGGTCGTCGACCAGCACGAGGGTCGGCCTCAGGCGCAGGCCGCCGATGAGATCGATCACGTCATGTGCGGCCGTGTAGCGGCCATCGTCGCCGGTGTCGCGCAGTGCCAGGTGGTGACCGAGCTGGTGCGCCATCTGGGGATGCAGGGCGCTGACGACGGCGTCGATCCCGGACAGGGCGAAGCTGTGCTCGGAGACCATCGCGCGGACGACCACGGACTCGTGGTCGCGCGCGAGGTGCTCCAGCACGTGGCTCTTGCCGAGGCCGCGCTCCCCGATGAGCAGCGTCGCACCCTCGGCCTCCTCGGCGAGGAGACTACACAGGCGCTCGGCAGCCAGGTCGGGACTCAGCCCACTCCGCTCGAACATCCAACCCCCAGACCGCCCCCCTGTCCTCGGTGATATCACTGTGAGGCCGGTGGATCCCAGAGAACGCGGACAGAATGATCCGAAGGAGTCGTGTCCCTAGTCAGCCTGTGGCGGTTCGAAGCCACCGCTTCGGACCACTCAGTCCCCTAGATCCGGGTGACGGCGCAGCCTGACGATGCTCCAGACGAGGCCGCCCCAGAAGAAGGAGATCGCGAGGACCATGACGATGATGGCGGTGGGGGTCATGCGGCGCCTCCGTTGCGGCTGGCGGTGCGTGCGGTCTCGACATCGCGGGCGAGGTCGGTGGTGTCGTCGGGGACGAAGTCCTCGGTGTCTTCGCGTCGGTAACGGCGGTAGCTCATCGCGAAGGAGAAGACGGCGACGGCCGCGATGACACCCCAGCCGGCGACGCCCAGGTACCAGCCGGGGAAGCCGCCGTAGCCCTCCGTGGCGTAGGACCACGCGCCCGTCACCAGCACCGCGGCGAGGATGGCCGGGGAGACGAAGCGGATCATGATGCTCCAGAGCCGGCCGACGTGGAGGCTGCCGCCGGCATTCAGGTGGGCGGCGAGACGTGGTGTGGACCGCGCGACCCAGGCCACGAGGAGCAGCGTCAGAACGGCCGAGGTGACGACGCCGATGTTGTTGATGAAGGCGTCGACGACGTCGAGGGTGTTGATGCCGGTGGTGGTCGCGAAGAGCAGCACCGAGGGGACGGCCGCGGCGATGCCGACGGCCAGGCCGGCCTTCGCAGGGGCCCATCCCGTCTTGTCCTGGACCGCGCCGGACACCACCTGCAGGATCGACAACAGTGAGGTAAACCCGGCGAACATCAGGCTGACGAAGAAGAACACGCCGATGATGCCGCCTCCGGGCATCTCGGTCAGCAGCGTGGGGAAGGTGACGAAGGCCAGGCCGACACCCGAGATGCCCTCGAGCTCGTGAACCGTGGTCGACTGCTGGGCGGCCAGGAAGCCGAGCGTGGCGAAGACTCCGATACCCGCGAGTATCTCGAAACCGCAGTTGCCGAAGGCCACGACCGTGCCCGACCCGGTGAGATCGGCCTTACGTCGCAGGTACGAGGAGTAGGTGATCATGATGCCGAAGGCGATCGAGAAGGAGAAGAAGATGTGCCCATAGGCCGCGATCCAGACGGCGGGGTCGCCCAGGGCCTCCCAGCTCGGAGTGAAGAAGGCGTTGAGGCCGTCGGCGGCGCCGTCGAGGGTCACCGCGTAGGCGACGATGGCGACGAATAGGACCACGAGCACCGGCAGGGTGATGCGATTGGCGCGGTCGAGCCCTCGACGGATGCCGAGGGACATCACGGCGATGGTCACTACCCAGACGATGAGCAGGGGCCACAGCACCTTGGCGACCAGGTCCAGGGAGAATCCGGCGTCGGCGGCGTTGAGGAAGTCGTCGAAGAAGAAGCCGGCCGCGTCGTCGCCCCACGCCCGCGTGACGGAAAAGACGGTGAAGGCCAGGGCCCAGGCGATGACGACGGCGTAGTAGATGGCGATGACATAGCAGACCGCCACCTGCCACCAGCCGAGTGGCTCGAGTCGTCGGTCCAGGCGCTTGAAGGCCAGCGGGGGAGCGGCCTTGAAGCGGTGGCCGATCGAGTAGTCGAGGAAGAGGATCGGCAGGCCGGCGGTGAGGAAGGCGACCAGATAGGGGATGAGGAAGGCGCCCCCGCCGTTCTCATAGGCGACACCGGGAAAGCGCCAGATATTGCCGAGCCCGATGGCCGAACTGACTGCCGCGACGATGAAGGCGGTCCGCCCGCCCCACGCCTCGCGCCGTACCTCGCTCACGATCCGCCTCCTCGTCGATGATGCGTGACGACACGCTAGTCGATGAGCGATCAGGATGCCCATCGTGCGATCGGCTTGACCGCTAACCCATATCGCGCAACGATAGTATCGTTAAACGATATGAAGGAGGTCGTCGTGACGAATAAGGGACCATGGGGAACGCAGCGCAGCGATCTATGGGCGGTGATCGTCGTCGGCCTCGCTGTGGCGCTCGGCTCGGTGTGGTCGATCGTCATGAGCCTCCTGGAGATCCTGCCCAATGACGACGTCCCGGTCCGGGTCCAGTTGGTCGGGGAGGCCTTCGACCTGCCGATCGGTCCCGACGGTGCACCGATCGAGGCAGGGGTCGACGAGATCACCGTCCACGTGAGCGATCTGCCCGTCGCGTCCTATGTCTCCGCATTGGGTGCGGCGATCGTGCCGAGTCTCGCGGTGATCGGGGTGGCCGTGTGCGTACTGCTGCTCTGCCGCAACCTGCTGCGGGGAGAGTTCTTCAGCCGCACCAACACGCGACTGGTCGTCACGACCTCGATGGTGATCGCTTTCGGCTGGGCGATCACGCTGCTGTTCACGGTCATGGCCAGCAACGGTGCCCTTGCTCAGATCGAGGCGCGACCGGCCTACGAGTCGGTGCAGTTCCACCTCGACTGGTACGCGGTCCTCGCGGCGATGGCGGTCGGCGCGCTCGGGGCGGCCTTCCATGCCGGTGAGCGGATGCAGCGTGACACCGAAGGTCTGGTCTGATGCCGCCGGACCATGAGGGGGCTCGGGTGCACTGTCGCCTGGACGAGCTGCTCGCGGAACGCGGCATGACGCTGAGCAGGCTGGCCGAGCTGGTGGGCGTCACGGTGGTCAATCTGTCGGTTCTCAAGAACGACAGGGCGAAGGCGATCCGCTTCTCGACCCTGACCGCCATCTGCGATGTGCTCAACTGCGAGGTCGGTGACCTGCTCCTCGTCACCCCACCCGCCCGGCAGCGGTAGGTCATCAACGTTTCCTGCTCGTGGAGGTAGCCCCTCAACGTTATCCGGACTCGATGAGGTTGCTGGACTACCGCCAGCGGACCGGTGAGGTTGGCCGCCTACCGCTGGCTGGTGGGAGTGGAGGCCCGGCGCGAGGCGAGCACAGCCGCGACGACCGGGATGGTGAGCATGGCCGCCGCGAGGTTGAGCGCACCGTAGCCGAGGGTCGCGACGATGAGCCCGGCCGCGAGTCCGCCCGCGGCGCCGGACAGATTCATCGTCAGGTCGCTGAACCCCTGCACGAGGGGACGGACCTCCCGATCCACGCTGCGGGTCAGCAGGGCCGCTCCGGCGATGACCGAGGCCGACCACCCGATGCCCAGGAGGATCAGGCCCGCGGTGATCTGCGGCTCGGAGTGGCCGGCGGTGCCCGCCAGGGCCGCCGCGGACACGAGGATCGCCATGCCGATGATGGTCGTGATGTCGGCGCCGATCCGGTCGGTGAGCCAGCCCATGACGGGGGAGAGGGCGTACATGCCGGCGATGTGCAGGCTGATCGTCAGGCCGATGATCTCCAGGGCGGCGCCGTGCCCCTGCATGTGCACCGGCGTCAGGGCCATCACCGAGACCATGATGGCGTGCGCGATGGCGACGGTCAGGACGGCGACGGCGGCGCGGCCGCGCACGTGGGGCAGAGCCCGCGCGATCACCCCTCGCCCCGGCCCGGTCCAGGCGGTGCGGATCAACGGCTCGGGCCGCAAGAAGAGGAAGGTGCCGAGACCGGCGAGCCCGTAGGCGAGGAAGGAGAACACCATCGGCCCCGAGAGCGGCGGGATGCCGAGCCAGCCAGCGACGGCAGCCCCCGGTCCGGTGAGATTCGGGCCAGTGACGGCGCCGATGGTGGTCGACCAGACCACGATCGAGATCGCCCGGCCGACCTGGTCGGGCTCGGCGCGGTCGGCGGCCGCGAACCGCGACTGCAGATTGGCCGACGTGCTCGCGCCGAAGAGGACCAGGCCGGCGAGAGCGAGCGGGAGCGAGTCGAGGACGGCGGCGGCGATGGTGAGGGCAGCGCCCGCGGATCCCAGCCACCATCCGGTGGTCAGGGCCGGTCGCCGGCCGCTGCGGGCGGCGAGTGTCGAGAGCGGGATGGTGAAGAGCGCCGCTCCCAGGGTCAACGCGACGGTGGCGGTGCCCGCCCAGGCGTCCGAGCCGCTGATGTCGCCGATCAGCAGGGCGCCGATCGCCAGCCCCGCGCCGTTGCCGATCCCGCCGACGACCTGCACGAGGGAGAGCACGGTGACGATTCGGGTCTGCGGCGATGACACCAGCTCACTCTAGGGGGCGGCTGTCTGGGGCCCGGGTCATCGCTAGGGTGTTGATATGCCGGAGCGCGTCGCCGCCATCGACTGCGGGACCAATTCGATTCGTCTGCTCGTCTGCGATGTGGACGAGGGAGCCAAGACCGACCTGTTGCGCGAGATGCGCATCGTGCGTCTCGGGCAGGGCGTCGATGTCTCGGGACGGTTGGCACCCGAGGCCATCGATCGAACCCTCGCCGCCACCCGCGAGTATGCCGAGTTCATCGCGATGCTCGATGCCACGAGGATCCGATTCTGTGCCACCTCGGCCGTCCGGGACGCCGCCAATGCCGAGGAGTTCTCGTCGCAGGTCGAGTCGGTGCTCGGCGTGCGGCCGGAGATCCTATCGGGGGATCGGGAGGCCCGAGCCTCCTTCGACGGGGCCACTCGCGAGCTGGACGGTGCCCGGACACTGCTCGTCGATCTCGGTGGAGGTTCGACCGAGATCGTGGTCGGGGAGGGCGCCGATGTGCAGTTCGCCACCTCCTTGGACATCGGTTCGGTGCGTCTGACCGAGCGCTATCTGCCGGGCGATCCACCGTCGGTCGGTGAGATCACGGCCTGCATGTCGGCGATCGACGCCCTCGTGGTGCCGGCGGTCGAATGCCTCGACCCGGCTGATCTCTTCGTGGGAGTGGCGGGCACCGTCACGACTATCGCGGCGCACTCGCTGGGCCTCGCCTCCTATGACTCCGAGGCGATCCACGGGGCTCGACTGCACGTGGACGATGTCCGCGAGGCCTGTCTGTCGCTGGCCTCCATGTCGGTGGCGGACCGGAGGGCCTTACCGTTCATGCACCCGGGACGGGCGGACGTTATCGGCGCCGGGGCGCTGCTCCTGGATCGGCTCATCGAGCTCCTTCCGCTGGCGACCGACACACTGACCGTGAGCGAACATGACATCCTCGATGGCATCGCATGGGGTGCCGTGACGGGGAGAGAGGGGACTGACTGATGGCGATGCGCGTGAGCGTGCCGGACGCGAGCTGGCTCGACAGCCTCAACGATCTGGGGCTGGGCCTGGACCTGCTGGTCTGGGACACCCAGGGGCCCCAACCTGATGGCGATCTGGACCTGGTGGTCTGGCCGTACACCCTCGATCCGTCGGTGATGGCGGCAGTGGACACCAGCAGGGTCCGGGTGATCCAGGGACAGTCGCTCGGCTTCGACGGTGTGGCTGATTATCTGCCGGCCGGGGGGATCTTCTGCAATGCGGTCGGGGTGCACGAGGAGTCGACCGCCGAGCTGGCGGTGACGCTGGCCTTGGCCTCGGCCCGCCGCTTGGATCTCTTCGGCGAGCAGCAGTCTCGCCATGAGTGGGCGAAGGCCTGGACCTCGAGCCTCAACGACAAGCGCGTGCTGCTGCTCGGCATCGGGGGCATCGGGCGCGAGGTCCTCAAGCGGCTCGACGGCTTCGGATGCGAGCTCATCCGGGTCGGTAGGTCGGCGCGCGACGATGAGCGCGGCCATGTGCACGCGACCGGCGAGCTGCCCCAGCTGCTGCCGAGGGCCGATGTCGTGATCGTGGCGGTGCCGCTGACCGATGAGACCACGGGTCTCATCGACGACGACTTCCTGGCGGCGCTGCCCGATGACGCGATCGTCGTCAATGTGGCGCGCGGCAAGGTGGCCGACACCGATGCCGTGCTGCGGGCGTTGCCGCGGATCCGCTTCGCGAGCGATGTGTTCGATCCTGAGCCGCTCTCCGACGACCACCCGCTCTGGTCGGCCCAGAATGTCATCATCACTCCGCACGTCGGCGGAATGACCTCCGCTATGCGCCCCCGTATCGAGAAGGTCGTGCATCGTCAGGTGCGTGCGCTCGCGGCGGGCGAGGAGCCCATCAACGTCGTGGTGCGCACCTGACACTGCACGACGCTCCCGTAGCCCAACGGCAGAGGCAGACGGCTTAAACCCGTCCCAGTGTGGGTTCGAATCCCACCGGGAGCACCCAACGCACAAGGCTCGAACCTTGGCCCGAAGCATCAAGGGCCGTGGTTCGGGCCTTGTCGGCGTTCGCGGCCCAGGTGAGGGCGTCCGCGTTGACTTCGGGGTCGAGCAGCATCTCGAAGGGTCGGTTGTTCTCGACGCGCAGCTCGTCATCCTCCTCGATGTAGACCTTGGTGAAGAACGCCTGGTTGCACAGGCGGCGGTTGGCGTCGTCGCAGCGGGCGTAGATGTCGGCGCAGTTCTCCAACAGGTTCAGGGCGTCGTCCAGGTGCGCGCGGGCGTCGGTGTACTCGCCGTGGTGCGCGTCCAGGCGACGGTTCACCTGGTCAAGCTCGCCCGTGATGCGGTCCTGCTCTCGTTTGAGGACGGCGAGCGGGATCGCGTCGGCGTAGTGAGCCTGCATGAGCCGGTCCTGCTCGTGCTCCAGCCGGTTGCGGTTGGCGGTGAGCTGGGCGAGTTCGTTGGCCTCGGTGGACATGAGCCGGTCGAATTCGTGGTGCAACATCCCGGCCAGCGCCTCGCGCCTGGCCGGGGTGAGCTGGACGCGCTGGTAGTAGTCCTCGATCAGATGCTCGACGTCCTCGATGAGGACGGCTTGCCGGGTGCAGTCGGTCCGCTTGGAGTGCCGCCCTGAGCAGACGAAGTAGGGGTAGACGTTGCCGTGCCGGTTCTTCGCGTTCGACACGATCAGCCGCGACCCGCAGGCTCCGCAGTAGACCGTGCCCTTGAGGTAGTGGTCGTGCACCTGGGTTGCCTCGGATGCGCTCTTGTGTGCGGTGAGTACGGACTGCACCTGGTACCAGACCTCTGCCGGGACCAGCGGCTGATGCGCGCCCTTGTAGGCGACGCCGCGGTAGATCACGTCGCCCTTGTAGTAGGGGTTCGTGAGCATCCGGTGTACCGAGGACACGGCGAGCGGTTTCGACGGCCGCTTCGGGGTGGGAAGGCTGACCAGCCCTCGCGACGTCAGCTCGTCGTGGATCTGGCTGACGGTCCAGTTCCCGGAGGCGTATGCCTTGTACGCCCACTCAATCAGCGGTGCCCGGTCGGGGTCGAGCTGCACCGTGCGAACTTCGCGGCCGAGCTCGTCGCGGGAACGGATGTTGAGGTAGCCGATGGGTGCCTTGCCGACCGTGCCGCCGGTAGCGGCTTTCTGCGTCATGCCCTTGATGACCTCGGTGGCGAGGTTGCGGGAGTAGAACTCCGCGATCGTGGACATGATGCCGTGCAGCAGCATCCCGCTCGGGGTCTCGTCGATGTTCTCCGTCGCAGAGACGAGCATGACACCTGCCTCTTGGAGCGCGAGGTGAATGGTCACGTCGTCGGCGCGGTTACGGGCGAGCCGGTCGACCTTGTGGACGATGCAGTACGCGACACGGTTCCGCTTGATGTACTGGATCATCCGCATCAGCTCGGGCCGGTCGGCCTTGCGAGCGGACTCGCCCGCGTCGATGAACTCCTCCACGATGACCGCGCCGAGCTGTTCGGCCTTGCGGCGGTTGGCTTCGCGCTGGGCGGGGATGGAGAAGCCTTCGTCGGTGCCGCCCTTCTCGGCCTGCTCCTTGGTGGAGACGCGCAGGTAGGACACCGCGAGCGCGGTGCCCTGGGGCGGGTCGATGAGACTGCACACCGGGTCTGGGGTGCGCATGAACGCGGTACTCATGGGGGCCTGCTCTCCCGAAATGTCGGCCCTCGCGCTCGGGCTGAACGCCCGAGGGGTGCTGATCGTGAGAGGAAGCCCGGAGGCTTTAGGACTAGGCCGGAACGGCCACGTAAGCGCTGGCCGCCGGAGCGGGGTTTGAGACCACAACACCCCGTCGACGCGAGGCTTGCTTGTCACTGATTCTACCTTGCGCCGCCGACAGAGGCGATGGACGGGCGGTAGGTCTGCGGCATCGCAGCGGCGCGCCGCTCGGCACGCGAGCGGCCGGTCTCCTGCAAGGTCAGCCGGATCAGCACCTCGGCAAGCTTGTGCAGGTCAGCATCGTCGCGATGCACGGCACGCACGGAGAACGAACGGTCCTCGTAGCGGCGCCGGTCGGTCTTCTTGACGTAGGTGCCCATCAGTCGCGCAGCTCCCCGGTCCTCGGATCGAGGCCGGCGTAGAACTCGTCCTCGGCCTGCTTGCGGGCGGCGACGTCATCGAGGACGAACTGCACGAAGTCCTCGTCGCGGTTGGCGATGATCCGGTCCTCGACGGGCTCTGCCGGGTCCTCGCCGGGCCAGACGGTCTGTCGGGTGGGCCGGTCGCGGTCGAGCCGGGTGCCGCAGGCGGCGACCCAATCCCTGAGCCGCTGGCGGGCATCGGCGAAGTCACGGTGCCAGCCCAGCGGTGCGGAGGCGTTCTGCTCGCTGTCGTAGGCGGCCAGCCAGTGCAGATGCAGGGCCGAGAGCTCCCAGACGAGCTCGGGGTGACGGTGCCAGAACGGCGGCACCACCGACGCGGGCAGACCGTACGTCGTGCGGACCCAGTTGACCCACTTGTTCAGCTCCAGCCACTCGGCCTCAGCCTCCTCGCTCGTCAGGAGGTTCCAGTTGATCGGGTGCGGCGGCTCGGGCAGCAGGGGTGCGTCGAATTCGTCCGGCTCGTCCAGGTCCGGCTCGTCGGCCTCGGGGGCGGTGTCGTTCTCGTTCATTGTGGTCACCGCCGGTCAGAGTCCGAGCGCTGGTGCGGTGCTGCTGGCTTCGCGGCGCGCCTCGGCATCGACCAACTGACCCGCGGCCTCCTGCGCGACGGCGGGCTGACGGCGGGTCCGGTCGACCTCGTAGCGGGTGCGGGCGAGGTCGTGGCCGAGCTTCTTCGCCACGAACTCCTCAGCCTTGATTACCTCGCCCTCCGGTGTGGTCCGGTCGTACTCGCGGACGTAGCCCTCGGCGACGAACTTGTCACCCTTGGCGAGGCGAGCGTGGGCGCGTTCGGCGGTCTTCTTGAACGCGACGAGGTCGTGGAAGGTCGTCTCGGTCTGCGTGAACGACCCGTCGTCCTCGCGGCGGTAGTGTTCCTGGCCGATCTTGACGTACAGGCGGGCGTCGCCGCGTTCGGTGTAGGTGAGCTGTGGGTCGGAGGCGATGAACCCGGAGAGGGATTCCTGCGTGTGGAGAGCCATCGGACTGTCCTCTTTCTGACATCGATGGGCGGCTCCACGGCCGGGGCCGCCCTTGTGTCAGGCAGGTGCGCCCGGCTCCTCCAGCGGACGGCGTTGCAGCAGCGCCTCGATGCCAGCCCTGTCGGCCCGCAGTTCCTTCGCATCCGGGCGGTCGTTCCAGGTCCTCATCCGCGTGACGATGGGCGGTGCGGAGCGCAGCAGCACGAGCGCGGTCCCGAACGGCAGGGTGCGGATCGTGTCGGGCGGCATGATCGGGACGCGGCGGATGGAGCGTTGTGCGGAGCGGGAGCCGTGGTCTCCGACCGTGGTGGAGTCGGTCACCTCGTCGCGTTCACCGATGAGCGTGGTCAGGTCGTGCAGGTCCCTCGAGTTCGACGCCCCGCCTAGAATGATCTTGACAATTGAGGCGTCCCAGATCGCGCCGGCGGCGTTCTCCGACCACTTCTCCCGCGCCTGAGCGAGCGACTGCAACACCGGCATCGTCGTGATCCCAGTGCCGCCGCCTTCGGCCATCAACGTCGGCAGTGACGGCAACGGGGCGAGGTTGCCGACCTCATCGAGGGCGAGCAGCAGCGGCGGGTCGAGTCGCGCGCCGGCGCTGCGGGCGGCGATGCGGCGGGCAGCTTCCACGACGTCTTCCACGAACGCCGCCACCAGCGCCGCGCTGTTGTTGGCGCCGGCGCCGGTCGCCAGCAGGTAGAGCGTGCCCTTGGCGCGCAGGAACGCTTCGGGGTCGAAGTCCTCACCTTCCCGCGGCGACACGGCATCGAGCACGCGCGGGTCCGCGAGGGCGGCCAGGGCGAGAGAGACGCCTTGCCAGATGGAGTCTCGGGTTCGCGGGTCGGAATCGATCATCGCCTGCAACGACTCCGCCCACCCCGTCGCAGCGTGCGGATGAGAGGTCAGGATCGCCACCGCGTCTGCGGCAGCAGACGGATCGAGCGTCCACCGGAACAGCTCACCCGGCGGGCGACGGTCGAGAGCGGCGGCGTGAAGCAGTGCTTGGAGGGCGGTACGGGTCTTGCCTTCCCAGAACCCTCCGCCTTCGACGCCGCCAGCGGACAGACCGGTGCCGGCGGCGAGGCCGGTGGCGCGGATCATCGCGGTCAGCGGGTCCTCGCACCCGCGGATGGGTGACCACCGCATGCCTGCGGGGACGCCTTCGGCCAGGTGCTGGGGGTCGAACACCGCGACCGGCCCGACTCGCTGACGGGCGCGGAGCGTCGCGGTGAGATTGTCCGGCCGGGTCGAGGTGGTGACGACCGCGCCAGGCGCGTCGAGGATGGCGTTGATGACGATGTGCGCGCCCTTGCCGGAGCGGGGCGGGCCGATCAGCAGGATGGAGTCTTCGACGGACGCCCACACCCCCTTGCCACGCGACTGGCCGATCCGGTAGCCGACGTCCTCCGGGCGCGGCCGATCGAGCGAGGGCCGGAGATGCCCGGCCCGACGCAGCAGCGCGGGCTCGGACGCGGCCCTCGCGACCTCGGAGCGGGTGGCGATCCCGGCGATGCGGTAGGGGTCGTTCTTGACCTGGCGGCCGTGCTCGCGGAAGAACCGCCACGCCCACCAGCCAGCCGCACCCGCGGCGAGGATGAGGACGGCGGCGGTGATCCAGTACGCCACGACGTTCAGACCGGGTGCGCGGAGTGCCTCCGCCGGGTCGCCGGGGTTGAGCAGCACGCCAAGCCCGGCCTCGACTCCGCCGTCGGGCTGACCGGTGCCGGTGATCCACGCGGCGACCGAGCCGGCGCCGCGGAGGATGCCGGCGAGGAGCGCGGCGGCGCCGATGAGGAGGCCGATGCCGAGGTTGCTCAGCTCGTCCCCGAGCGACCCCGCCGGCCTCGGGGTGGTCATTCGGGGTGCCCGATCGTGAGCGTTCCGGAGACGCGGCCGAGCAGGATCACCTCGCGGGTCGGGCTCGCGGTGAGCTGGTCGGCGCTGAGCAGGCCGCGCATGGTGCCGTCCGGGGCGGCATCGCTGTGGGCGATGACGACGGCGATCGCCACGTCCTCGCCCGGCACGAACCCCTCCCCGTGGAGCGTCACGAGTTCGGGCATCGCACGCCCGGCCGGCGGCCCAGGTGCGGGTTCGGGCTCGGTTTCGGAGCGGCGGCGTCTGCTCGGGGTGATGATGTCGGTGAACGTGCTGCCGTCCGCCTCGCGCACCTCGACCCGCACCGGCGAGCAGCGCAGGTCGGTGAGCTGGTCGAGCACGCGGGCGAAATCCTCCCGTCGCCACGGAGGCGCGAACGGCTCCGGCTCGAACGGCACGCCGTCGACGGTGACCGTCATGCGTCCGTCGTCGGTGATCGTGATGACCACGAGCGGGAGAACGACCGGCACAGCCTCGACCTCGTCACGGTGAACAGACGCGGGCATGATCGTGCGCTTATAGCGGGGCCGGGCCATCACGCCTCACCGCCCGCGGCGGGAACCGTCAGCGAGGCTGACGGTTCGTCATTCTCAGCGGTGAACTTCCCGGTCTCTGTGGTCATGCGGCTCGTGGTGTCGAAGGCGGCGAACTCGGCGGGGTGGAGTTGGTGCTGCACGACGAAGGAGCGGTCCTTGATCCGCCACAGCCCCTGCCCGGTCCCCAGGCTGGGAAGCAGCTTCTGCTCAGTGCCCGTGAGGCCGAGCGCTGTTGCGGTAGAGCCGAGCTGGTCGGCCTCCTGCCGGTAGACGATCCTGGTCTCCGCGTTCGCCAGCAGCGACGATGCGAGGGCACGCATCGCGGAGCCCTGGTCGCCGACGTTGTCGAGGTCGGAGAGCTTGTGGAAGATCAGCATGTTCGCGATCCCGAAGTGCCGGGCGAGCCTCCATTGGGCGTCCATCCGGCGCAGCAGCGACGGGTAGGCCATGAGTCGCCAGGCTTCGTCGTAGATCACCCAACGTTGCCCGCCTGCCGGGTCGGACAGGGCCGACTCCATCCACGCCGACGAGCACGTCATCAGCACCGAGATCAAGGTGCTGTTCTCCGCGACCCGGGACAGGTCGAGGGACACCATCGGCAGGGACGGATCGAACCGGACCGTGGACGGGCCGTCGAACAGTCCTTGGAGGTCGCCCGCGACGAGCCGGCGCAGGGCGTGGCCGACGAGCCGACCGTCTTCCGCGAGCCGCCCGTCCGTGTCGTCGGCCGAGGTTGGGGTAAGGATGCGGTCGACGACCATCGGCAGGATCGGAACCTCCGCGCTCCGTACCGTGTCTTGGAGGGCGAGGTCGATGGCGGTGTGCTCCAACGGGGACAGCGCCCGGTCCAGCACGGTCTCAGCGAGGGCGCCGATGAGGTCGCGGCGGCGGGAGGCGACCTGCATCGCCCACTCCGCATCCGACACCGCGGACGGCCTATGGCCCTCATCGAGAGGGTTGAGGCGGTTGGACAGGCCGTGGCCGAGGATGATCGCGCGTCCGCCGACGGCTTCGGCGACGGCGGTGTGCTCGCCCTTCGGGTCGCCGGGGACGTAGACGCGCCGTCCGAACGGGAGCGAGCGCGTGTAGAGCGACTTCGCCAGGCTCGACTTGCCGGAGCCGACGATGCCGGCCAGGACGACGTTCGGGGCGGTGATGATCCCGCGCCGGTAGAGCACCCACGGGTCGTAGACGAACGACCCGCCGGAGTAGAGGTCTTGGCCGACGAAGATGCCCTCGGGCCCGAGGCCGCCTTCGGCGAGGAACGGGTACTGCCCGGCCAACGTCGCGCTCGTGTCCTGGTGCTTGGGAAGCCGGAACCTGCCCGGCGTGCGCAACGCCGCCGGCCCCGGCTCACCCGCGGCGGGCAGGTAGGTCGTCGCGCGTCGTTCGGCCTGCTCCGCCTCCCACCGGGCCTTCGCCTCAGCCTTCCGTGCCGCGCGGGCCGTGGTCTCGATGCGGGTCGCCGCCTGCTTGCGGGCCTTGCGCTCCCGGCGTCGCTCGCCTTCGGGGCCGACGAGCACAGCGGTATGCAGGCGGCCCTCATCCTGCCCGGTCATAGCGCCAGTCCCCGGCCTCGCGCGGAAGCAGCACCGGGGTGCCGGGTGAACCAGTCCGTCTTGTCAGCGGGCGGCGCCGGACCCCGTTGGATCGCCGCGGCGACGGCGTTGCCGACTGGCCGCGGTGGCGGTTTCTGGACGGCAGGGGTCGGGGTGTCGATGCCGAGGAGTGCGGGGTCAGGCAGGGCGCCGTGCTCGCGCAGCAGCGAGACGTGCCCGAGGAACGGGTTGTAGGTGAGGGTGTAGACGTCTCGGGTCGCGACCTTGTCGAGCGTGCCGCGTGGGGGGTCGTCATAGACGTAGCTGTTCTCGAGCGCGGCCTGCACGGCCTCCTCGCCGTAGTCGAACCCGGCCAGATGCTCGATCGCCGCATCCGTGCCCTCCCGGCCGATCAGATCCAGCACCGCATCGGCCTCGGAACCTTCCAGGAACACCACGCTGATCCACCGCACCCCGGGCCCATCCGAGGCAGCGGGCGCGGGGTGCCAGGCGATGCGGCCGGAGTGCTGGGAGGCGGCATCCAGCCGCGCTTCCACACTGTCCAGGAGCGTGCCGGCCTGGTGCAACTCGTCCGCAGCCGCGAGGGCCGACGTCGCACCCGCTGCCTGGCTCCCGGCGTCATCGTGCGCGCGAGCGCGGGAGGCGATGTGGGCGGCGGCGAGCTGATCGAGCACCTGCCGCAGCGACCGGACACCGGACAGCAGGTCACCGATCACCGGGAAGGTGTCGGCCGGGTCCTCGAACTGGCGGGTCGCGTGGGCCAAGCCCCGCAACGGGGCGGACGCTTCCGTGGCGTCCGCGACAGGGTCATCGAAGGTAGGCATGAACATTGCTCCTCACAGAAGCGTCGGATGGTTGGTGGGCAGGTGCGCCGGGTCAGACCGACCGGCACAGCGGCAGCGCAGCGGCGGTGAATGCCTGGGCTTGCTGGCCGACGAGGCGCCGGGTCTCGCAGGAGGCTTGGATCGCGGCCTGCTCGACCGCGGCGACCGCGGCGTCGAGCTCATCGACGGTCGAGGCGGAGACGGACACGAGGCCGGAGACGCGCAGGACGCCGTGCCCGGCGGTCAGGTCCGCCTCCTGTTGCAGCACGTCGTCCAGCTCGGCGCTGGTGGCGGCGTCCTCGATCTGCCCGATCTTGCGCCGCTGCGCGGCGTCGGAGATGAGCTCGGTCTTCTTCTTCCGCAGATCCCGCGCGGCCTGGCCCGCCCGCACCGGCGTGTAATGCAGGGCGAGCGTGCGGAGGATGCCGTTGGAGAGCACGAGCGGGGCAAGGAACCCTGGGTAAACCTGCGAGCGGGGCCACTCGCTGATCCACAACACCGCATGAAACGCCGAGTCGGAGCGCAGCCGGTCCCACGTCTCGGTCACCGCCACCGGACCGGCGGTCGCCAGGTCCCGCCCGAGGTCGCCGTGCCGCTCCAAGGCGGGAGCGGCGGCCGGGTCGTACGCGCCGCGGAGGATGACGGCGACCTCACCCGGTGTGAGCCACCCGGTTGAGGTGAGCTCTGCCGCGCGCAGCGCCGTGGTGAGCGTGGTCATCTCCTGCCGGAGCACCGCGGCAGCGCCACGCATCCCGCCACCGGAGGTCCTGATCTGCCGGGTCGCGGCCTTCATGTCCAGCGCCAGGCTGATCGTGGTCGCGTGCCGTTCCCCGGCGGGGCCGGCGCGCTCGATGAGCTCGGCGTAGGTGGTCGCGGCCCAGGAGCCGTCGTCGGTGCCGTGTGTGCGCCACCACTCCGCCAGCCCTGTTCCCGAGTCCGGCAGGGTCCGCTCGGAGACCTGGATGCGAGCAATGCGCCCCGAACGGCATGCTGCGGCGAGCACACGGCCCCACCCGGAGACGCGGCGCTGCTGCTCACCGGGGTCGAGGAGCACGAACGCGGGGTGGGAGACGCCGAGGATCGCGGTGAGGGTCTGCGCGTGCGGGTCGTGGATCATCGCTGCGCCCGTCTCGGGGTCCTCCCACTCCCGCAACGGTGCCGCGTCACCCGGAAGCGCGAGCGTCCCGGCAGGTCTCGGTTTGATGACGCGGCGCCGGTAGATGAGCTGCCCCAGATACGTGCGCGCCACCCAGCGGGCCACGATGGGCACCCACTCGATCACCTTCCGCCCGCCCGCGGGGATCACCGCGAGCAGCGCGCAGGTCGCCCACACCGGGGCGGTCCAGGCGAAGGCCATACCGCCGCCGAGGTAGAGGGAGAAGACGACCGTGAGCACGGCGACAGCGAGGACGATGAGCTGCGGCAGGGACAGGCCGAGCATGATCCCGCGCTTGGTGAGCCGGGAGAACTGCACCGGAGCCAACGGATAGTCACTGTGCGTATGCGAGTTCGCAGACATGCGCAGGTCACCCCTTCCCGGTCGGCGTGGAAGATGGCGGAGGCGGCGGGTCCGACCGGCGCCGCGGCGCCGGCGAGGACTCCGCCGAGCCGGTGGACTGCCCGGACGATGGTGCTGAGGACGGCGCGGACGTCGGCGGCGTTGAGGACGCGGGATGCGACGGCGGGGTGCCCTGCGACGGCGGGACCGGCGGCGGGGATGCCTGCTCCGACGCGGCGCCCGCCTGGCTGTCAGCGGCACCGCCGATCGCGGCTCCGGCCTTGGGGCCGGCGGTCGCCGCGCCCTTGACCACCGCGGCGCCAACGACCACCGCCGCGCCAATGGGTCCCGCGGCCGCGCCAGCACCCGCAGCACCGGCTCCTGCGCTCGCCCCTGCACCAGCACCCGCCCCGGCTCCTGCTCCGGTCGTAGACGCGGCGACTCCCGTGCCTACTGTGCCGGCGCCCGCGCTGGCGGGACCAGCAGTAGAACTGGCCGGCGGTGGCGGCGTCGGGCCGCCTCCGCCTCCACCGCCCCCGCTCGGGGCCGTGCCCCCGGAATGGGTTCCTCCGTCGAGCACCTTCTTGGCCGTGTCCGTCTTCGGAGCGGACGGCACCGGGATAGGCCGGTTCAGCGCCGACTTCGCCTCCTGCTCACTGGACATGGCGTGGTACATGTCGAAGCCGACGAAGGACAGGAACTTGTAGGTGATGTACGGGGCGAACGCGGCGATGAACATCAGCACGACGCCCGCGATGGGATCGCTGATCGAGGCGAGGTCGGCCTCGATGGGGGCGGAGACCTGGCCGATGGCGACGAGGAAGATCACGACGAGGACGAGCTTGGAGAAGATGAGGGCGATGACGAAGGTCGCCCACTTGGCGAACCAGCCCTTGGTCGCATCCCACGTCGCCCCGGCCAGCGCGACCGGCCCGAACACGATGGCGACCAGCAGGAGGGCTTTGCGGATCAGCAGCGAGAACCACACGATCGCCGCCGCCGAGATGGCGAGCCCGGCGAGGAAGATCGTGATGATCGCGCCGACGCCGGGAGCTGTGATGTTGATGGTGGCGAGTCCTGCGGCGAGGAGCCCGGTCTGGGTCCCCATGTCTTCCATCGTGTTGCCCGTGGCCTGCACGATCCCGACCGCGAGCTGATCGGTGACCTCCAGCAGCAGGGCGGTGAGCGTGATGACCAGGAACGAGCCGAGCACGCTCTTGGCGAGCCCGAGCGCGGCACGGGACAGGGCGGTGGGGTCGCGGTGGATGAGGCCCATGATGAGCTGGAGGCAGAAGAACACGAGCATGATGAACACGGCGACACCGAACAGCACGTTGTAGACGCCGATGTACTCGGCGCTGGTGACGTCGACGAGGGTCGTGGTGTCGAGCACGGTCCAGACGGCCTCGAACAACCACGCGGCAGCTCCCGCCATCGCCTGACCGAGCCAATCGAAGGGCGCCGCGATCAGCGAGGCGGTGCCCTCGCCGACGGCATCGCACACGTTGGAGATGACCGGGACATCGCAGACGCTCACCGCAGCCACCCCCGCGGCCGGGAGCCATGCCGGGTGGTCATCACACGGCCTGCCCGACGCCCCAGAAGAAGTTCACCAGCGTCACCGCGGCACCGCAGATGATCGCCGCCCCGCACGAGACGAGGACGCCGACCTTCCCGCGGCTGGCGAGGTGCGGGTTGGAAGAGTTGGCGCCGAAGCCCCACACGATCGCGGAGATGATCAGGGCCAACACGCTGAGGATGAGGCCGACGGTCATGACGGCGCCGACGATGATGCGCAGCTGCTCGATACCCGGAAGGCCCGAGCTGTTGGGGTCGATGTCGATCACGGTTGTGCTCCCTTGACTGGTCGAGACGGGGTTCTCGACCAGTCAGGTGCACCCCGCGACCCCCGCAGGCTCCGGCCTCAAGCCCGCGCTCTGCTCGTAGGCTGAACGGAGTGACCGGTGAGCTGGTGTTTCAGAAGGCGCTGATGCAGGCGGACCGCGGTGACACCTCCGGCGCCGAGGCGACCCTGCGGAGCCTGCTCAGCACGACTCCGGCCGGCGTGCTGCGGGTGCGGGCGATGATCGTTCTGGGAGACCTTCTGCATACGCACGACGTGCACGAAGCGCGCAGCGTCCTTACCGACGCACTCGCGACCATCGAGCAGATAGAAGATGCGGACGATCTCCTGGATGCCGAGGCCGAACGTGCCAGAGAACTTCTCGCCTCCCAGGGGCAACGCCGCTAGAGCTGGGTGCCGACGTCCAGCAGGAAGTTGAGCCACGCGACCCCGGCGCCGGCGAGGGCCGCGGCGCCGACCGAGACGAACAGGCCGGTACGCGCCTTGGTCGCTGCCTGGTAGTTGCCGTTGGAGGAGGCGATCGCCCAGGTGATGGCGCAGACGATGAGCATGAGCACGGCGGTGACGAGGACAAACATGAGCAGCGCGCCGACGATCTCGCGGAGGCTGGCTGTGCCGCCGACGCTGCCGAAGTCGGGGAACACGTCCATCACGCACCCCCTCCTGCCGTGCAGAGAGCGGGTGTGGCGTCGCCGCCGGTGATGCCTTCGGCGCCGTGGTCGGTGAGCCAGGCGTCTGAGTCCACCGGGTCGGCGTCTGCGCCGCCGGGGTGGATTTGCAGGTGCAGGTGAGGGCCGGTGGAGTGTCCCGAGGAGCCGACGTCTCCGATGTGCTGGCCCGCTGTGACGGTGTCGCCTTCTGCGACGTGGATGCCGTGCGCCCACATATGCACGTACATCGACGCGACCGGCTCGCCGTGGACGGTGTGCTCGATGACGATGACCCCGCCGCCTGCGTCGGTGTATCCGGCGCGCACGACGACGCCATCGGCGACGGCGTAGATGGGGGTGCCGTCGGGGGCGGCGAAGTCGCTGCCGGCGTGGAAGCGGCGTTCGCCGGTGATCGGGTCGTTGCGCCATCCGAACGGGCTGGTGCGCACCCAGGCGCCCTCGGGGAGCGGGAACACGATGCGCGTCGTCTCGGGGACGACGGGTGTCTCGTCCCCGCCACGGTCGCCGGAAGGAGCGGGATGGGTCAGGGCGGTGAGGATCGCTTCGGCGACCGGCTGGTAGTTCTGATACCGGTCGGGGTAGGCGCTGACCTCGACGGCCTGGGCGGCCTCGCCGGGGTCCATCTGCTGCCAGCCGGGGATGTCGAGCAGGCCCCGCGGCGACGGGTAGTTCGGGCCCGTGGGGCCGCCGTAGAACGCCCGCGCCTGGTAGGTGGGGTCCATGAGCTCCGCGACCGTGCCCCACCCGCTGACCGGGCGCATCTGAAACAGGCCGAGCGAATCGTGATCCGAACCCTCGCCGTCGTTGGGGTACTCCGCCGACTCGGGATAGGCGCTCGTGTTGGCGAGCATCCGCAGGGTCGACTCGGTCAGCGCCGCCATCAGCGCGATCAGCACTCCGTCGCGGCCGACACCGGCCGTCTGCCCGCCGACCGTGATGATCGTCGCCGCGTGGGTGAGCTGTTGCCGGTTCAGCGTGATCGTCTCCCCGTTACGGGTCGTGGCGGTCAGCGAGACCGGGATCGGGCCGACCGCGAGTGAGCCGGGCGTGCAGACGGCGGCGGTCGCAGAGGTGCCGCCGAGTGTGGCGACGCCCAGCAGCGCCGTGGAAGGCCCGAGGAGCAGCAGGGTGAGGGCGAGGAGCGCGAGCTTTTTCATCTCGGCCTCGGCTCAGCGGAGAGGGTTGTCGAGCTGTGAGAGTCGCAGCACCTCGCACTCGCCCGATCCGGCACCGCGAGCGGGCGTGGGCGGTGTGCAGACGAGGAACACGGTGAAGGAGACCGGGCGGGATGCCTCGACGGGGTCGGTGCCCCAGATGCCGTCCCGGTGCCGTGTCCCCGAGATCGTGTACGCGACCCCACCATCGGGTATCTGACCGGGGGCGGCCTGATCGACGGCGGTCTCCCACGCCTCCGGGACGAACACCTCGTCGATGGTCAGCCACTGCCGAGTCGCGTAGGTGCGTAGCTGCACCCAGGCGTCGTTCGTCGGCAGGTAGGCCCGCACATCACCGACGAAGGCGTCGGCTTCGCTTCCGTGTGCGGCATCCGCGAGCACCTGCGCATAGTCCGACGGCAACAGCCCGGTCGTGGTGTCCCAGGTGAACAGCGCCTCAGCGACTGTTCGGGCGAACGCTTCCGGCCCAAGGTGCTGATCCAGCGGCTCCAGCTCGGCGCCCGGTGTCGGGGCCGGTGTCACGGGCGCGGCGGTGGAAGGCCGTTCGCTCGGCGTCGGGGCCGACGGGGCGGCGGGGCCGCGGACGAGGCCGTAGATGCCGACTCCGACGAGCAGGAGCAGGGCGAGGCCGCCAGCGGTGGCGGCGATCAGCAGGCGACGACGGCGACGGTCATCAGACGTGGCGGGGTCCATGAGCACGGGGTCCTTCCCGGACGGCAACAACGGATGCGTGGTTGCCAGAAAGGTGCGCGACCCGTCACCAGGGTTCAGGCGATGTGCGCGGCCCGGTCCTGCCGTGCCGCGCGTGCGGCGTCGGCGAACGCGATGGTCCCGGCGATGGTCTCCTCGAACCGTTCCCACTGTTCAGCGGTGAGCGCCGGGCCGACGGCGGCGGGGTCGTAGTGGGTCCACCATCCGGCCATGTCGTCCCAGGTGGCCAGGAACGCGGTCAGCGGGAACGGCACCGGCTCCCCGGTGTTCACCGCCGTCAGCGCGGGCCGCGCCAGCTTCTTCTTCCCGGCCGCCTTGGCAGCTTTGACGCGGGCGAGCGCGGACTTTGCCAGCTGCTCCAGCTCCGCCGCCCTCGCCTCCTGCTCCGCCGCCCGCACCGTGTCTGCTTCGACCCGTGCCTGCTGACGCACCTCGATGGTCTGGGACGGGTCGGCGGCGAGCTGGTCGAGCTCCGCCAGAGACAGTTCGGCATTCACGCGCAGGTGCGAGGGATAGACGCTCCCGCCTGCCTTGATCCGCTCGACCTCCTCCGCCGCACGCGCCCGTACCGGTTCCGGCTGCGATTCGTCCGCGGCCAGGTCCTCCAACCGGCCGATGCGCTCCAACGTCGTATAAGAGGCACGGCCAGTCACCATCCGCGCAGCCTGAGCGCGAGCCTTGCCTTGCTCGAACTGCGGTGGTGCCAAATTGGCACCACCGTCTTCTGCGTCTTCTGCGGTCGTCTGGAACCGGGTGGCCTCCTGGCGGCGGGCGGCGTCTTCGGCAAGCAGGGTCTTGAGTTCGCGGTAGAGGGCGGCGGCTTCGAGCTGAGTGAGCGGCTTGTGCAGGACGTTCTCGTCTTGTTCGGCGAGGAGTTGCCCGAGCCGGTCGGAGATCCCGGACCGTACCCATACGTTCACGGTCTTGATGCCCAGCAGTTTCAGCGCCGCCAGGCGCCGCGCCCCGCAGATCAGGTGCCCGTCGAGGGTGATCGTGATGGGCTGCAGCAGCCCGTTGCGGCGGATCGACTCCACCAAGGGCGCGAGGTCGCCGTGATCTTGCCGGTGCCGACGCCCAACGATGATGGAGTCGACCGCGCGCTCCAGCTCGATGTGTCCCGCCGGCACCGTGCTCACGACTGCTCGCCCCCTACCAGGCGCGGGGCGGCGAGCCCGGCCGCGATCACGAGGTCGTCGTCGGTGAGGAGGGCGCGCAGGGGCTGGCCGATCAGAAGCCGCACGAGCATCCCGCGCCCGGCGTTGGTGTGCGCGAGGGTCGGGTCGGGGTTGCCGAGCACGATCCGCAGCAGCGCCGTCCACGACGCACCCGGCAGGTCCAGGAGCGCGCGGACCTGCCGGTCGCGGCGCAGCACCTCGAACGCCGACGCCCGCGACGGCGACTCCGCCAACCTGGTGGTGATGTACTCGACCGCTGCCCGGGCTGTCGTGGGCTCCCAGCCGACCCACGAGAGGAACGCGATCGTGTCCTCGATCGCGGCGGTGACGTTCATCGCCCGCTCCCGCACCAGACGCACTTCGTCGTCCTGCTGCTCGTCGGTGTCGGTGAAAGGGTCGAAGCAGAATGCCGGGTGGTAGTCAGGCAGGGGGTTCTCGCGGTCGCTGAACCGTTCGGCGTCGTGGAACACCGAGTACTTCGGACGGCGGGCCTGGTGGACGGAGCACAGCAGTCCGTTGCCGCGTTCCTCGGCGGTGCAGGTCACCTGCACCGCCCGTGTCACCACCGCCCACGGGTCATCCGCGCGCCGGGTCGCCGCTCCCCGCATCGCCTCGAACGCGGCGCTGGCGGCTTCCCAGGGGTCGAGGCCGTGCTTGCGGGCGAGGGCGGCGTACTTGTTCGCGGCGTGCTTCATCAGCGCCGCCGCCTCCGGGTCGCGCTGCCACGCCCCGCGGCCCGCCTGATGGAGCCGGTTCAGCAGGGCGCGCAGCGCCTCGGAGTCCTCGAAACGATTCCGCCTGTCACGGTCTGATGCAGTCTGCATGGGAGCACCTCCTGACAGGCAGGTGCGCACACGCTCCCCAGCAGGCGTGCGGGTAGGGCTGGGGGCGTGCATGGCGGTTACCCGAGCCCGATCCCGGAGCGCGACACCCATGAGAACCGCTCCCCGCCACCACGCCCGAACGCGGTCACGGGAGGCAGTTTCCGTGCCCGCTCGCTCACGAAGCGCGCACCCGACCGTGCCCCGTCGCGGGTCGCCCGGTACGCCTGGCCCGGCACCCTGCGGGCGCGGCGGGCGAGCTCGGCCTGAAAATCGATACCCCGCCCAGCCATCCGCGCCGAACGCGACGCCATCAGATCAGTCGGACGCACCCACTCCACACCAGCACGCGCTCTCATCGCCGCGTCCTTCCCGATCGACTGCGCCGTCAACGACGGGTCGCGGTGCCGGGCCAGCGCCGACGCCTCGCTTTCACGCGGAGTCTCATCGGCACGTTCGGCGTTGTGCTCGACCGGGCCGTGTCCGCTTGTAGCGGTGGACACGATGGTCGCCTTCTGGTGGTCGTTCATGGTTGCTCCTCATCGCTCTCAGCAGTCGCGGTCAGTTCGGGGCGTGCGAACCAGCGGCCCACCGTGGAGGGGTGCACGCCCAAGTGCCGAGCGATCGCCTTGTTCGACCAGCCCGCCTCATCCCGCAACCGCATCGCCACCTCCCGCATCGGCGTCCGCTCCGGCGCCGGAGCGGGGATGACCGCCTGTGACTCGGGCAGACAGCCCGCCAGGGTCGTCTCCTCGTCAGCGAGGGGCGGCGGGACGGGCTCGGAGGCCGGGCGGGTGAGGATGACGGTGAGGTGCGTGATCGCAAGCAGCACCAGCGGCGGCACCGCCGCCACCGACGCCGCCAGCACCCCGGGCACATCGGCATCGGCGGCGACGACGGCATGGATCGCGTTCGCCGTCACCGAAACCAGCGCACCCGCAGCGAGCAGCACCCACGGATACCAGGCCGACCGCTGCCGAGCGAGCGCGACGACAGCGACGGTTGCGACGACGATGATCCCGTCCACGATCAACGGCCACGCCCACGCCTGCCCCGACTCGATCCCGGAACGCCGAGCAAGGTCCGCCAGAGCGGTGAAGGAGAGCCAGAACGCGCCGGCCGCGATGAACACCGTCCCGGCGACCGCCGTCGCCACCGCGACCCGACCGCCCCGCGACCGCGCCGGCGCCTGCGGGCTCATGAGAGCACCTGCCCGGCAAGACGTGGCACACGTCGCGACGCATCGCCCTTTCCGACGCTGGATGATGCGGGCTGGACGTGAACGGAACGGTAGGCGGAGCGGATCGTCGTCTCGACCTCACGTGGCGGCAGCCCGACCCGTTCGCCGGCCGGGGCGAGGGCATCGACCATCTCCGACAGCGACAGGCCAGCCTCGGCCAGACGGCACGAGGCCCAGAACAGGCTCCGATTGCGCTCGCCCTCCGCGCGCATCCCCACCCAGGCCGCCAGCCGCTGCGCGTCCTCCGAGCGGATCGGTTCGTGCGCCCGCTGCATGGCAGGTTCGGGGCGCGGGTCGAGGAAGTCCCGCAGCGCCACGGCGTCGACCGGGGCGATCTTTCCGGTGGCGGGTGCGACGAGCTCGTAGCGCCCGCGATGCGCCCCGGCGACGATGGTCGAGGGCGGGACGATGATGTAGCCGCCGTCGCCACGGAAGTCCACGTGCGCATTCGCTGACTCCCAGGATCGCTGCGGCCGATCAGGGTCGGCAGGGAAGTAGAAGTGCGCCCCGCCCGACGCGGAACGCACCACGCCCACCCATCCCGGCACCAGCCCGGCACGGCGGGCGCGCTCGAACGCTGCGAAGCCGTCGCCGCCGGGCTTGCGGTCTACATCGACGACATCGACCCCGGATGCGGTACCGGTCGGGACGCCGATGTTCGCAGACGGCCACCGACGCCACCACGCCGCGACCTGCCGGGCATCGGTAGTCGCCATCCGGAAGCCGCCAGGGCGGGACTCCGGATGCTCCTCGTCCGGCTTCAGTAGCGGGTTCTTCGCCCCAGGCACGCACGGAAACACCGGCACCCCCGTCGCCGCGAGACGAGCTGCGGCCTGCGGCAGCCGCAGGCCGTTGAGCGAGGCGAGGACGCTGGCGACGCTCATCAGAGGCTCCTCAAGGCGGCATCCGCGGCACGAGGCGAACGTGCCGGATCGGCAGGCGTCGGGGCGGTTCTTTCCGAGCGCGCCCTGCGTGAGGTCGCGGCGGGCTCACGGGTCAGGCCCGGCGGGTCCCCGGTGCCAACCTGCGCGGTGTCGAGCGCGTCAAGGATCGCCCCGGCGGCCTTGCGGACTCGCTCGCCGGTGGCCTCCACGACCTCGGCCGGGTCCTTACCCTTCACCGTCCCCGCCGGACACGTACGGGATCGTGTAAGCGGTGGTGTCCATGCCGTGCGCGGCACCGATCATCAGCGCCACTGACTCGGCCTCGACCTCGCCTATCCCGCGATGCCCGGTCGCATCGGGGTTGTCGGGGCCGTGGAGCTTCACATGCGCGAGCTCGTGCGCGAGGGTCTTCACCTGAGCGGCATCGCCCATGTTCGTCCGCACCGCGACCGTGCGGTTCGTGTAGTCGGTCAGGCCGTTCGCGCCATGAATTTCCCGTTCATCCGCGACGCGCACCACCGCGAACCTCTCCGCCTCCACCAGCGCTGTCAGCCCATCCCACAGACCCTCGGGGGCTTGGCCCTTCAGCAACGTCGGGGTGGGACGCTCGGGCACGGGATCGCCGCTGGTCTGGGAGACGTCCCAGACGTAGGCGGGCTTCGCGCCGACCATCCGGGAGCGCACCACTTCGCCGGGCCTGGGCTTCTCATACCTGCCCAGCCGTCGCCAGGACTCGGGATCGGCCGGGTTGCTGGACGAGAACCGGCCCGTGACCGGAGCGAAAATCATGTAGCCGGGCTGGCCCCGCTCCACCTGACGTCCCAGCGTCTGCCACTGCTTATAGCCCGCGACATAGGACGGCTCCGGCGCGGTGACACGGCCCTGCTCGTAGGCGTCGAGATGCTGGGCGAAGATGAGTAGCGTGTTGCGGAACGACCGCGTCCGGAACCGGGCGGCGAACTCCAGCGCACCCTTCCAGTCATCGCCCGAGACGAGCTGATCGACGGCAGCCGTCAGCCGCTCATGGAGCTGTTCGAGCTTCGCATCCCGCGCAGCCCGTGCCTCCTCGTCCGTCGCCACCTGTGACCTCCTCCCGGCGAGGCCAACGGCACACGCCGGTGACCCTTGCGACCATGAGGTGCGCCGGGAGGATCAGGAACGAGACGGAACAGAGCGTGACGACCGCCAGACTCCACGATGAACCCGACGTGTCTCATCCGGTTTACCTGTAGTGCGGCGTAGAGTCGAAGTCCTGCAAGTGCTCAGGGTTCACACGACGAGAAGTACGCGACATACGGCGAGTCGAAGGGCTTGACGAGTCAGCCTGCCGGTGAGCGCGGAGGGTCTGCTTGGCGTACTTCTACGGGACGCCCGCTGGCGCGGTACTGCGATGGCGTGACGCCGTAGCGGCGGTAGAACCACCGTGAGGCGACCCGGGGATCGCGCCAGCCGACTGCGCCCGCAGCACGTGCCACAGTCCAGTCAGTCTCTTCAATGAGCCGGGTGAACTCTGTCAGCCGTATCTCCGTGAGGTAACGCATCGGTGGAAAGCCGGTACAGGCAACGAACAGGCGGGCTAAGTGAGTACGGGAGACGGCGACGGAACGCGCGAGGACCGTAGTCGTCCACGACTCAGCCATGCGGTCACGCAGAAGCTGCACTGCACGTCCCACGTGTCCGGCCAAGGAGATCGACGTGAGTAGCCCGCCTGCCTGGCTCGACTCAGTGCCATCTGAGTTGGCGGCCACACCCGGCGCGAGGAACGCGGGAGTCACAAGGCCTACCCAACCGGCGAACAGTTCCACGGTACGTACTGCCACCACCTCCGGTGAGTTCGTGCCGTTGCCGAGTACGCTCAGCTGCCGCCAGATCGGTTCGACACGTCGCAGGGTGGACAAACCAGGATGCAGAACGAGTGGGCTCCCGTCCCAGTCGTGAGGATGTACGCCAGCGCGGAGCCGCGTCTTGTCGGGAAGGAACCATGCCATCTGTTCACGCAAGAAGCGTTCATCGCTGTACACCGCCCAGAGTCGGACGTATTGCCTCGGACGTATCTGGCACCATTCACCAGGTCTTAGAGCCAAGGCCATGCCAGGCATGAGACGGTACCGGCCCTGCGCCGTCGAGATTTCAGCTGCGCCCTCAAGAACGTGCAGGATCCTTATCTCGGCAAAAATCACTCGCCTGGTCATTTCGCTGCGGGAGATTTCGATCGCCGTCAAAATCCGTGCGTCGCGTTTCGTTAACCCCACGCCAGGCTTGTCTGGTCTCGTCGGCGACCCTTCATGTGGATCGCGGTATTCGCTTGCCCTCACAGTTCTCGCGCGTTGTTCCTATGTGCGGGTGACACGGCAACAGTCGCTATTCGCGCAGGGAGTCCTTTCTCAAGGACTCTATTGAATGTGCTTGAAATCACTTCGTAGACACGTCTTTTGATGACCCTTCCTTGGTGAGGGGGTGAGGAGCCGTTGTTTGTGCGCGGTTGGTGGGTCGGTTCGCTGTCGAGAGTCGCCCGGTTCTTTCCATCCAGAGGTCGAAGGGGATGGTGAGGAACGGGAGCGTCGAGCCGATGATGCCGGTCGGGAGTGCCCACCAGGTCCATCGGAAGCGGATGGCGGCGGCGATGCAGGCGAGGACGAAGGCGATCCATGCGATTCCGTGCACCCACCCCCAGATGGTGACGGGTAGGGGGCTGCCGTGGAGGGGGTATTTGATGGCGAGGGCGGTGAGCATGCCGAGCCAGCTGATGCCTTCGATGAGCGCGGTGGTGCGGAAGGCGAGTCGGAAGAAGCGTTCGTTTCGTGTGGGCGTGTGCGTCATTGATGCTCCGCGGCGTGGTTGTGGTGGTGGCTTATCGCTGAGAGAGCGGCGGCGAGGAGGAGCCCGATGAGGGTGAGGCCGGCGCACAGCAGGAGACCTGCTGCGGCGGCAGTGACGTACTGCCGGTCGTCGCTCGCGGGCCCGTGCGAGAGGGTGGTGAAGAAGACAGCGCTTGCGGCGGCGAGACCGACGGCGTTGCCGAGGCGTTGGACGGTGGCGATGATGCCGCTGGCGCTGCCTGCGTCGGTGGCGGGAACGGCGGCGATGGCGTAGTTCAGGATGGGTGACATCGTGGTCCCTGTCCCGAGTCCGGTGATGAAGAGCGGGATCGCGAGTGTCCAGGCGGTCAGTTCGGCGGCCGGGGTATAGGCGAGGGTCGCCCAGATGCCGATCATCCCGGCGGCGAGGAGCGCGGAGCCTGTGGTGATGCTGTGGATGCCGATGCGGTCGATGATGCGGGTGATGGCCCACGATCCGATGATGGAGCCGATTGCTTCGGGGAGGGTGAGTAGTCCCATCTCCAGGGGTGTGTGGCCGAGCCCGGTCTCCCAGAGGAGTGCGAGGACGTAGAAGATGGAGACGAATCCGGCGAACTGGACGAAGCTGATCGCGACGGGGATAGAGAACCTGGGGAGGCGAAGCAGCCGCGGTGGGAGGAGGGCGAGTCCGCCGTGCCTGTCGAGGTGGGATTCCCAGAAGAGGAATCCGATCGTGGTGAGGATACCGATAGTGAGCAGTCCCCATCCCCAGAGGGGCCAGGAGAGTTCCTGCCCGATGATGAGGGGTGTCAGGATTCCGGTCAGGCCCAGGGTGAGCAGCAGTAGACCGATGTGGTCCTGCGGCTGCCTGTTGGGGGTTCGGTTGATGTCGCGCAGCAGCAGAGCAGCACTGATGGAGATGATCAGACCGAGTGGCAGGTTGAGCAGGAAAACGGCGCGCCACCCCTGGTCAGCAGGGAGTGCTTGCAGGATAAGTCCGCCCAGCAGCGGGCCTACAGCGGCCGCGACTCCGATGACGGCTCCCATGATCGCCAATGCGCGTGCTCGGTCTCTGCCGGTGAACAGCGTGCTGAGCAGCGCGGCGATGGCCGGGTAGAACACCCCGCCGGCGGCCCCCTGCAGGATTCGGGCTGCCACGAGCTGCCATTCGGTGTGGGAGAGGGCGCAGGCGATGCTCGCGAGGGTGAACAGGGTGATCCCTACAAGGAACACCCGACGATGCCCGATACGGTCGCCGAGTCTTCCGGCGGGGATGAGAGGAATGGCGTAGGCGAGCGCCCAGCCAGCCACCGCCCAGGCCACCGCAGCCGGGGAGAGCGCGAGGTCGCGTTGCATAGCGGGCAGTGCCACGTTCACGATGGTCGAGGTCAGCAGCGACAGTGCGGTGGCCGCCAGAAGCACACTCGCTGCCCACCACGGGCGTGCGGGTGAAGTCTCGTGCTGAGGTGTTGTGGGCGTAGCGGTGGTGTTGTTCATGCGCTGTCTGGTCGGTAGTAGATGCCGTAGGGACGGCCGTTGTGGTGGTGAATGTGGATGTCGGCCGCGAACACGTCGCGGAGGGGGCCGGGACGCATGATGTGCTCGGGCGGCCCGTGGTAGGCGATGCGTCCGTCGACCATGGCGATGATGTGGTCGGCGTAGGCGGAGGCGAAGTTGATGTCGTGGACGACGATGACGATGGTCTTGCCGAGCTCGTCCGCGGCGCGACGGAGCTGGCGCATCATGGCGACCGCGTGGGAGATGTCGAGGTTGTTGAGAGGTTCGTCGAGGAGGACATAGTCGGTGTCTTGGGCGAGGACCATTGCCACGTAGGCGCGTTGCCGTTGCCCGCCGGAGAGCTGGTCAAGGAAACGGTGTCCGAGGTGGGTGAGGTCGAGGAACTCGAGCGCGCGGGTGACGTGGTCGTGGTCGTCTGCGGTGAGACGGCCGCGGGAGTGCGGGAACCTCCCGAAGCCGACGAGCTCACGGACGGTGACGCGGGCGGTGAAGTGGTTTTCCTGCCGCAGCACGGCGAGGCGTGTGGCGAGCAGTTCGCTGCGGGTCGTGGAAACGTCGAGATCATCGACCGTGACCGTTCCGGTGTCGGATGGGGTGAGGCGGGCGATGATCGACAGCAGGGTCGACTTCCCTGCCCCGTTCGGGCCGACCAGGCAGGTGATCCCTCCGGCAGGGATCGTGAGGGTGATGTCGTGCAGCACCGTGCTGGCGCCATAGGTCTTGGTGATGTTGCGGGTGCGGATCATGCGGTGGTGCGCTTTCGGAACAGGACGGTCAGGAACACGACGCCGCCGATGAACTCGATGAGGACCGACAGAGCACCCACCGGGGCGAGGTTTTTCAACACGAACTGCCCTCCGGTCAGTGCGAGCAGGCCGAGGGTGAACGCCATGGGCAGGGTGCGGGAGTGCCGGGTGGTTCCGGTGGCCTGGTAGGCGAGGGTGGCGACAAGGAACCCGAAGAACGTCATGGGCCCGACCAGGGCGGTGGAAGTGGCGACCATGACCGAGATCAGCACGAGCATCAGTGTGACCTCGCGGCGGTGGTTGATGCCCAGACCGATCGCGGTGGCCCGGCCCAGGCCGAGGACGTCGAGGCGGTGACGGCGGGACCAAACAACCGCGATCGAGACAGCGAGAAGAACGGCCGCCCAAGGCAGCAGCTCTGGTGTGACTTTCGTGAACCCGCCGATGGTGCGGGCCTGGAGGATGTCGAACTCGTTCGGAGACAGCAGGCGTTGCATGAACACCGTCAGGCTCTGGAACAGGACACCGAAGACGACCCCGATGAGCAACAGCACATGAAGGTTGGTGCGCCGTCCGGAGAACAGCCACCGGAAGAGGACGGTGGCGAACACAACCATGATCGCCGTTTCGGTGAGGAACTTCTGCGAGCTGAACTGCGGGATCGCCGCCAGGCCCCCGGCGCCGGCGAAGAACACGAGTGCGGTCTGGGCGAGGACGAACAGTGATTCGAATCCCATGATCGACGGCGCGAGGATGCGGTTGCCGGTCACCGTGTGAAACACGACCGTCGACACTGCTCCCGCGGCGGCAACGAGGATCATCGCAATCACGACGGGTATCCGACGTGAGAGGGCGAACTCCACGCTGCCGGGGATATCGACGAACAGCAGACCCGCGATCGCCATGACCGCGACCGTCAGACACACGCTCAGGAGCACCCAGAAACGTCGCATATGGGGCACCTCGGGAGCGGGTGGGTGGTGCGGTGCCAAAGTGGGCGCGGTGTTAGTGGGCATGGCGGTCCTGTCGCAGGATCAGAACGATGAACACCACTGCCCCCAAGACACCGAGGATGGTACCGACAGGGATTTCCGCAGGCGGACGCACCGTGCGGGAGAGGATGTCGCACGCCACCACGATTCCCGCGCCGGCCACCGCCACCCACGGCAGGCCACGGCGGGCGTTGTCGCCGAGTGTGAGGGAGACGAGGTTCGGGACGATGAGACCGAGGAACGGCAGGAACCCGACAACGGTGACAACGACGCCTGATACCAGGGCCACGATCACGGTGCCGAGCAGCATGATCCGCCGGTAGTTCACGCCGACATTGGTCGCGATGTCCTCACCGAGGCCGGCGACAGAGAACCGGTCCGCAGCGATGTACGCCACCACGGTCAACCCAGCGACGATCCACAACAGCTCGTACCGTCCGCGGAGGATGTCGGAGAAACTCCCGGCCTGCCAGCTCGCGAGCATCTGAGAAAGCCGGAACTGCAACGCCAGATACATCGTCACGGCGCCGACCACCGCTCCCAACATGATCCCCACCAGCGGGACGATCACCGCCGACCGCAAGGTGACCCGGCGCAAGAACGCCAGGAAGACCAGTGTCCCCGCGAACGCGGCCCCACTGGCGATCACCATCCGCGCCCACACCGGGGCGCCCGGCCACAGGATCGTGACCAGCAAGATGCCGAGACTGGCGAACTGCACGGTACCGGCGGTGGTGGGCTCGACGAACTTGTTCTGCGTGATCAGCTGCATGATCAACCCGGCCACGCTCATCGCCACCCCGGCCAGCACCAGCGCGGCCGTACGCGGGACCCGGGAGGCGAGGAACACCTGCAACGCCTCCGAGTCACCCCACAGACCCGCTAGAGTCACGTCGTACACCCCGACGAACAGACTGACGGCGGCGAGCACCACGACGGACCCGATGGCGGCCAGGAACAGCCACCGGTGACGTATCGCGTGTTGCCACTGATGTGTCGAGTCAGATGTCATGAAACGTGGCGCTTTCCTTCGAGAGAACTGAGCTGGGCCTGCGGACGCAGACGGATGCTGGGGCGACCGCACCTGGTCGCCCCAGCACCGCAGGGCCGTCAGCCGGCCTGGTCGGCGATCTTCTGTGCGGCGTGCGTGTAGGAGACGATGCCTTCGCCCAAGTAGGACTCCACCGGGTCCAGGTAGACGATCTGGCCGTTCTTGGCCGCGTTCGTCTGCGCGATCAGCTCGTTGTCCAGGACTTGCTCGGCCGGGGTGAAGTCGCCCTCTGCGCCGAAGGAGGCGTCTCGGTCGATCACGATGATCCAGTCCGGATTCGCCGACAGCAGCGCCTCACTGCTCAACTCCGCGCCGTGCGCCTCACCCTCAGCGACCGCCTGCCCCAAGGCGTCGTTGATCGTCAGGCCGAAGGTGTCGTAGAAGATCCCGTGACGGGACTCCGCTCCCGGCCCGGAACCGAACAGGGCCCCACCGGTGGACATCACCACGATCCCGTTCTCCCCATCGATGGCGGACTTCGCAGCGCCCGCGGCGTCGTCGAAGTCCGCGACGAGCTCGGCGGCTTCGTCCTCCTTGTCGAAGATCTCTCCGAGCGTCTCGGTGCTCTCCCGCAGCGAGTCGGCATTGTGCATCGCCGGGCTCAGCTCGATCACCGGCGCACCGAGCTCGGTGATTCCGTCGATGCCCTCGGTGGAGAACCGCCATCCGGCGATGATGAGGTCCGGGTCCAGCGCCTCGATCGCCTCCAGGTCCACCTGCCCCCACTCCGCACCGGCGACATCCGCAACCTGGTCAGAGCCTTCGCCGGCGTACTGTGGCGTCAGCTCCTGCAGCCCGTCCTTCACCACGCCCGCCACGACGCCCGGCGGCACGTCGAGAGCCGCGAGGGTCTCGACCATCGTGGAATCCAGAACGACAACACGCTCTGGGTTCACGGGAACCTCCACCGCTCCACCGACCTGCGACTGCACGGTCACCGTCGCCACACCCCCACCGCTCGCTGACGGCTCCGTCTCACCGGGCGACGAGGAGCACCCCGCCAACACAACGAGCAGCGCCGCGGCCACCCCCACCACTCCGAGCTTTGAACTCATGGTCTTCACATCGATCCTTCCGTCCATGACCAGTCCCACCGATTGCCAGGCAGGTGAGGCAAGCCTAATATGTACTCAAGTACACTACAGGATGGAAGTGCGCATGAGTCAGACGCAGACGGCAACCGCGCGGATCGCAACCCGGCGAGCGGAACGACTCGGAAAGCAGCTCGTCAGCCATTGGGGTCGCCACGCCGATGAGGTGACGCACGGAGAGAAGACCGCGACGATGGTCTTCACGGCCACCGAGCGCTGGCCCGCCAGCACGGTGCGCGTTGCGATGACGGACTCCACCCTCACGGTCAGCGTCACCGCCGACGGCGGACGAGCGTTGCAGGAGAACTGTGACTCCTTGGCGGACCACCTGCACCGGTTCGCCGGCGCGCGAGAGCAGCTCGACATCGGCTGGGTGCGAGAATAGGCGCCATGGCTGCCCGCGAGAGACGACCCCGAGACCCCGGGCGGCCAGAGCGCATCATCCGCGCCGCACGTGAGATCATCCGCGCCGAAGGTGTCGTCGCAGTCACGCACCGCCGGGTCGCCGAACACGCCCGGGTGCCCTTGGGATCGACGACCTACTACTTTTCGACCATCGAGGACCTGCTCGGACAAGCGATCGAAGAAGACATCGCCGCGTTCCAGCAGCGCGTCCGCGCCGATCTCGCCGCCTCGGAAGGACTCCCGGCGCGTGAACGCGTCCTGCGCCTCATCCGTGCCGAGGAGGAACTGACCGACGTCCGCCGCGCCGACTACCAGCTGTATCTGGCATCCCTATCCAGGCCCGCGCTCATGGAGCACGCGCGAGCCTGGAGCGACGTGGTGGTCGACCTTTTCGCGCAGATCCTCCCGCGGCCCACTGCCATCGCCGTCTCAGCGCTCCTCGACGGCTACGCGATGCGAGAGATGCTTGCCCCAGGCGGACAAGACCCCGACTGGGCGGACATACAAGCCCACGTCACCGCTCTGATCCAGGCCGGGATGGCCGACTCCGCCGCAGGCCTGGCGGGCACTCAGAACGGCGCCGCCAGGCCTCGCTGAGGGCTCCGGGGACGTCAATACGTGAAGTGGATCTGCGCCCGGTGTCGGGTGGGCGTTTCAATCTCATCAAGGACGGCGCGGGCGAAGTCAGCGCCGCTGATCGCGGACTTCCCGTCCTGGTCGAACAGCGCCACCTCGGCTGAGACGCGGTAGCGTCCGAGCGCTTCCCCGGGCGTGTCAGAGCCGAACTCTGCGGCCGGGCTGACGAACAGCCAGTCCACGTCGACGGAGCCCGTGGCGAGGTCTGCCAGGATGTCGTTCATTTCCCGCGCTTCGGCAGCGAATTCCGGAGGGACGTCGTCGCCCTCGGCGAATCGCGGGGCGCCCTCCGCCGGGCGGAGAGAGCTGAATCCTCCGATCGCGACGAACCGGGCGCCGCTGGCGGCGGCCGCCTGGGCGAGCGAACGGTAGGCGTCGCGCAGCTTGCCCGCGTTGCTCCCTCGCGGTGAGAGCGCGGCGACGACGACCTCGGCACCCGTGATGTCGGGGACGGACTGGGTGAGGTCGTCCGTGATGTATCTGACGCCCTCGACCGGCTTCTCGGGTGCCGTTCGACTGATTGCCGTGACGGTGTGGCCGCGACGCGCGGCCTCAGTGACGATCGCGGCTCCCGCATACCCGGTTCCTCCGACGACAGTGATCGCAGTCATCAGCGTGATTCTCCATTCCCTTGTGTGATCAGTAGACCCTGGTTACTGTAAGAGACAAGGGATACTTCGGGAAGTAGGCACTTCGTGGTAACCAGGAGGCTGACGGGGGTGGAGCGCGGGAATCCGTACGAGCAGGGGTGTCCGACGCGACGCATCCTCGATCGGATCGGTGACAAGTGGACGGTACTGATCGTCGGAGCTCTGGGAGATGAGAGCTTCCGGTTCTCCGAGCTGCGTCGCCGGATCGAAGGGATCTCGCAGAAGATGCTCACCCAGACCCTGCGGGCGCTGGAAGAGGACGGGCTCGTGACGCGCACGGTCTACGCGGAGGTTCCGGCGCGGGTGGAGTACCGGCTCACCGAGGCCGGGCACAGCCTGCGGGCCCCGTTACGGGCGCTGGAAGAATGGTCGATCACGCACCTCGCGGACGTGCTGCACGCTCGTACCCGATATCAGACCTGACGCGCACCGCCCAGCCGGAGGAGTCGATCAACCGGCCGGAATGGACCCCGGCGGCGTCGTCGTTTGTGGCTGTCTGCGCATGACGAGTGCCGCACCCGCGAGGATGAGCGCGCACCCGAGCAGCTGCATGAGCGTCACGTGTTCGTTCAGGATGGTGACGCCGGCGATGAGCGCGACGATGGGGGCGGCGTAGGTGATGAAGGCTGCTTTGGTTGGGCCTGCGTTGCGGATGAGGGCGAAGAACGCCGCGAACCCGCCCGCTGTGCAGGCGATCCCGAGTGCCACGAGCGCCCCCACGACGCCGGCTGAGGGGATCGTGACGGGTTCGGTGAGCAGTGCGATGGCGATGAGGACGGGGGTTGCGGTGAGGATCATGCCGCCGGTCACCGCAAACGAGTCCACACCGGTGAACCACTTGTCCATCAGGATCGCTCCGACCCCGTAGGACAGGGCCGCGGCGGCGATGTAGAGCGCTCCGGGCCCGGTGACGTCGAGGCCTAGCAGGGTGGTGACTCCGGCGAGCCCGATCGCGAGCCCGACCCATCCGATCGGTCTCAGTCCTGGGCTGCGGAGGACGAGGGGTGCCAGGAGTGCGATGAACAGTGGCTCCAGTGCAATGAGCACACCGGTGGTGCCGGAGGGTACGGTTTGCTGTCCGATCGCGATGAGGCTGAACGGGATGACGACCTCGACGAGGGCGAGGACGACCAGCTTGATCGGGTGGGTGGTGAACACCCGCCACCTCCCGCGCACCAACAGCAGGGGGCCGAGGATGAGAGAGGCGATGAGGACCCGGCTCCCGGCGATAGTGAGAGGGCCGAGCTCGCGCAGGGCGATGTCGTTGAAGAGGTAGGGCACACCCCACAGCACCGAGACCAGGGCAAACAGGGCCCAACCCCGGGCGCTCATCGGCGCACCTCGTGTCGTCGATCCATAGGTCGTGATCCTTCTGCTGCGAGGCTTAGTGGGTGTTGTCTTCGTAGGCGGAGGCGGTGCTGCCGGGTCCGTACTGTCGGAGCAGCCACCCGGTGGTGATGACGCCTGTGGCGATCACGATGGCGATGATGATCATGATGGTCGTGTATCCGCTGTTGAACGCGGCGGCAGCGGCGTCGAGCAGGCCTGGATGGTTGCTGGCGAGGTCGCGGGCGGTGGCCATACTGTCTGCGGCTTCGGCAGGGGCGCCCTGGGGGAGGTGGATGCGGGAGGTGTAGAAGAGGGAGAGGAGGCTGCCGAGGACGGCGACGGCGATGAGGCTGCCGAACTCGTAGGACACTTCCTCGACCGATGCCGCCATGCCTGCCTTGCGTGGGGGGACGTTCCCCACGATCGCGGTCGATGCGACTGACATCGTCGCCCCCAAGCCGGCGCCGGTGATTGCAAGCCCGGCCACGAACACCGGGAACGCGGTCTGCACGCCGATGAGGGTGATGATCATGCCGATCGTGGCGAGGGTGAAACCGCCGCTGATGATGATGCGCAGCCCGAGCCTGTGCAGGAACGCGCCGCCGAGAATCCCCGTGGGCAGAGACCCGATCGCGACAGCAGCCACGAGGAGCCCGGCTTGGAGCGGGGTGAACCCGTCAACCAGTTGGAAGCGTTGCGTGGTGACCAGCTGAATGCCGCCGATGGTGAACATCGCGGTCGCGGCGGTGATGATGCCGGCGCTGAACGCGCGGTTGCGGAACACCCCGAAATCCAGCAGCGGATCATTCGAGCGGAACTGGCGTCTGGTGAACAAGAACCCCCCGATAACCGCGACGACCGCTGCGCCCGCGACGATCGCCCAGTTCTGCGGGGTGTGGGCGGCTTCTTTGATCGCGAGGACCACGCCGGTGAGGGTGAGGAGGGCGTAGAGGGAGGAGATCGCATCCCACTTCTTTGTCGTGTCGCGGATTCCTGCGGGTGCGACGAGCGGGGTGAGGATGAGAGCTGCGATCACGACGGGGATGTTGATGAGGAACACCGATCCCCACCAGAACCGCTCCAACAGCGCACCGCCGACGATGGGTCCGAGCGCGGCGCCGACCACGGAGATGCTGCCCCAGATCGCGATCGCGATGTTCCGCTCCCGCACGTCATCGAACCCGAGTCGGATCAGCGCGAGAGTCGCGGGCATCATGCACGCCGCCCCCACTGCGAGGAGCGCACGCGCCCCGATCAGGACCTCCGGGGTCGGGGAGAACGCTGCCACCAGCGACGCCGCCCCGAAGACCGTGAGCCCGACCAAGAAGAGACGGCGATGTCCGAACCGGTCACCCAGCGTTCCTGACCCCAGCAGCAGGCCAGCCATCACCAGCGGGTAAGCGTTGATGATCCACAGTCCTTGAGAGGCCGACGCGCCCAGTTCCACCGTCAGGGTGGGCAGGGCGGTGTAGAGGATCGAGTTGTCGAGCGTGATCAGCAGCAGTCCAAACGCGACCGTCACCAGCAGCACCCACCGCCGCGACGACAGCGATGACGCTTGAGTGTTCACAGTGTTCATGTGCGGGGATACCTTCTCAGCTCAGGAGTTCTTTCGGTCATTGCGCCCGGCCAGGTGCCGGCGTTGCTTGTGGTCATCGCGCAGGGTCCGTGCTGATGGTGTCCAGGGAGGCGGCGATGTGTTCCAGGAGCTGCACCCGCAGGGCGTGCGGGATGGGCTCCCCGGTGAGGGCTTCGTAGCTCCACAGCCCATCGGCGGCCATTCGTGCAGTCAGCATCCGCAGCTCCTCCCGCGGATACCCGCCGTCCACGCCAGGCTGAGGGAGCGGGGTCGTCCACCGCGCGGCCACTTCCGCACAGGGTGCGAAGAGGTCACGGTGCGCGGCACCGTCGGCCATGAACACCAGCTCCGCGCGCGTCATCGACCGCGCCGCAACCCGCACATACGCCGCCAACCGCTCAGCACGGGTCGCCTCACCAGCGGGCTTCCCGGCGGCCGAGACCATCTCCTTCTCCCAGTCGACCGCCATCTGCTCATACACCCCACCCAGCAGCGCCGTACGGCTCGGGAAGTGATACAACAGACCCCCCTTGGTGATGCCCGCCTCCTCCGCGACAGCGTCGATCGTCACCGCAGACAGCCCCTGCTCCTCCGCGACCCGCATCGCCGCCTCGACGATCGCAGACTTCTTACTCGGCCTCACCACCGTGCCGCCTCCTCCGTATCAACGCCGCACCTCAGAACCACTAGACTATACTAAATGGTACAGTAACCGTGTGTGGAGAGGAACGACAGCATGACGAAGTGGACGATCGGGGTCGGGGCAGTTGTGACTGTGATCGGGGTGGTCGCCTACATCGCGTCGGGAGCATCCAGCCCCACCGCGCTGATCCCTGCAGCCCTCGGCATCCTGCTGGTGATCGCCGGACTCATCTCCCGGAAAGAGGCGGCGCACCGCCACGCGATCCATGCAGCGCTGGCAGTCGCGCTCGTCGGCCTGGCCGGCACGCTCATGAACGTCCTCAAGCTCGGGGAACTCCTCGCGGGCACCGCAGAGCGCCCTATGGCGGTCATCGCCAGCACCCTGACCTTCGTCGCACTGCTGGTCTACCTCGTTCTCGGGGGTGACCTCGTTCATCCGCGCACGCCGCTACCGCCGTGCCTGAAACCCGCACCCTCGACACGCCCCGCGTCGCCGGGCGGGGCGATGGTTGGCGGGCGCGGCTGCGGGGATGGGCCCGTGCCCGACCGCTCGTGTGGGCGAAGCTCTCCCTGGCCGCGAACATCCTGATCGTCGCGACCGGCGGGGCAGTCAGGCTCACCGCATCCGGGCTGGGCTGCCCGACCTGGCCGCTGTGCACCGAGGACTCCCTCATCAGCACGCCCGAGATGGGTGTCCACGGGATCATCGAGTTCGGCAACCGCCTCCTCACGTTCCTGCTCGCCGCGCTCGCGCTGCTCGCGTTCCTGAGTGTGCAGCATCGACGCCGCGAACGCCCCGACCTGTTCTGGCTCGCGCTCACCGTGGGCATCGGGATCATCGTGCAAGCCATCGTCGGCGGGATCACCGTGCTCCTGAACCTGCACCCCGGAGCCGTCGGCATCCACTACATGATCTCCGCCGCACTCGTCTCCGTCGCCGCCACGCTCGTCTACCGCCTCACCCACCCACCCGGCGTCCGGCGCCAAACCACGAGAACCGCGGCCATCCTGACCTCGTGCCTCCTGGCCGCTACCGTGGTCACGATCTACCTGGGAACGCTCACCACCGGGGCAGGCCCGCACGCAGGAGACAGCGCCGCTGCACGAAATGGTCTCGATCCCGGCGTCCTGCAACACTTCCACGCCGTCCCCGGATACGTGATGCTCGTCCTCTCCCTGGTCCTCCTCGGCATCGCGATCCGTGCACCCGGCCACGCATCCCACCGGCGGCACCTTGGCTGGTTCGTCGCCATCGAGGCCGTGCAGATCGCGGTCGGTGTCGCACAAGCACGCCTTGGGCTCCCGGTGATCCTCGTGGGCATCCACATGGTCATCGCTTGCGTCCTCGTCATGCTCCTCACCTGGATCATGCTCGCCACCCGCCAGCAGGCCCCCACCATCGAAGCCGGTGAACCAGCATGAGCACCACCCCACAATCGCCGACGCTCGCCAGAGATGCCCGCGCGCAGGCCCGCGCCGACCGGGTGATGCGGAGACTGCTCTGCATCACCACCGACACGAACACCACCCGGCCGGCCGATGATGCTGACGCGCACCGAGCGTTTCGTGCCTCCCTGATCGTCTCAGGCGTCCGATGCCTGATCACGTACCTGCTCATCCCGATCCTGGTCCCGCTGGTCAGCTTCGCTGGGCTCGTCGCTGCACCCATCGGCATCATGCTGTGTGTGATCGCGGTCGTGAACGGCATCGTGAGCCTTCGACGATTCTGGAAGGCGAACCACCGGGCACGCTGGATGTACACGGCCTTCATCAGCATCGTCTTCGCCGTCCTCATCCTCGCGCTCATCACCGACCTCACACGGCTACTCCCATGACACAACCCGCAAGACCCGCAACGACGAACCATGGACACCCACTCACATCAGGAACGCGACACCAGCACCGACCCGGCCGAGCCGCAACCGGAGCACCTCAACCGCCGCACCTGGACCTCGCTCATCCTCTTCGCGGCCTTCATCACAAGCACCACCGGGTGCATGGTCACCCTCCTGGGGCGGCTCTTCGGCCAGTGACGCCTGAACTCCTCCCACCGGCTCATCACCGGGGCCTGGCCCACGCCCTATAGCCCCACCACCGACCCGCATGTTCTCCGAAGCCCGCGACCTCGTGACCTTGAGCATCCGTACTGGCTCAACTCCGCAGTGACGGTGCACACCAGAGCCACACGGCCGGTCCGTTGCGGCCCTGACGAGCCCTGAGAAAGTAGAACTCCAATGGGCCCAGACTTCTACCTGTCACTGGGCGGACTTGCGTTGGTGGACTCCCTGAACACCTCGACGCTGTTCCTCGCGATCCTGATCCTCCTCACGGCGCGACGCCCAGCGTCGACCGCATGGGCATACGCCCTCGGAGCCATCGCCTCGTTCTTCACGTTGGCGGTCGTGCTCTACTTTGCCGCGGACGCTGCGTCCGCGGTCGTCTCGGAACTCGCGCTTTGGATGCGACGCGTCATCTTCACCCTGCAGCTTCTGACCGGGCTGGTCACCTTCCAGGCGCTCGCGCCGCTTCCCGGGCCGATCCCGAGCCGACCGCTCCGCTACCCTTCCGGTCGTCGTCCCGACCACCCTCGGAGCTGTCACGCCTCTTGCAGATCGAGGGCGCTGCACGTTCTGTCGTGTCGCATCTGGTGCGACAGACCGCTTCCGCTCACCTCCCGAGTGAGCGGAAGGAGGCGGCCTGGGTGACGGTCTCGATGCGCGTGATGTCGGCGGGTGACGGGTACAAGTACCTGCTGCGCACTGTCGCGGCCAGCGACGGCGACCGGCACCCGACGTCCCCGAGGGCGGATGGTCGCACCTGCTGCGGCCACCGCCCTCTTCACTGCCCCCTGACTCACCCCGAAATGCAGACCAACTTCCATCAAGGTCATCCCGCCCTCGTAGAGCCTCACAGCCTCGGACGTGTGCACCTCAGCCAGCCCTCGCACGCGCATCGGGACGGAACGACGGACAAGGTGAGCCGCCACCGTTCGGTGGTAAACGCCGAACCGCTCACCGAGCTGCGCGAGCGTCATGCCCTGCTCATACAGAGCCACCAGCTCATCGACCTCGGCGGCGCTCAGAAAGGTTTGAGTCTTCCCAACTGACCGCACCACGTGACCCCGAGAGTCGGTCTGAACCGCCCCGGTGTGTCCGGAGACTTTCTAGTTTGAGACTCCAGCGGGTGCTGGGGCTTGGTGGTGAGCGTAGTGAGCGGCCTCTGCCTCGACCGGCGTGAGGTCGTCGCAGTACTCGAATGG
>JAEZEJ010000125.1 GCA_023417775.1 Actinomycetes bacterium | reverse complement strand
ATCCGCAGCTGCGGATCGTCGAGGTGCTCGGCGATCCAGGCGGCGTCCACGAGAGGAAGGGTCGGCTCGGTCATGTCTCGCACGGTACTGCGTCGACCGGAGGGGTGGTCGCGATCCCGGTGGGTGGACGCCTACCGGTCGGCGGCGGTGCGTGCATCGACGACCTCGGCACCGGTCAGCCGGAAGGAGCCGCCCCGTGCGGTCGTGTCGAGGAGCATCCAGCCGAGCCAGACGACCCCCACCAGCAGCGACGCGGTGTCGATCCAACCGCCGCGGGATGTCCCGGCGAGCGGAGGTGCCGTGGCGATCGTGGAGAGGGTGGCGTACGCACCGAAGCCGATGATCATCCGGCCGACCCGGTGCCGTCTCCGTCTCCGGCTCCATGCCGGGGCCAGCCACACGGCCCGCTGGCCGAGGGACGCCCCCGACCCGATGACGGACGGGAGGAACACGCCGACGACCAGCCAGAGGGCGGTCCACGCGAACGGGCCGGTCCAGGTGTCATCGCCCGGGAGCGGATCGCCGAGCAGATAGAACACCACGGCGCGATGGGCCACCGTGAGGGCGAACGGCACGAGGATGAAGAGCCCGAGGTCGATCACCATGCCGGCCAGGCGTCGGCGACGGGTCACCGGGCGCGCCTCGGCGCGTGACGCGCCGATGCGCCTGGTGTCGGGCAGCCAGAACAGCACCAGCGGTGCGATCAGCGCGCCGAGCAGGGCGCCCGCCGTGTTGGTGATGACATCGTCGACATCGGCCACCCGATATGCGCAGCCGAAGACGCCGAAGGCTCCGGTGCCCTGGGTGCTCTCGATGAGGAGTGAGACGGCGAGACCGGAGACGGTCGCCAGGAGGACGCCACGGCCGAAGAAGCGGCGGACCAGCGCACCCCAGGGAACGAACAGCAGGACGTTGAAGGCGACCTGCAGGAAGACGAAGCTTGTGAGCGTCGCGCGCCAGGACTCGCCGGCGGTCTGGGAGCGGATGTCGTCGAGGAAGGCGAAGGGGGTGAGATTGCGGCCGGGTGCCGGCTGGGTGGCGCACCAGTCCGCATCGGGGAACGGGAGGAGCGTGTAGGCGATCAGCGCGACCCCGTAGACGGCCACCATCGCCGCGCCGATGAGCCGGGTGAGGCGGATCTGTCCCCACTGTCGGGACTCGACGACGAGGATGGGCACGAACAGCACGAGGAAGGCCGACAGCCCGAGCAGTACGGCCACATAGGCCGGCCACGTCCACGCATCGATCACGATCTCAGTGTGCCCGGGCGGGTCCGTCCGGACCGTGCGCGGGTTCTACGCTGTCCTCGTGGTCTACGGTGCTTTCTTCGATACGGTCTTTCGTCGCATGGATCCCGAGAATGCGCACCATCGCGCCTTTCGGGCGATCCGGGCCGCCCGCCCCGTCACACCGCTGGCCTTCAGAGCGCCGCAGCGGCCGGTGGAGGTCATGGGAGTGCGCTTCCCGCACCGATTCGGTCTGGCCGCCGGGTTCGACAAGGATGCTCGCGGGGTCGTGCCGCTGGTGAACCTCGGCTTCGGACATGTGGAGATCGGCACGGTCACCGCGCGTCCGCAGCCCGGTAACGAGCGGCCCCGGCTGTTCCGGCTGGTCGACGATCGCGCGATCGTCAACCGGATGGGCTTCAATAACGACGGCGCCGCGCAGGTGGCCTCTCGATTGCACCGGCTCCGGGGGACGAAGGCCGGGGCGCGCGCCGTGATCGGCGTCAACATCGGCAAGACCAAGGTCGTCCCGGCCGAGCGCGCGGTCGACGACTATGCCGAGAGCGCACGCCTGCTCACGCCGTTCGCCGACTACCTGGTGGTCAACGTGTCCTCGCCGAACACCCCCGGTCTGCGTGACCTGCAGTCGGTGGACGCCTTGCGCCCCATCCTCACCGCGGTGCAGGAGATCGCCGAGCGGGTCGGCGGCGGGGTCCCGCTGGTGGTCAAGATCGCCCCGGATCTCGCCGACGCCGATGTGGACGCGGTGGCCGACCTGGCGATGGAGCTTGGCCTCGACGGCATCACCGCCGCCAACACCACGGTCGATCGGCCGCAGAGCCTCCGCACGCCCCGTCACGAGATCGAGGCGATCGGGGCCGGCGGACTCTCCGGTCCGATCCTCGCCGATCGGGCGACCGAGATCCTGACGCGGCTGCGTGCCCGGGTGGGAGACCGGCTGGCGCTCATCGCGGTCGGCGGGGTGAGCACTCCCGAGGACGTCCGCGCGCGGATCGAGGCCGGCGCGGACCTCGTCCAGGCGTACACCGCCTTCGCCTATGAGGGCCCGGCCTGGCCCTCGCGGATGGCCCGCGCGGCCCTGTGATCCGAGGCTTTTCCACTCCCTGCTGAACCCAGGGGGACCCCGGTTTGGGCGGTAGGGAGGGATCCTGTAGTGTTAATCCTCGGCCCGCCCCTTTAGCTCAGTCGGCAGAGCGTTTCCATGGTAAGGAAAAGGTCTACGGTTCGATTCCGTAAAGGGGCTCCAAGGCACGGGAAACCGTGTCGAACGGTGGCGGATACCCGTCCCCGTGGCGGGGTAGCTCAGGTGGTTAGAGCACACGGCTCATAATCGTGGTGTCGCGGGTTCGAGTCCCGCCCCCGCTACCAAATGCGCAGGTCAGGCCTGGTCTTCGGTCCCTGAACAGGGAGTAAGACATGATGAACTGGGCGGAAATTAGGCGCGCAGGTGTCGCGTACCGGGATTCCAAGTGCGCGCACCGACATCCCCTCGATCACCCTCGACGGAACTCGGCGCAGCTGGAGAACCCGTGCCCAACGGTCGCCAGCCGCCTTATGGCGGGTATGAACCAACCAGCACGCGTCATCGGCCTGGAACCGGTGTTGACCACGTCGGAGCTGGCCGCGCACCTCGGAGTCTCGATCCAGACGATCCACGACCTGCGTCACGGTGGTCGTGGTCCGCGCGGTTTCCGCATCGGTCGTGAGCTGCGATACCGCATCTCAGAGGTCGAGGCGTGGCTGGCCGAGTTGGAGCAGTCCGATGAGATCTCTCGGTCGCATGACGGGGGCCCGCGATGAGTGCCGGACGCGATCGCCTGGAGATCGGCACCTACGGCGATATCGGCACCAAGCGCACCTCGGCCGGAACGATCCGTGCTGCCACGCGCTATCGAGATTGGGACGGGGAGGTTCGCAAGGTCACCGCGACGGGACCGAATGCCCGTGCCGCCAAGCGCGCGCTACGCACCAAGCTCGCCCGACGCAGCACGGCAACGGGGTTCGGAACGGTCCTGTCTCCGGAGAGCACCGTCGCGGACCTGACGGACGCTTGGCTCGAAGACGTTCAAACGCGCACCGATCTTGCCGAGGGAACGAAAGACCTCTATCGCCGGGAGGCCAACAGCTTGGTGCTGCCAACCTTCCAGAAGCTCCGGCTTCGTGAGGTGACCGTCGGGCGAGTCGACCGGTTCCTGAAACGACAAGCGCTCGTCTCGCATGCGTACGCGCGTCACAGCAGAGTCGTGCTGAAGCTCATGTTCGACTTCGCACTGCGCCACGACGCCGTTCACGGGAACCCCGTCGTCGGAACCGCTCGGTTGAACGCGCCACGCGGTGTTAAACCTCAGGCGTTGAGCATGGGCGAACTCCGGCAAGTGCGTCACGCAGTAGAGACCTGGCGTACAGGTAAGGACGTCAAGGGCCCCAAGCCCGACGGACAGGTTCGCGACGTGATCGAAGTGCTGCTGGGCACCAGCGATCGGATCGGTGAGGCGCTTGCGCTCCGCAAATGCGACATCGACGACAGTGGTCAAGCCGATGGCCGGCCGATGCGTGTCGCGGTTGCCGGCACGGTGGTGGTCATCAACGGCAAAGGCGTCTACCGGCAGGACCATCCCAAGACGTCGAATTCACGGCGAGTCTTGGAAGTGCCGGAGTTCGCGGCAGAGGTCATCCGTCGTCGTCTGACGCTGATCGAGGGTGAGAACGACGACCACTTGCTGTTTTTCACTCGCTACGGCACGCCCCTGGCTCCGCACAACGTGCGTCGAACGCTGCGCAGCATGCTGAAGGCGGCCGGGCTGGAGCACCTCAACGTGACTCCACATTCGTTCCGTCGCACTGCCGGCACTGTCATCGCCCATGCCACGGACACCGAGACTGCGGCGAACGTTATGGGTAACACTCCTGAGATTGCTGAGCGCCACTACATCGAGCCGAAGGAGCGAGCGCCGGAGACCGCGCCGGCGATCCATCTGCAGGCGCTGGCGCCAGCACATCAGACGCCACGCACTCGGCTGTGAGTATCTGTAGTTCCAGTCACCTCACATGAATTTGGGCAGAGGCTACCGATCCAGACGGTGATACATGGCGTTGGGCGGTGGTCGCGGTCCGCTGGTGGCGACATGCCGTGTGTAGTCCCGATGACGATGCCGTTTCCCGCCCTCAGGGTTGACGGATATCTGTGACGTCCGCCATATTGAGCAAGCGACCGTTTGGTTACTCGAAGGGACGGAGAGTTCTGTGAATAGTTGGCGAGGTGCCCGTGGGGCTGCTCTTCCGCTGATCGGCGTGGCGTTATCGATGGCGTTGACCGGATGCGGGGCTTCAGATGAGTCTGGGAAGCCATCGGTTGACGCGGGTGAGCATGCCGGAGAGGCCTGCGGGGATGGCGCCGTCGGCGATCCTGCGGATCTTTCTGCCGATCGTGTTCCGACACGATGCGAACCCGGACTTCCCGGCGCGAAGCCCCTTGAGGCTCGGGCAACCGTCAAGATCGCCACGGCCGCACGGGGCGAGTTCATCGCACCCTTGCTTCTCGCGGAGGCGAACGGAGAGTTCGAGCGTGAGAACCTCGATGTCGAGATCGTTGATCTTCCCTTCGCGGACGCCATCACGCAGGTTCAGACGGGCAACTTGGATGCGACGACGGGAACGCCTGAGGCCGGCTTCTTCAACGCGGTCAACGGCGATATCGAGCTGACATGGGTGGCCGGCAACTTCAGCCCGCCGGACGCGGGCGACGCAGAAGTCCCACAGACTGGTCTGTGGGCCCATAAGGATCTGTTCTCCGACCCCGAGGCCCCAGACCTGAGCGAACTTGCGGGAACGAGTTTCGCGTCGGGAGTCGGCTTCACGAGCATCACCACCTACCCGATCGCCGAGGCTGCAGAAGCAGCCGGCCTCGGGCTGGATGATGTGGAGGTCGTTCAGATCCCCACTACTGAGCAGGTGGCGGCTCTCCAGAACGGCGCTGTCGAGTCGGCTTGGCTTGTCGATCCGTTCTGGCAGGAGATCGCTGAAGACGATGACTTCACGTTGGTGGCCACCCAGCCGGCGGGCGAGCCGCTAGGCGGCTTCTTCTTCGGGCCACGACTCGTCGATGAGGATCCGGAGGTGGGCATTGCTTTCACCCGGGCGATCATTCGGACCATCAACACCTATCTCGCGGACGACTACCAAGACGACGACGAGGTCGTTGCGGCGATCGCCGAGCAGACCGGCCTGCCCGAGGAAGCGATCGTCGACACGCCGGCTCTGGACTTCGATTGGGAGATCAGGCAGGGCACCACCGACCGTCTTCAGCAGGCCTTCATCGAACAAGGCACGGTCGACTTCGCTTCGCCTATCGAGGAGTCGCGAGTGGTTGATCGGACGTTCTATGAGAGGGCGGTGACGGGGGAATGAGGACAGGTGTTTCGACGCGCGAGGAGCAGCGGCTTGCGGACGCGCCAGGCTTAGCCAAAGTCGATGCGCGACAGATCACCCGGGTGTTCGAGAAACGTCGCAAGGAGACTGTCACGGCGCTGGGGCCGTTGGACTTCACTATCCGCGATGGCGAGTTTGTCTGCCTTGTCGGTCCGTCGGGCTGCGGAAAATCGACTTTCCTTCGCTGTGTCGCCGGTCTGGTGGCGCCCTCGGATGGCGAGGTGCAGATCTCCGTGGACGGTTCAGGGCGTGTTCCCGTGGCGATGGTCTTCCAGGACCACGGAGTGTTCCCTTGGAAGACGGTTCGGCGCAATATCACGTTCGCGCTTCGCGTCAATGGCTTCGACAGGCGCGAGGCTGAGGAGCGCTGTACCCATTGGCTGGATCGTCTGGGATTGATCGATTTCGCCGACGCCTACCCGGCGACGTTATCGGGCGGCATGCGGCAACGGGTCGGCATCGCGCGTGCGTTGGCCCTCGATCCGGAAGTGCTGCTGATGGATGAGCCGTTCGCGGCGCTCGATGCTCAACTTCGCCAGGTTCTCCAGGACGAGCTGCTCGGCCTCTGGGAGTCTTATCGTCGGACGGTGCTTTTCGTGACCCACAGCCTCGAGGAAGCGGTGTTGCTCGGTGACCGTGTGGTGGTCATGAGCGCTCGGCCCGGGCGAGTTGTCGAAGAGGTGACCATTCCTTTCGAGCGGCCGCGCACAGCGGAAGTCCGTAGCTCTCCGGAGTTCGCCGATATCAAGGCCCACCTGTGGTCCTCATTGCGTCGTGAGGTGGAGGTTCCCGTGAGGGCGACGGAGACAGCATCATGAGTGCCGTGACCGCGACCGGGTTGGACACAGCCCAGCCGAACGGGCCACGGGAGATCATCGCTCGGCGTCCGGGCAGACGCGAGAGGGATCCAGTTCGTGCATCCCGTCGGCTGCGAGCACGCAATCTCCTGCTGGGCCTGGGTTTTCCGGTGTCTCTGCTGCTGTTGTGGCAGGGAGCGAGCAGCCTCGGTTTCCTAGATCCCCGGCTCTATCCATCCCCGACCGATGTTGTCGCGGCGATCGGCTCCTTGCAGGAACGGGATCTGTTGGTGGGGAATCTGCTCATTACCGTGGAGCGTATCGTCAAGGGCTATGCATTCGGCGCGGCGGTCGCCATAGTGGTCGGTGTCCTGATGGGGCTTTCTCCGTGGTTCAGAGCGATGCTCGAACCGATGCTCAGCGCTCTGTACACGGTTCCGAAGCTGGCGTTGCTTCCGATCTTCTTGACCATCTTCGGATTCGGTGAACTCCCGATCGTCGTCATCATCGCCGTGGCCACCTTCTTCTTCGTATGGATCTCCACGCTCGCGGCCATTCTGGCCGTGCCGCACGGGTATCGAGAGGCCGGGTACACGCTCAACCTGTCACGCTGGCAGACGTTTCGCCACGTCCTCCTGCCGGCAGCGCTTCCGGAGATCTTCGTGGGCCTGCGTATCGCCGCGGGCGTCGCCGTGCTGATGCTCGTGGGCGTGGAGTTCGTCATCGCTTCCTCAGGGCTCGGCTACCTCATCGAGCAGGGGCGCGCGGCGCTGTTGATCGCGCAGACCTATGCGGGCATCGTCTTGATTGCGCTTCTCGGATTGATCCTCACCACTCTCATCCGCATGATCGGCAAGCTCGCGACGCCCTGGAACGGCAGCAGCGACCGCGCGATCGGGGGGCCGATGTGAACGCGACGGCCACTGCTGCGGATCTGCTGAGTGCACGACGCGTCGCATTGATCGGTGCATCGAGGCGATCGCCCTGGACCGGCCTGATCCTGGGCAACCTCGAACGGTCGGCGGTATCGCCTCAACTGGATCTCATCGTTCGTGATTCGAGTGCTTGGGGTTCCGTTGAGGCGGACTGCCATGACGATGTCAGCTCGCTGTCGGGCTTCGTCGACGTCGCCTACGTCCTTTCTTCAGCCGATCGGGCCATCGAGGCAGTTCGGGCGTTGCCGGAGGACAAGGTCGGGACGGTGATCGTCCTCGCCTCCGGGTTCGCCGAGGACGGGGACGACGGTGTCGAACGTCAACGAGCGTTGGTGGACGCATGCGACCGGCGGCGCATCCGCTTGCTGGGACCCAACAGCATCGGCTTCTTCGATGTCCGCGGAGGCGTCAACCTGCTGGCGTCGGCGTTGCCCAGCATCCCTCATGTCGGGGACGTCGCTCTGGTGAGTCAGAGCGGTGGCATCGTCCGGGCCGTCGTCAATCAGATGTGCGCCGGGGGCGTCGGCGCATCGGTCCTCGTCTCGACGGGAAACGAAGCGACCCTCGGTGTTGCAGAACTGGTCGGATCGATCATCGACCGGGGTGACACCACGGTTGTCTGTCTCTATCTGGAGTCGATCCGCGATCCAGAGCGTCTGGCGATCGAGGCTCGTCGTGCTGCGGCCGCTGGTATCGCTCTCGTTGCCTTGAGGGTCGGGCGCAGCGAGCGTGGTCGGAGGTTGGCACAAGCTCATACAGGCGCCCTCGCCACCGATGACGCCGTCACTGCGGGGTATCTGGCTCAGCTGGGAGTCGTCGAGGTCGACTCCATCGAAGAACTGGTGGCGGTGGGTGGTCACCTGGCCCGGGGAAGCTCGGCGGCTGAATCGCCGATCTTCCTGGCCGGGTCAGGCGGCCGATGCAATCTGATCGCCGATGCCGCCGAACGTGTCGGACTCGAGCTCGCGGATCTGCCGGGAGAGCCTGAGGCAGGTTCTCTCGTCAACCCGGTGGACGTGACCGGCCGTTTCGTGACTGATGCGACTGTCCTGCCCCGGGCGGCTGAGCGCGCTCTCCGCGGGGGCAGGCGAGACATCGTCCTAGCGATCGATCCTCCGGACGATCCGCACTCCGCGATTGGGCGTTGCCTCGCGGAAGGCATCATGGCTGTGCGCCAGCGGGTACTCGACTCGGGAGCGGGCCTTCATCTGATGTCGGCAGTCTCGGCACCACTCACCGCGGCCCAACTCGAATACGCCGAGGAGTTGGGGCTTGCGCCAGTGCTCCCCGGTAGCGCGTTGGGGATGCGCGCACTTCAGGCCGCGGAATGGTGGTCACGTCATCGTCGGCGAGTTGCCGAATGGCGGCCGAAGGCGACGAGGGAACCAGGAAGGCGCGCCGCTGGTGCGCTCTCAGAGTATGAGGCTCGCCTCGTCGTCGCCGAACTGGGCGGGCCGCCGATGGTACCGGCAGTCAGAGTCACCGATGTGGACGAGGCCATCGGCGCTGGGAAGGACATCAATGGTCGAGTCGTCATGAAAGTCAGCTCCGCCTCGATCCCGCACAAGAGGGCCGTCGGCGCACTCGAGGTCGACGTTGCAGATGACGAGATCGGTGCTGCATACGAGAGGATCATGACGGCGGCGTCACGCGCGGTCGGTCGGGACGCGATCGACGGCGTCCTCATCTCGCCGATGCGTTCTGTGCGTCACGAACTGCTGGTAGGCGGACTCCGCCATCCTGAGTTCGGCCCCATGGTGGCCTTGCACGTGGGAGGCGGGGATGTCGAGAACGCGACCGGAGACCCTTGTTGGCGGCGCCTTCCAGCCTCGTCCTTGGATATCGAGCATCTCATCGAGGAATTCTCCGAACGCGGGTGCCTACCTCGAAGCCTGCGGGAAGCGCTGAGCCGGACCGATGTCGGACAGGCGGTGGCGGCGGCTGCGGATGCTTTGTCCGGCCTCTTCGCCAGCGGATACACAGCCGCCGAGTTCAATCCGATCGCGATCTCGGACGATGCCGTGGAGGCGCTCGATATCTGGGTTGAAGCATGAGTCAGAACGGTCATGGCGGGCCGGCGCCAGTTCTGGGGCCGCTATCCTGTCCCTTCTATGATGCGGCAGCTGAACGGCGACTCGTCGTCCAGCGGTGCCATCAGTGCGGTCGTCGGGGACATCGACCACGGCCTTACTGCGTGGACTGTGGGTCATCGGACTTCGAGCTTGACCGGCTCTCCGGGACGGCGACCGTCTTCAGCGCGTCGCTTGTCCACCGTTCTTTCGTTCCCGAACTCTCGGAAGCGACCCCCTACGCGGTCGTGATCGTCTGCCCCGATGAGGACGATCGGCTGCGGATGGTGAGCATCGTGCGGGCTCCCGATGCGGATCGTATCGAGGTGGGGAGCAGGGTCCGAGTGGTGTTCCGCCATCGTGAAGAATTCGGACTCGTCCCAGAGTTCGAGCTGGAGAAGAGCGCATGAGCCATCGATTCTCCGAGAAGGCTCAGGTGATCGGCGTCGGTCGAACCGAGATCAGTCGTTCATCGGGCCGCTCCACGCTCGAACTGGCGGTGGAGGCGATACGCGCCGCATCCGATGACGCAGGCATCGAGGCGCGTGACGTCGACGGGATGCTGACCTATCACCTCGGGGACTCGGCTCCGCTTCAGCAGGTCTCGGACACGCTGGGTATCGCTCGACCGTCGTGGCAGAGCGAGGTGTACGGCGGGGGCAGTCACGCCGCGTCGATCCTGGGTGAGGCGGCGGCGCTCATCGAGCGCGGCGCGGCGCGGTTCGTCCTGGTCTACCGGGCTCTCAACGGACGATCGGGTCAGCGGATGGGCAACGCCTCCCTTCGCGTCGCCGACGAGGGGGAGGCGGCCTTCTACACTCCTTTCGGTCTGCGGGGCCCGGTGGTGCTCTTCGCCCTATGGGCGGCTCGACTGCTTGCGGAGAAGTTGTTGACGCCCGAGGAGATGGCGGGTGCCGTGATCGACTCGCGTCGAAAGGCCAGAGTGAACCCGCGTGCGATCGTTCGGGAGGAACTTGACCTTGACGCCTATCGTGAGAGTCCCTGGGTCGCAACACCGCTGCGTCGCGCCGACTGCTGCCAGGAGACCGATGCGGCGATCGCCATGATCGTGGGTCCGGCCGATTGGAGACCTGTGCGCCGACCGGTCCGGGTCGTTGCATCGGTGCGCGCCGGCGGTCCGGGGTGGACGCAGTTCGAGACGGCAGAGGACCCGACGGCGATGTTCGGTCGCTATGTCGCGCCGAGGCTGTGGGACGTCTCCGGTCTCCGCCCATCTGATGTCGACGTGGCTCAGCTCTACGACGCCTATTCCTTTCTCGTTCCTCGACAGCTGCGCGACTTCGGGTTGTACCGAGACGCTGATCTTGCAGACCAGCTGATCGCCGGGGGCTTCGGAGTCAACGACGCGCTCGCGCTGAACTACCATGGAGGGCTGCTGTCCGAGGGATATGTACATGGGCTCAACAACGTGGCAGCAGCCTATGAGGCGCTACGGGACGGAGTCGCTGGTTCGCGCGACGTCGCTTTGTGCACGGGCTTCGCGGGATCATCCGGGTCGGGTCTGCTGCTCGCCGGCGACGACTAGAACGGTCACGGCGCGGACTTGTCGACACGATCGAGGAAGAGAAGACGGTATGGATTTTCAGAAGGGCTCCGAGCGTCAGGGGGGAACCTCCTATTCGTACCGCAGGGGCGAGATCCTCAACGTAGCGACCGCGCTTTTCGCCGAACATGGGTACAAGCCGACCACGGTGAGGATGATCGCGGACGCTGCCGGCATCCTCTCCGGAAGCCTCTATCACCACTTCCCCTCGAAGGAGACCATTCTCGAGGAGATCCTGAGGCGTTTTCTCACGGAGCTGAACAGCGGCTTCAGATCGATCGTCGCTCGAGGACGGGACAGCGGCGAGACGTTGACGTCACTCATCCGCTACTCGTTCGATGTCATCCACGAGAGCGGCCCGGAGGTCACGCTCTTCCAAAGCGAGCTGTCGATGATTCCCCGCAGGCCGGAGTTCGCGGCGATCGACGACCTCGTCAAGGAGAACGGGGCGATCTGGATGCAGGTGATCGAGCGGGGTCAGCGTTCAGGTGAGTTGAGGGACGCAGTCGACCCCGAGATTCACTACAGATTCATGCGGGATGCGATCTGGTCCACCGTGACCTGGTATCGACCGGCAGGCGGGATGTCACCCGAACAGCTGGCGTCCGCCTTCGTCGACACCTTGGTTCACGGCCTATGGCAGCGGCCGACCTACGGCCGAACAGACGGACAGTCAGACGACCGCCCTATCGCTCATCGAGCGTAGGTCTCATTACTTCACATCCGACCACTTTGGAGGCAGATCCCGTGATATCCATCCCGCCGTTGCACACGACGAGATTCCGCCTGGGCTACGCGGACACCGACCCCGCGGGAATCCTGTACTACGCCACATGGTTCCCGTGGATCGAGCGCCTCCAGAGCGAGTGGTTCTTCCTCAACGGCTGGCGACAGGACGAGTTACTCGACCGTCACGGATTCGGGACGGTCACGCGGCGGACCACCTGCGACTATCTGATCGCCGTCGGTCTCTTCGACGAGATCAGCATCGAGATGCGTCTCGATCGTGTTGGAGAACGTTCGTTCACGTTCGTTCACGATCTGCTCAGAGTCGGGATGGACGAGCCGGATCAGCTTGTCGCCCGGGCGACGATCACTCTGGTCACGGTCGGCAGGGACGGAGCAGCCATTCCCATCCCGGACCCGCTGCGAGATCAGCTGCGCTCATGGGCGTCCGATTCTCACGGCTGAGGCCCGACGACACGCGCCGACTCACTCGATCAAGCGAAGGCTCCACCATCGATGGGCACGACCGCACCGTTGATGAAGGCCGCTTTCGACGAGCTGAGATAGATGACGGCATCGGCGACCTCCGATGGCTCGGCACGCCGTCCCTCGAGGCCTGTCGACGGCTTGCGAACAGCGGGATCGAGGTCCTCGGTGCTGTCCCAGCCGGATCTGACGACATCGGACATCGTCGTCATCACCCCTCCGGGTGCCACCACGTTCACCCGCACCCCCGCGGCACCGTGTTCACGCGCCAACGACCGCATCAGGCCGATGAGACCGGCTTTCGAGGCCGCATAGGCTGACGAGTACGCCCATCCCTGCATGCCCGCGATCGATGACACGGCGACGATGCATCCGCGGTTCCGCTCCAGGTCCGGCATCGCCGCCTGCGAGAGGAGGAAGGGAGCGCGGGCATTGATCGCATGGACGCGGTCCCATTCCGCCGCGGTCAGCGTATGAGTCCGACCGATTTGGGTGACGCCTGCGACCGAGGCGACCACATCGAGCCGACCGAACCTGTCGCGGGCGGACCTGACGACCTCGGCCGGTGCCCGCGGGTCCGACAGATCTGCCGCGACGAGCTGGAGACGGTCATCTCCTTCGAATTCGCGAAGGCTGCGAGACAGGCCCGCTCTGTCCAGGTCCGTGGCGACCACCGAGAGTCCCTCGCTCAGAAAGCCGCGAACCACCGCCGATCCGATGCCCCCAGCCGCGCCCGTCACGAGCGCCGTCCGGGCTTGGTCGTCACGCGGCTCCATCGCCGCCCCGCCGCTCGTCGAAGAGGGATTTGACCCACTGTTTGTCCGTCTTCCCACCCAGCGAGAGAGGGATGCGATCAACGATGCGCAGGCGTTCGGGGTGGTACTCCTTGCTGACTCCGCGCTGCGACAGCTCATGACTGAGCGCTGCGAGGTCGAGCCGCTCGCCGTCGTTCGTCGGTACGATCGCGACACCGATCCGCTCGCCGAATGTCTCGTCCGCCACGGGAACCGCGACCGCGGTCTCGACACCGGAGCACGTGGAGACCTCGCGTTCGACCACCGCCGCGCTCACGTTCTTTCCGCCGCGGATGATGATGTCGGCCTTGCGTCCGACGATGCGTACGTTGTCGTCATCGTCCACGGCGACGACATCGGGCATGAGGAAGGAGCCGTCGGCAGTGCGGAGCTCGCGGTTGGCCGCCGGGTCGTCCCAGTAGCCACCGTGAACGCCGGGACCGCTCACCGCCAGCTGCCCTACTCGTATCGGCCCACGATCGTCGTGATCGGCCATCTCGTCCACCAGTTGCCAGGTGAGGCCCGGCACGATCTGTCCCGCGGTCGTCAGCCGGGTATGCTCGTCGTCGTCGAGCCTCGTGCAGGAGAGGGGACCGACCTCATTGGAGCCGTAGAACTGGAGAACGACCGAACCGGTCGCATGCTCCCATCGGCGGGCGTGCACCTCCGGCACCATCTCGCCGCCGGTGAACACGACGCGAAGGTGCGAGAGATCGAGCTTCTCGAACAGCGGGTCGTTCATCATCATCACCAGTTGCGTGGTCACGCACGCGAGCACGGTGATCCGTCGGTCGGACAATGCCTGCAGTGTGGTCGCGGGATCGAAGCGTTCGATCAGGCAACAGGTGCTGCCGGTCAATGTCGGCAGCACATGACCGGTCCAGATCCCGAATCCGTAGGGTCCGGGGATCGCGCAAAGGAGTCGATCATCGGCATCGATCCGCGCCGCTTCCGCCGCAAGTCGAGCGAGGTAGAACCAGCGGTTCTGCGTCTGTATGACTGCTTTCGGCGATCCCGTCGTGCCTGACGTGATGTTCAGCAACCACACATCGGCGGGGCCGAGGCCCCTGCTGCTCGTGGCGTCGGGCAGGGGAGACGGGGGACCGCTCGCGGGAGCCGGCCAGACAGTGATCTCGTCGGCTCCGTCGACCACCACATAGGCGTCGATCTGGTGGCCGAGGCCACGGAGCTCGTCGATGAAGTCGTGTGCCGATCGGTCCCGCACCGAGGCAGGGACGACCATGACGCGCGCGCCGGTTCGAGCGAGCACGTGCGCGATCTCGGTGGTGGCCGCTCGTCCGGGAACGCCGACGGCGATGGCCGACGCGCGTTCCGTCGCCACATAGGAGACATGCTGCCATCCTCCATCGGGGAGAAAGATCGCTACTCGCTGACCCGGATCGATGAGTTCATCCAGAACGGCGGCGAGCCTCCAGGCGGAGCGATCGTAGTCGGACCAGGACCAAGCGCGCCGGCTGTCGATGTAGGCCACGTCGTCGGGTGTCAGCTCGGCCCGCCGGGAGATCAGCGTCCCGACAGTGTCGGTGCTCCACCATCCTCGTCTGCGGTACTCGTCTGCCACGGTCTCGAGGACCTGGATCTCCGGATCATCGCTCATAGGTGCTGTTCACCGTCCTCCTCGGCCAGGCGCCGGCGAAGCTGGGCCTTCGCGACCTTTCCACCTGCTGCCCGGGGCAGCTCATCGGTGATGACCAGGCGCTCCGGCCAGAGCTCTTTGGAGACGCCGCGGTCCGCCAGGTGGCTCCGCAGCTGGGCGAGGTCTAGCTCATGACCCTCGCGTAGCACGACCACCGCACACACTCGCTCGCCGAAGACCTCGTCTGACACGGCCACCGCCGCGGCCAGGCTCACGGCAGGATGGGTGCCGACCCGCTCCTCGACCGCGGCGGCAGAGATGTTCTTTCCGCCCCGGATGATGAAGTCGGACTTGCGGTCGACGATTTTCACGACGCCTTCCTCATCGATCGTGCAGACGTCGCCGGTGAGCATCCAGCCGTCGTCGGTGAACAGTGCGGCGTTGGCGGCCGGATCGGCGTAGTAACCCCAGGATGTCGCTGGCCCACGACACGCGGCCTGACCTGGACCTCCAGTAGCCGTGACGTCCTCCCCGCTCTCGTCGAACAGCCGTACGTTCATCTCGTCGATGACGCGCCCACAGGTGGTGAGCCTTCGGACCGTGTCGTCCGATGCCGACGTGTGGCTGAGGGTGCCCGTCTCGTTGGAACCATAGAAGTTCAGCACTTTCGCGCCCGTGGACCGCTCGAACTGTGCCGCCCGCTCGAAGGGGATGGCCTCCCCGCCGGTGAACATGCAGCGCAGCGAGGAGGCGTCGATCTCATCGAGCTCGCCGGTGTTGAGCATCATGACGAACTGCGTTGACACACAGTGCATCGCGGTCACCTGCTCGCTCGCGATCAGCGACACGGCTCCTGCGGCGTTGAAACGGGACATGACCACTGTCGTGCAGCCCAGGATGAGCGGCGTGACGTGGGCCGTCCATAGCCCGAACCCGTAGGGTGCCGGGATCAGCGACAAGAAGACGTCGTTCTCATCGAAGTCGATCGACTGCAGGACGCGTTGATGGTAGTAGAACCACCGGTTCTGATTGTGTGCGACGCACTTGGGCATGCCGGTCGTTCCCGATGTCGAGTTCAGCATGAAGAGATCGCCGATGCCGAGCTGGCGGTCACGTGGGGCGCGGCTCTTCGACGGTGTCAAGGCCGCGCCGTCCACCATCAGCTGTCGCGGTGTCTCCCACGGGACGATCACGTGGTGGCGCAGTGGCACGCCTTGTTGACGGAGCGCGGCCGCAGCCGCCTTCATGTCGCGGTCTCCGACTCTCTCCGGGGTGATCAGCACGGTCGCCGCCGTGACGCTGAGAAGATGGAGGAGCTCTTCGGCCCCGGCACGTGGACCGATGCCCATGACCACGGCCCCAGCCCTCTCGATCCCGACGTAGAGAGCGTGGACGGTCGAGCTGTCGGGGTACAGGACGGCGACCCGTTCACCTGCCTGCACCTGCAGGTCGCATAGCAACGCAGCGTACAGATCGGCGGCGGCATCGAAATCCGACCACGTCGTGCGCAGGTGGCCGTCGACGATGTAGGCGATGCCCTGAGGACGTTCTCGCGCATGTCTGCGAACGTGATCGGAGACGGTCTCGTCTCCGAAGGATCCGATCTCGGAGATCCGCTCGGCGACATAGGCGGCATGTGGTGAACCGGGCTGGGGCCCGGCACCGGCCGGATAGTAGCGAGCAGGTTCGGCCGTCACCGTGGACGGGTCGTCGTGTGCGGCTCTCATATCTGTGTCCCCATTCCCATCGCTTCCCGGTAGGCCGCGTCGAGTTCGTCGCCGCCGTCGACATCCGCCACGATCCGACCACGTATCATGACAGAACCGTTATCGATACTGTCGCGGATCGCGCCACATGAGGCCTCTGCGACGACGACGACGGCGCCCTCGGAGGCGAGGTCCCTCGCGACCTCCAGCAGCTCATCGACGATCCGGGGGGCCAGGCCCGTCGTCATCTCGTCGAAGAGCAACAAATCGCAGTCCGTCATCAGTGCTCGCGAGACCGAGAGCATCTGCTGCTCGCCGCCGCTGAGATTGCCGGCTAGCGTTGCCCGCCGCTCCGCGAGACGTGGAAATCGCTCGATAGCCAGCTCGATCGACTCCTTGCCCGATGAGAGAACCTCGGCGAAAACCGCGAGATTCTCAGCGACGGTGAGTGTCGGGAAGATCTGTCTGCCTTGTGGTACCAGCCCGACTCCCGAATTCGCCCGGGCCGCCGGTGAGAGGCCGGTCAGATTCTTCGCCCCGAGTTGCACGGTGCCCGTACTCCTGACTCCGCCGGCCAATGCCTGCAGGGTGCTGCTCTTGCCGGCGCCGTTGGGGCCGACCACTGCGCTCACGTGGCCCGCTTGGAAGACGCGACTCACTCCGGCTACGGCAACCGCCGGCCCATAACGCACGCTCAGATCGGTCACGACCAGGTCAGAGCCTTCGACGGGTCGTGGTGCTCGCGGTTCACTCATGGTGCTCTCCGAAGTAGACGTCGCGCATTTCCTCGCTGGCCATCGCTTCCTTGGCTGTGCCGTCGTAGACGACCCTTCCTCGATCCATGAGGACGATCCGCTGTGCCAGGGATGCCACCAGATCGATGTTGTGGTCGACGAGAAGCACGCCACAACCCCGATCCAGAACCGTGCCGAGCGCATCGGTCATCGCCTCGATGCCGGCTGAGTCTCCTCCGGCGAAGGGCTCGTCCAGAAGGAGTATCTGTGGACCGCGAAGCATCGCGCGCGCGACCTCGACGAGTCGTTGCTCGCCGAGAGTGAGATCCGCCGCTTTCCGGGAGAGATCCTCGATCGACAGGCTCTCTGCCATGCGTCGAATGTGGTCCTCGTCCACGCCTGCTCCAGCGGTGAAGATCCCGGCGCATACTCGTCGGAGCACGCCCGCCAGCGTCCCCATCGATGTACTGACAGTCCCGAGCAGCAGGTTCTCGCGAACGGTGAGTTCCGGGGCGAGTTGCGGATGTTGGAACGTCCGCGCGAACCCGGCCGAACGGGCACGGCGGGAGGGAGGCCCGGTCAAGCGATGTCCAGCTACCTGGATCTCCCCGCTGTCTGCCTGCTGTTGCCCGGTGATCAGATCGACCATCGTCGTCTTTCCGGCGCCGTTGGGGCCGACGAGCCCGACGATCGTACCGGCCTCGACAGAGAGCGAGACCTCGCGGACCGCCTGTACGCCGCCGTAGCTCTTGACCAGGTTCTTGCACGTCAAGAGTGAGTCCGTCATGAACGCGACTCCCTTCTTCGTTGAGTGACGCGGGTGACGATGTCCGCCAGTAGTCCGAGAATTCCTTGGGGGGCCAGACGGAGCACCAGGAGGATCGCGATGGCGAAGATGAGCGTGCCCGATTCGGCGAGCAGGTCGAGTTCGAAGGTGAACACCACCACGATCGCCGCTCCGATCACCGCCCCCCACGGGGAGATCTGACCACCGAGCAACGGCATGAAGATGGCGAGGAAGATGATGTGGAGGTCGAAGGAGTTCGGCTGAGCGACTGAGCTCATCATCCCGAAAAGGCTGCCTCCCACCGATGCGATGGCCGCTCCGATGGCTAACGAGACGAGGGTCAGGGTGCTCGTAGAGACTCCGTTCGCCTCCACGGCCTCGGGGGCATCCTTGCGAAGACGCACCACCACCCCGAAAGGCGATTCACGGAGCTTGGACAGTGCCAGGGCAGCGGCCCACACGACGATCAGCCCGGCGAGCATGATCTGGAAACGGTCGAACTCGACTCCGAGCGCGGTGGGCCGATTGATGGTGAGTCCGCGGGCTCCTCCTGTCACATTGTCCTGGGCCAGGAGGAACACCTGGAACGACAGTCCGAAGAGCAGCGTGACTCCCGCCAGATAGAAACCGCTCAGGCGGCGAGTCGCCATTCCCAGCAGCCACGCGAGGGCTGCGGAGATGACCATGCCGATCGGCACCCCCCACAGGGAGGACATCTCCCATCGGCTGCTGACGATGGCGCAGGCGTAGGCGCCCAGTCCCAAGTAGGCGTTGTAGGCCAACGACAACGAGCCACTCATGATGAACGGGATGTACATGCCCAGCGCCAGCAAGGCGTAGGCGCAGATGAGCACCACGTAGTCCTGCCGGTAGCTGGCACCGGTCGCATAGGCGAGGGCGATCAGGACCACGCCTGCCCCCACCACCGCTTCGATCGCTACGCGGTGTCTGGCGACCGGTCGCGATGTGACAGATGGCGTCGATGTTGTCGTCATACTCGCACCTTCGTCTGGAAGAGACCTTGCGGTCGGACGGCGAACAGGATGAGCGCCAGCGCCAAGGTCCCGTAATCTCGAAACGCCTGTCCGAACTGGTAGACCAGCCACGTCTGGACGGCGGCGACGATCATGGCCCCGACCAGCGGCGCCCATATCCGCCCGAGGCCACCGACGATGACAGCCAGGAAGCCCACGAGCGTCCATTCCAGGCCACTCGTATAGACGACCCCTGCCTTTCCGGCGAACAGGAGGCCGGCCACACCGCCGAGCAGTCCGGCGACGGCGAAGGCGATCACGCGGATCCGTGCGACCGGGACACCCATCATGTGGGCAGCCGCCTCGTTGTCGCCGACCGCCCGCAGCATGCGCCCGGTCGCGGTCCTGCGCATCCACCATCCGACAGCGCAGAAGGCCAGGACGGTCGCCGCGACGAGCAGAAGGGATTGCCCTTCAACCCGAGCCCCGGCGACGGTCATCTCGGTGGACCAGAAGTCGAGCCCTGCCTTCGGGGTGCGTCCGAACAGTGTGCCGGCCAGTTGTTCGAGTGCAAAGAGGATGGCGACGATGGCGATGATCGACGGGGTCTCCTCATTGTTGGTCCGGCGACGGATGGGGCGAACGATCAGCATCTCGGTGAGTACCGACAGCAGCACCGCAGCGACGATCCCTGCCAGCACCGCCGCCGGCCAGGGCCAGCCGTGCACGGTAGCGAGTTGAGCTCCGAGCATGGCAGAGAACATCCCGAGGGCCCCCAGGATGAACAGGAAGATGTCGGCACCTCGGAGGACCAGGTAGTAGCCGAGCCCCAGTAGCCCGCCGAAACATCCGAGTTCAATCACCGATACCCATAGCTGCGCAGGCATGGCACCTCCTTGGCCTGGTGATCACGGTCAATGCTCTGACGCTGGGGGTCAGCAGCTCGGCTGGAAGACTGGCCACGGTTCCCCCGGCTGGTTCTGTGCGTTGAACTGGGCCAGGACGATGCCACAGTCGCCGTCTGCTCCTACATGTTTGTCGACGAAGGACATCGTGAAGTCCGGCTGGCCGTAACTGGCCTGGTACTCCTCGATCTCGCTGAAGGCGTCGATCACGGCGGCCTTGTCGGACGGGTCGCCGGCCTTTTCGACTGCTTCGGCGATCAGACGGATGCCGTCGTAGCCCTGTGGCCCGTAGGCCGTCAATTCGGTGTGACCGGAATCGGCTCGGCTGAGCTTCTCCGCGAACTCGGTCGTGCGTTCGTTGTTCGGGTCGATGCTTCCGATGTACACCAGTCCCTCGAGTGCACCCGGTGAGGCGAGATCCCACGTCTCGGGTTGATTGCCGATCGACGCAAGGGAGAACCGGGTGACGTCCGGCAGGGCGTTGCTGAGCGCGTTGTGGATCACTGCCTCGGTCTGACCGCCCAATGACATCACCAGCACTGCATCCGGTTCCGCATTCGCGACTCGCGCGACCTGTGCGCTGACGTCCGAGGCATCCGCCGCGACTTCTTCCTCGGCGACGGCTTCGACACCCGCTTCCTCGATCGGACCGACGATCGCCGGCACATAGTCCTGGATCGTGGAGACGTCATCGGCGATGACCGCCAGGCGTTCGTATCCGGCCTCGCTCATGCCCTGCGCGAAGGTCGCCCCGATGCCCTCGCTGGTCGGGCCCAGGATGAAGATGTTGTCGTTGTCCGGCTCCTCCACGATGGACGCGCTGAGATTCGTCGGAGCGACGCAGAGGATCTCTTCTTCCGAACAGACTTGTTTGGCCGCGATCGCGGATGCCGACCCCGAGTTCAGGACCAGAACCTGTGCACCCTTGTCGATCAGTCGTCTGGCGATGGTGGGCGTCTGCGTGGTGTCGCTGCCGTCGCTCTCTTCGACGACGCGGATCGTTCGTCCCCCAACACCTCCCGCCGAGTTGATCTCGTCGATCGCGATCTCCATGCCGGCGGACGTATAGGGGGCGTACGCTGACGAGCCTCCGGATGTATCGGTGATGACGCCGATGACGACCTCGTCTTCGGCGGCCTCCGAGGAGCCGCCTCCGCAGGCCGTAAGAACAAGCATCGACGTCGTAGCTAAGGCAGCCGTCATTCTTTTTTTCACAGCTGGGTTCCTTTCCATGGACTGTGAATCGGGGGGAATCAGTGAGGATCGATGAGATGTGACTGCAGGCGCCTGAGGCCGATGACGAACGCTTGCTCATCGGCGAGGTCGACGGTCACGCTGTCGCCGAGACTCTCTTCGAGCAGGCGAACATCTTTGAACAGCAGCTGTGCTTGGTCAGGGTCGAGCGTCGGCAAGGCGCTGGCCATCCAACTTCCGCCCGAGCCGTGGTCGAGCACCTCGCGCAGGGCGACGAGATCGATACCGTGATCGTGCGCAGTGCGCAGCAGCTTCGTGGTGGTCACCGCCGCGACGGCAGCGGCGACATTGTTGATGAGTTTCGACAGCGACGGTGCCCCGGCATCGCGGAACTCGATGAGCCGACCGATGATCGTCTCCAGGTACTCGCGGTCTGTCCTCGTCAGGTCCGTCGTCGTGAGGACCACGGCTGTTCCCTGTCGGACATGCTCGACCCCACCGGTGATCGGCTGTTCGAGGAAGCGGATCTTCGCGAATGCCGTCGCGCTCAATCTCTGGGCCGCCGGGACTGACAATGTCGTATGGACATGACAGCCCAGGGAGCTCGACGCGACCTCATCGATCTCTCCCAGCACCTCTGACGCCTGCATGGCAGTGCGAACGACGACATGGGCGTGGTCGACCTCGTCCCAGTCGACGTGTGCGATCTTCTCGACACCCTGGACGCCGAGCCGCGTCACGCAATCGGCCCGAGCGGCGGACGAGCTCTCGACCACTGTCACGGGGCGTACGCTGGAGATGCGTTCGGCGAACGCGCTTCCTAGGTGACCTGCGCCGATCACCACACTTCTGTCGCTAACGGGAACCACACCTCTCGACGCTGTGATGCGCACCACTCGCCGTGATGCGCACCACAGCGTACCAAGCAACCATTTGGTTGTGAAGATCTTCATGGGGGGCACATTTCTCCGGATCGGGATCGCCGTCGGGCCGGACGCGGATCCTCGCGGCGCGAGGCGCTCATCCGGTTGTCGAACCAAGCAATTGTTTGCTAGGTTGACTGGCACGCATGCTCGTGACCCCTGGGGCGAGGTGGGCATCCCACCGGTTCATCGGAGCGGTCTCCCGTGTCCGGCCACGTCGACGTGGCGGGGAGGCGGCGACGCCTGCTTCCTGGGTGGCTCGAGCGAATCAGACTGGAGGAGCGATGGAACACCCATGGGCCGGTCGGGGTCTGGGAACCCGGAGCGTGAGTTACGACGAGGATGACGTCATTCTCTATGCGCTCGCCGTCGGCGCTCGCGCCGAGCAGCTCGATCTGGTATTCGAACGCGATCTGCGGGTCCTGCCGACCTTCGCATTCGTCCTGGGCCAATGGGCGCCGGATGTTCTGGGTTCATCGGGGGTGTTCGACTCGCGCACGGCCGTGCATGGCAGCCAGCGGCTCGAGACCTTCCAGCCTTTGCCACGCTCCGGGACGATCGACCTCACGGCTCAGGTCGGCCGCGTTTGGGACAAGGGCAAGGCCGCTGTGTTCGAGGTGGAGGTGGCGTCGGAGTACTTCTCTGCGCGATGGTCGATCTTCGCCCCCGGAGAAGGCGGGTTCGGCGGGAACCGTGGGGAAGCCCGCGGGCAGGAGGAGCTCGGAGCGCCGCGCTCGCCTCTCCAGCTTCAGACGCACCCCGAACAAGCCGTCATCTACCGGCTGCTGGGTGACAAGCATCACATCCACGTCGATCCTGTGGCCGCCTCGAAGATCGGTGCGCCGCGCCCGATCCTGCACGGCCTCTGCACCCTGGCCATGGCAGTGCTTCCGCTTGCGGAGGCTGCCGGTGCGCACCCGGCAGATCTCCGTGAGCTGGAAGGGCGCTTCGCATCTCCGGTTCTGCCTGGCGACGCGTTGACGATCGACCGGTATGAAGGTGAGCGCTTCGATGTGCGGGTCGGCGACCGCAAGGTCATCTCGGACGCTGTTGCCTCGTTCGAGGCGACGCCATGAGGGTGATGGTCGTCGGGGGCAGCGGGTTGATCGGTGCTGCCGTGGCTCACGCTCTGACGGGGCGGGGCCATGATGTGATGCTCGCGGGTCGCACACCCCCTGTCGACGAGCCGCTCATTGGTGACTTGCCATTCGTTCCACTCGATTACATGGATCGGGAGAGTCCCGAGGGCCTTTCGGGTGTGGAGGGTCTGGTGTTCGCTGCCGGCCAGGACGTGCGCCACGTGAGCGGGTGGCGGAGCGGACGAGACCAGGAAGTCGACTGGGCCAGGCTTCAGACTGAGGCGATTCCACGGTTCTTCGTTCACGCGCGTGCCGCTGGCGTCCGTCGGGCCGTGCACATCGGGAGTTACTACCACTGCGTGCGCCCCGACCTGATCGACGTGGTGCCGTACGTTCGCGCTCGCGCGCTGGCCGAGACCCGCGTCAACGCACTCTCCACGTCAGATTTCAACGTCTGCACGGTGAACCCGCCTTCGGTGATCGGAGCGACGACCACCCGTAGTCTCGAGGCTTTCGCGCGGCTGGTCGATTGGGCGGATGGGCGCACCGACTTTCCCGATGTCGTTCCGCCGGGTGGTGCGAACTACATGTCGGTGAGGTCGCTGGCCACCGCGGTGATCGCCGCCCTTGAGAGTGGGGGGAGTGGCAGTTCCTATCTCGTGGGGGATGAGGATCTGAGCTTCGCGGACTACTTCGCTCTCGTGTTCTCCGAGGCCGGGAGCAAGCGACGAGTACGAGTGGCGAGTGGGGAACACGTCACTCATCCGATGGTCCCAGCAGGAAAGCTCATCGCGGGGGAGGGGGCGCAGCTCGTCGTGCCGCGCGGGCGCATCGCCGACGACCTATTGGGGTTTCCCCTCAATGACGTCCGGCGCGCGATCGCTGTCTCCGTAAGCGCCGTCCGCACCGGTCTCCCCGCGTACTGAGCGGCCGGGTGTCCTCCTCGGTGCACGCGGTCTGCGGGTCGAAGTCCAGCGGTGCCATGTGCGGCAGCCTAACCGACTAGCCCCGGTACCCGTTGGGTGTGGGGGCACCGCCCTGCACGGAGCTCTGCGCAGTGCTTGGGGGAACGTTTGGATGGTGGAAGCGGCAGATTCTCTGTCGGAACGTTGCCCCTACTCGCCGGACTTGTGGGAGGTGCCCCCACACCCGACGAGGAAGCGAGGCTCCCCGCTTCCATTTAGTAGGATGACCGACTATTTTATGACCTAGTAAATAGTCAGCGAGGTCTCCCATGCACGTTCCCACCCATCCGGTCCGCTTCGTCACCGCCTCCGCGCTCTTCGACGGTCACGACGCGAGCATCAACATCATGCGGCGCATCCTGCAATCCCAAGGCGCGGAAGTGGTGCACCTCGGCCACAACCGGTCGGTGGCCGAGGTCGTGGACGCGGCCCTGGAGGAGGACGCCCAGGGCGTGGCGGTCAGTTCCTATCAGGGCGGGCACGTGGAGTTCTTCGAGTACCTCGTCGAATCGCTGGCCGAGCGCGGCGCCGGCGATGTCAGGGTCTACGGCGGTGGCGGGGGCGTGATCGTGCCCGAGGAGATCGCCCGCCTACGAAACGCCGGCGTGCATATCTTCTCGCCCGAGGACGGCCAGCGACTCGGACTCGCCGGCATGATCAATGAGTTGATCGCCGAATGCGATGTGGACCTGTGGGAGCGAGGACGACCCGACCCCGCGGCGGTCATGGCCGGTGAGCGCTCCGCCGTCGCCCGTGCCGTCTCAGGCGCCGAGGCCGGTCGCCTCGAGGGCGACCTCGGCGCTCGACTCCGCGCCGCCGCTGCCGCCTCGGGCGCCCCCGTGCTCGGCATCACCGGCACTGGCGGGTCGGGCAAGAGCTCGCTCACCGACGAGCTGGTGCGGCGCTTCCGCGTCGACCAGCAGGACAAGTTGCGGATCGGTGTTATCGCGGTCGACCCCACCCGACGCAAGGGCGGCGGCGCGCTGCTCGGCGACCGGATCCGGATGAACTCCCTAGACGGCGACCGCGTCTACTTCCGCTCGCTCGCCACCCGCGGCGCCCATGAGACGCCGGAGGGCCTGGCTGATGCGATCGCGGTGTTGAAGGCCGCGGGGAACGATCTGGTCATCGTTGAGACCCCGGGGATCGGGCAGGGTGATGCCGGGATCCTGCCTTTCGTGGACCATGCGCTGTATGTGATGACGCCGGAGTTCGGTGCTGCTTCGCAGCTGGAGAAGATCGACATGCTCGACTTCGCCGATGTGGTCGCGATCAACAAGTTCGAGCGGCGGGGGGCCAAGGACGCGTTACGTGATGTGGGCCGTCAGTTGGTGCGCAACCGTGAGGCCTTCGGATCCAGGCCCGACGAGATGCCGGTCTTCGGCACCTCGGCCGCGACCTTCAATGATGATGGTGTGACCGCGCTCTACCAGACCGTGCGCGATCTCGTCGGCATCGAGCCCGGGGTGCTGCCGCACGTCTCGGTGCGTCATTCCAGCGACGAGGACCATGTCATGCCCCCGGACCGGGTGCGGTATCTGGCTGAGATCGCCGAGACCGTGCGCGGCTACCACGCCCGGACCATCGAGCTCTCCCGGCAGGCCGCCCGCGCCCAGCGGTTCCGCGAGGTCGCGGGCGAGCTGGAGGAGACCACGGTGCTCGAGGCCGCCGACCGCGCCGAGGCCGAGCTGCCCGTGCAGGTCCGTGACCAGATCGCGGCGTGGCCCGCGATCGTGGAGTCCTACTCCGGGGACGAGCAGGTCGTGGTGGTGCGGGACCAGGAGATCCATACCCGTCTCACCCGCGAGTCGCTGTCCGGGTCGAAGATCCCGCGCGTTGCGCTTCCCCGGTTCACCGATCACGGCGAGCTGGTGCGGTTCTGGCGCCGCGAGAACCTGCCGGGCTTCTTCCCGTTCACCGCCGGGGTGTTCAAGTTCAAACGCGACAACGAGGACCCGGCGCGGATGTTCGCCGGTGAGGGCGACCCGTTCCGCACCAACCGGCGCTTCAAGCTGCTCAGCGAGGGCCAGCCCGCCACCCGCCTGTCGACGGCCTTCGACTCGGTCACCCTGTACGGCCGCGACCCCGATCTGCGCCCGGACATCTACGGCAAGGTCGGCACCTCTGGTGTCTCGATCGCCACGCTCGATGACATGAGGGTGCTCTACGACGGCTTCGACCTGACCGCGCCGACCACGAGTGTCTCGATGACGATCAACGGTCCCGCTCCCACCGTCCTCGCGTTCTTCCTCAATACCGTCATCGACCAGCAGGTCGAGGCCTTCCGCGAGCGCGAGGAGCGCGAGCCCGATGCCGCCGAACGCGAGGAGCTGCGCCGCGGCGCGCTGCAGAGCGTCCGCGGCACCGTCCAGGCCGACATCCTCAAGGAGGACCAGGGCCAGAACACCTGCCTGTTCTCCACCGAGTTCAGCCTCAAGATGATGGGCGACATCCAGCAGTACTTCATCGACGAGGGAGTGCGGAACTTCTACTCGGTGTCGATCTCGGGCTACCACATCGCCGAGGCCGGAGCGAACCCCATCAGCCAACTCGCGTTCACCCTCGCCAACGGCTTCACCTATGTCGAGTCCTACCTCGCCCGCGGCATGGACATCGACGACTTCGCCCCGAACCTGTCCTTCTTCTTCAGCAACGGCATGGACCCCGAATACTCGGTGCTCGGTCGTGTCGCCCGACGCATCTGGGCCGTGACGATGCGCGACAAATACGGCGCGAACGAACGCAGCCAGAAGCTCAAGTACCACGTGCAAACCTCGGGTCGCTCCCTGCACGCCCAGGAGATGCACTTCAACGACATCCGCACCACCCTGCAGGCGCTCATCGCGATCTACGACAACGCCAACAGCCTGCACACCAACGCCTACGACGAAGCCGTCACCACCCCCAGCGCCGAGTCGGTCCGCCGGGCGCTGGCGATCCAGCTCATCATCGGCCGCGAGTGGGGGCTGGCGATGAACGAGAACCCACTCCAGGGCTCGTTCATCATCGACGAACTGACCGATCTGGTCGAGGCGGCGGTGCTCGCTGAGTTCGACGCGATCAACGAACGCGGCGGCGTACTCGGCGCCATGGAGACCGGCTACCAACGCGGTCGCATCCAAGACGAATCAATGCTCTACGAACAGCGCAAACACGACGGCACCCTGCCCATCATCGGCGTGAACACCTTCCGCCCGCAGGTCACGGACCAGGAGCCGCCCACCGTCGAACTCGCCCGCGCCACCGAACAAGAGAAACAGTCCCAACTCGACCGACTCCATACCTTCCACGCGAGCCACCGCACCGATGCCGAGTCGGCGCTGGCACGACTCAAAGAAGCAGCAACCAACGGGGAGAACGTGTTCGCCGTGTTGATGGACGCCGCCCGCGTATGCTCCCTCCAACAAATCACCGACGCCTTCTTCGAGGTCGGCGGCCAATACCGCCGCAACGCCTGACCTCGCCGGCAACACAAGAATCTCTACGGATAGGGACATAGCAGATGACGCAAGACAGAATCGTCGTGGTGGACGGCGCGCGGACGCCGGTCGGAAGCTTCGGCGGTCAGTTCAAGGACGTGCCTGCGCACGCATTGGGCGCGGCCGCGGTGGCGGAGGCGATCAGACGTTCGGGCATCACCGTCGATGACGCCGGCGAGGTGGTGATGGGCTGCATCGGTCAGGTCGGTGCGGACGCCTATAACGCGCGCAGAGTAGCGATTGAGGCTGGTCTGCCCACGTCAGTGCCGGCGTTCACCGTGAACCGACTGTGTGGTTCAGGTCTGCAGGCGATCTGGTCGGCAGCGCAGGAGATGAGCTGGAACGATATGGATTTCGCCATCGGCGGCGGCAATGAGGCGATGAGCCGCATGCCGTTCTATGACTTCGATGCTCGGTCGGGCTACCGATTGGGGGACCGGTCGCTCGTTGACGGCACGGTGGCGATGCTCACTGATCCGTTTGGTGGTGTCCACATGGGTGTCACAGCTGAGGCAGTCGCGGAGAAATACGGCGTCTCGCGCGCGGAGCAAGATGAATTCGCGCTTCAGTCGCAGCGTCGAGCGGCGACTGAGGTGGCGAAAGAGGCGTTCCGCGAGGAGATCGTGCCCGTGGAGGTGAACGTCAGGCGTCGAGCAGTGCTCGTCGAGACCGACGAGCATCCGAAGCCGGAGACGACGATCGATGCACTGGCTGGGCTGCGAGCGGCATTCACGAAGGACGGCACGGTCACCGCAGGGAACGCCTCGGGCATCAACGACGGTGGGGCCGCGGTCGTGTTGGCCAAGGAATCGGTTGCCCGTAGTCGAGGCATGACAGGTCTGGTGGCACTGGAGCATGTCACCACGGCCGCGATGGAGCCCGGACTGATGGGCTATGCACCGACATTCGCTCTGCGTTCGCTGTTCGAGAAATCCGGACTCACAGTCTCCGACATCGACATCGTCGAACTGAACGAGGCATTCGCGTCCCAAGCCGTGGCCGTGTCGCGCGATGTGGGACTCGATCCGGAGAGGACGAATCCCTACGGCGGGGCGATCGCGCTCGGCCACCCCGTCGGGGCGACGGGTGCGATCCTGTCGCTGCGGGTGGTCAAGCACTTGCGTCGAACCGGCGGCGAGTTCGGCATCGTCACGATGTGTATCGGCGGCGGCCAGGCGCTCGCGGCGCTCTTCCGGCGACTGGACTGATGACACTGCGCCAAATCAGGCGCGATCCCAGGAGCCGGCCGAATCATGCCGCGGCGCTAGATGCTAGGTATGCCTGGCTAGGGCGATGCCGCCATGCCGACCGGCGCCCTCGAAGTGAGCCATCCGCTCGGCGGTATCGAGGACGACGAGGCACGTCGCGTCGACGCCGATGCGTGCCTCGGCGATCCGGTGCTGGGCCATCCTGTGCTCGCTCAGGGCGGGTCCCCGAAGGCCAGACGGTTCGTTGCGCGGGCTGAGGAGGTCTGTTCTGGGACCCGCGCCTCGTCCTAGGCGATGACGGCGTGGACACCCTCGTGGCGGTCGTCCGGGTCGACAACGATCCCAGGCTCCTGCGCGAGGATCGTAGGGATTGCTCCCCGCCTCGGGGCTGGACGGTTCACTGCGCCGACTGGCGGGCTGAGACCGGCCCCTCGGCCAGCTGGGGATCCGTGGCTCCCTGAGTATCGTCCTGCCGCCGTGGCAGATGCACGGCGGGCATGAGGCTGCAGGCGATCACCGATGTCAGGGCGACCGGCACGGCGGCGAGGATGGTCAGCTGAAAGGCCCTCTCGAGGGCGAATCCTTGTGCTGTCAGCGTGTTCAGCAGTACACCGGAAAGCGCGACGCCGATCACCGAACCGGTCGAGCGCGTGAAGGAGGAGAATCCCGTCACCTTGCCCATTTCGTCGAGTGGGACCTGTGACTGGGCGGCGACGACCAATGACTGCAGTGCGAGGCCCTGTCCGACGCCGAAGACGGTGATCACGGCGTAGAAGGTCAGCATCGGCGACGTCGCGGTGCTGAGGCCGATCAGTGCGAGGCCCACGCTCATGAGTGCCGTTCCCGTCAGGCACACCATGCGTACACGACCGGTCCAACTGATCAGGTAGCCGGCCAGGAGCGTCGCGCCCAGCCAACCCAACACCTGCGGGAGGAGATTCAGCCCCGTCTCGGCCGCGCCATAGCCGCGTACATCGTGCAGGTAGACCGGAAGCAGCACGACCGTGCCCATCATTGCTACATGCGTGCCGATGTTGGCGGCGTTCGCGACCGCGAAGGTCCGTGATGTCAAGGCCTTCGAGGCGAACAGCGGCGAGGCGACGCGACGCTCAGCCAGTACGAAACCCGCGATGACCGCTAGCGCGAGAGCGACCGAGGTCGGCGCCAGCCACCATGGGACGCCGGCGATCCCCACTTGCGAGACTCCGAGGAGGAATGAGATCGCCGCGATGCTGAGCAGGACCGTGCTGAGCTTGGAGTCGGGTCGCTTCTGTCGTGGGAACTCGTGGCGCAGCACTCCGCCGACCATGAAGACCGCGATGACGCCGACAGGCAGATTGACCAGGAAGATCGCACGCCACGAGAGGTGGTCGGCGATCGACCCGCCCAGGAGAGGCCCGGCGATGCTGGCCCCGGCGAATGCCGACATGATGATGCCTTGGTAGCGACCGCGCTCGCGCGGCCGGACCACGCCGGCGATGACGGACTGCGACAGGGTCATCAGCCCCCCGGCGCCGATACCCTGCAGGATCCGCAGCACGACGAGTTGAGGCATGTTCTGCGCCACCCCGCATAGCGCCGAACCGAGTGTGAAGATCACGATCGCGGACACCAGGGCCCGTCGTGGACCCAGGACATCGGCGATCTGGCCGAACCACAATGCCGACAGTGAGTTGGCCAGCATGTACGCCGTCACCACCAGCGTCAGATACTGCTCTCCTCCGAGCTCGCCGGTGATGACCGGCAAAGCAGTGACCACGATCGTGTGGTCCAAGGCTGACAGCAGCATGACACTGACCAGCGCAATCAGTAGCAGCCGGAAGTCCCGTCGCGTCATCGAGACGCCGTCGGCGAGGACGTGCTCCATGGTTCTGGCCCGACGCGCACGCCCGCTCATCTCTGCCCCTTCGTCGCATCCGTGGACGTGACATACGCCGCACTCGGATCATTTTGGGCCACTTGGTTGAATCAGTCAATCCAATCACTTGACTGATTCCTATTTCGGTTCCTAGAGTTCGACGGCAGTGGTGTGAGCCAGGTCGCACCCCAGGACGGAAGGGAGCGTGGACATGGCGAAACTCGACCAGCAGCGGCTGACGACGATGCTGTCCCGCATGGCCCAGGCGCGTGAGATCGATCGTGTCGTCACCGAGTACTCGACGAACAACCGCTTCGACGGCTACTGGCACCCGGGGGAGGGGCACGAAGCTGCCCCCATCGGAGCGACAGCCGCGCTGCGCGTCGACGACTACCTCGCCTACCACTTCCGCGGTTCGGCCTGGGCGCTTGGTAAGGGCATGCCTCTCGAGCCCGTCATCGGCGATATCTTCGGCCGCACGACCGGGTCGACCGGAGGCAAGGGCGCAGGCTCGCCGAAATGGGCCGATCTCGAGATCGGACTTCTCGGCGAGGGCGGCACCCTCGGCAGCGCCTTCGTGATTGCCGGCGGTGCCGGACTCGCGATCGATATCCGTGGCACCGATCAGGTGGCGGTGGCCGCATTCGGCGACGCCACCAGTGCCCGCGGCACCTTTCACGAGACCCTCATCCAGGCCGCGACCTGGAAGCTGCCCGTAGTCTTCTTCTGCGAGAACAATCGATGGCAGGTCAGCACGCCTTTCGAGGCGTGGAGCCCCACTGAGACCATTGCCGAGCGAGGCTTGGCGTACGGCGTGCCAGGCATCGAATGCGATGGGCAGGACGCCGTGGCCGTCTACGAGGCGATGACCGAGGCGGTCGAGCGCGCCCGCAACGGTGATGGCCCGACGATCGTCGAGGCACACGTCATCCGCGCCCGCGGACATTACGAAGGCTCTTTGGACCGCGCCGACGAGGCCGCGTACCGCGATCCGGTCGACATCCTTGCTGCCAAGGTCGACAACCCGGAGGCCGTCATCGAGCAGGCCGTCTCCGACGTTCGTCAAGCCTATGCCGACGCCCTCGAAGCGCCGGTCGCCGATCCCGACATCATCTGGAAGGACGTCTACGCATGAGCAGCACCGCCTTGGAGGGCACGACTCCCGCGAACACGGGTGAAACCGTCCGCCTTCGCTATATCGAGGCCATCGAGTCCGCGATCTCCGAGGAGATGGACCGCGACCCCTCGGTGTTTCACATGGGTCAGGGCATCAGCAACGGAGGCTTCTTCGGCAAGAAGGGTGGTCCCACCCCGATCGAGAAGTACGGATCCAAGCGGGTGCGCGACAGCGGTATCACCGAAACCTTCATGGCCGGTTCCGCTGCTGGCGCCGCCATGGTCGGCATGCGCCCCGTCATCCAGATGGGCTTCGCCGGCTTCACGCTCATCGCCGGCGACGAGCTGTATCACAAGCTCGGCAAATGGCGGTACATGCACGGTGGCAAGTTCCAGCTGCCGGCCGTCATCCGGCTCCCCGGCGGGCACCAGGATGCGGCGGGGCCGGAGCACTCCAACAGCTACGAGGTCCTGGGCATGCACATGCCCGGTCTCAAGGTCGTGGTGCCCGGAACCGCCGCCGATGCCAAAGGCCTGATGAAGGCCGCGATCCGTGACGACAATCCGGTGCTGTTCCACGAGGTCCGCTCACTGAACTTCACGAAGGGGGCCGTGCCCACCAGCCCCGACTTCGTGGTTCCGATCGGAGTTGCGGAGGTGGTCGCCCCCGGCGACGACGTCACGATCATCACGTACGGGCACCTCCGCGGGGAGAGCGAGAAGGCGGCCAAGGCCCTAGCGGCCGATGGCGTCTCAGTTGAGATCATCGACCTCAGGTCGTTGATGCCGCTCGACTACCCGACGGTGTTCGAGTCGGTGTCCAAGACCGGCCGTGCGCTGATCGTCAACGAGGCCCACCGCACCGCGGGACCCGCCTCGGAGATCGCCGTCCGCATCTACGAGGAGCTGTACGGCTCGTTGAAGGCGCCGGTCGTCCGTCTCACGGCCCCCGACGTCCCGGCTCCCCAGACGCTTCGCCTCGAGGCGCTCATGCGCCCCACCTCGGAGCAGATCGTCGACGAAGCTCGCAAGCTCGCTCGTCGATAGACGCGCGACCGACCCATCTCTCACCCTTGACCATGGAGACCATGTGAACGAGTTCGATATCGTCATCCTCGGCGGCGGCAGCGGCGGGTATGCGGCAGCCCTTCGCGCCGCACAACTGGGTAAGAGCGTCGCCCTCGTCGAGAAGGACAGACTCGGGGGCACCTGTCTGCACCATGGATGCATCCCCACCAAGGCACTGCTCCATGCTGCGGAGGTCGCCGATGCCGCACGCCATGGCTCGAGACTAGGCATCCGCTCCACCTTCGAAGGCATCGACGTCGACCAGGTGAACGCGTTGAAGACCGGCGTGGTCGACCGCCTGCATAAGGGATTGCAAGGACTGATTCACAGTGCAGGCATCACGGTCGTCGAGGGTGCGGGCCATGTGGTGGCTACGCGACCCGAAGGCGGCGGGGTCGTCGCTGTCGACGGGGAGCGGTACATCGGTGACCATCTGATCCTCGCTACCGGTTCGCGGCCGAGGACGCTCGACCTCGACATCGGCGGCCGAATCGTCACGAGCGGCGACGCCCTCCAGCTCGGCTATGTGCCTGAGCGCGTCGTCATCATCGGCGGATCGGTCATCGGTGTGGAGTTCGCCTCACTCTGGAGGTCGTTCGGCTCCGAGGTGACGATCGTCGAGGCGCTCTCATCGCTCGTCCCGCTGGAGGACCCGAGCTTGAGCAAGCAACTCAGCCGGGCCTTCCGCAAGCGCAAGATCGTCGTCAAGACCGGCGTCAAGGTCGCCGCTGCGACGCAGAACCGGGACAGCGCCACCGTTTCCCTCGAGAACGGTGAGACGATCGAGGCGGACGTGGTGCTGGTCGCTGTGGGACGGGCGCCCAATGGCGATGGCCTCGGTCTCGAGGAGGCCGGCATCACCGTCGACCGGGGCGGGGTGCCGACCGATGAGCGTCTCCGCACCGGCGCACGCGGCGTCTACGCGGTCGGCGACCTGGTGCCCGGCCTCCAGCTCGCCCACCGCGGCTTCGCCCACGGGATCTTCGTCGCCGAGGAGATCGCCGGGCTCTCTCCAGAACCCGTGATCGACTCCGGCATTCCGCGCGTCACCTACTGCGACCCCGAGATCGCCAGCGTCGGGTTGACCGAGCCGCAGGCCCGAGAGCAGTTCGGGCAGGACTGCGTCGAGGTCGTCGAGTACAACCTCGGCGGCAACGGCAAGAGTCAGATCCTCGGCACTACGGGAATGGTCAAACTGATCCGGCGCGTGGACGGTCCCATCGTCGGCGTCCATATGATCGGTGCGCGCCTCGGCGAGCAGGTCGGCGAGGCCTCCCTGCTCGTGAACCTCGGACTTCCCCCGGACGCGGTGGCACAGATCCTGCATGCGCACCCGACCCAGAACGAGGCTCTCGGGGAGGCCGCGCTGATGCTGGCAGGCAAGCCTCTCCACGCCCACTGAGTGCCGATGAACCTCGAGATCGCCGCGGCCGCGCGTGCCTTCGTCCTCGATATCACCTCGTTCCCGAGCGAGTCCGTTGCGCGCCTTCTCGGGGCGGGCGCCCAGGTCAAGAACGTGACCCGTATGCGCGAACAGGGCACGATCCTCGGGCATCGGGTCGGCCGGCGCGGCTGCCTGCACCCGGCTTTCCAGATCGAAGACGATCGAGGCCGAGTCAACCCGGCCGTCGCGGACATCAACCACAGGCTTCGTCGCCTGTTGAGCCCGCCTGAGGCGCTGCTGTGGTGGCGCGACCCTGCCGGTGGGACTTGCCGGCCGCGTTGGCAGTGCCTCGATCAGCGCGATGTCCTTCGTCGCGACCTCGAGGCCTTGCTCGGCGGTACGTCGCCAGGGCGTACCGATCGACGAATGCCCGTCCTCCATCGGGAGGCGGGCCCTTATGCCGGGTCGATACAGTCGTTATCGGCCATCTTGAGAGGATGAACATCATGACGGAGACGATGAAGGCCGCGACGATCCTGAACGGCGAGATCGAGGTGCGCGACATCCCCAGGCCTCCGGAGCTCGGCCCGGGGCAGGTTCTGGTGCGGATCAAGAGCTGCGGCATCTGCGGCAGCGATCTCAGCCTGCGGAAGGACACCGCCAAGTTCGTCCGGGTCTCCGAGCTCGGCGGCAACGTGCTGTCGGTCTTCGACCCGACCCGATATGTGGTGCCCGGGCATGAGTTCGCCGGCGTCATCGAGGCGACGGCCGATGATGTCGACGGGTTCGCCGCAGGAGACCACGTGACCGGTATCGGCATCGTCACCGACCGGGAGGACGGCAGCCTCTCCATCATCGGCTACTCCAATTCCTATCCAGGCGGTTACGCCGAGCTCGTCGTGCTGGACGCGAGTTGGTTGCGACCGATCCCTGCAGGCATGTCCTTCGACACGGCGTCGCTCGCCGAGCCTCTTCATGTCGGTGAGTCCCATGTGCAGCAGTCGGACTATTCCGACGGGGATCGTGCCCTGGTCATCGGGGCCGGCACGATCGGCCTCGGTGTCGTCATCGCCCTGCGGGAGCGTGGTTGCCGCAGCATCACCGTCGTCGAGCCGTCTCCCCGCCGCCGGGAGCTCGCCGCGACGCTAGGGGCCCATCATGTCGTGGCACCGCCGGCGGAGGGTGGGCCTGTCGCGGCGCTCGAGGCCGACGCCGCGCGGGTCATCGCCTATGAGTGCAGTGGGCGTGTCGGCGCCCTCGAGGAGCTCTTGCGCACGCTCCCGCACGGGTCGTACGTCCAAGTCGTGGCGTCTCCGTTCTCCGAAGAGCCGATCGTGCCCGTCATCGCACAGTGGCGCCGGCTCATCGTCAACTTCGGCGGCGGCACGACCGACGACCCTTATGGTGTGACGTTGGAACGCCTGGCCGCCGGTCGTATCGACCCGTCTCTGTTCGTCACCGGGCATGTCGGGGTCGACGGTGTGCGCCAGGCCTTCGACGACCTCCGGGACCCCGAGCAGCATGTCAAGATCCTGGTGCACCCCGGCGACGGTCCCCACCCGCAGTGACCGCTGCGGACAGATACCTCCTACTCGCCCGATGCCGTGCGGCTAAGCTCCATAGCCTCCATCGACGTCGAGCTTCTGGCCGGTGATGAAGCCTGCCTTCGGCGATGCCAAGAAGCACACCGCCTCGGCGATGTCCGCGGCGGTTCCGAACCTTCGCAACGGGATATTCGATCGCGCGACCTCCAGGGCTCGCTCATCGAGGTCGCCGGAGCCGATGAGCCGCTCCGCCATCCCATCGGTCAGCATGCCGGGCCCGACGCAGTTCACCCGGACGCCGAAGCGTCCTTCTTCTGCGGCCAGCGCGATCACGAGCTGTTCGACCGCGCCCTTGGGTCCGGACGATAGACCATCGCGCACCGGGAAGCGCGCCGTGGCGGCGGTCGTGACGGCGACCAGGCTTCCGGAGGACCTTCGCAGGGCGGGAAGGCATGCCGAGGCGACCGAGAAGAAGCCGCCCGCGTCGTCGACGAGCTGCTCGATGAAGTCTGACGGTGAGACCTTCGACAGGTGGACCATGGGCACATGGGGTCCGGCGGCGTGGACGACGACATCGATCGACGACCAGTCGTTCTCCACCGCTTCGACGACGACCCCTGGTGCCGAGAGGTCGGCGAGGTCGAGCTGATGGGCGCTGACGCGTGCTCCCTGGGCCTCGATACGGGTCATGAGCTCGTCGGGGCGGCGTGACCGATAGGTGATCGCCACGTCGTGGTCGAGGGCGAGGAGCTCGGCGACGGCGGCCCCCATCCCGCCGGATGCTCCGATCACGAGGGCTGTGGGACGAGACGCGGATTCCGTCCCAAACAAGTGCTTGGTTGGCATGGGTGTGACTTTATCATGCGCTGGCGGAGGTCAATCTGATGCTCGATCGAGAAGCTCCTTGAGCGCATCCAGCGCGAAGCGAACCGTGGGTGTCGACTGCGCGTTCGTGGCCCAGTTGATGTACCAGGGCGCGATGACGGGTGGGTCGAAGGGCACCCATGACAGCCGATCGTGGATGTCGTCGGCGATCGACTGCATGGTGATCAGCGTCGTGCGGCCATCGGTCAGCACGTCTCCGCTCGCCGTCGCACCGAAGACCACGGTCCTGCTCCACGTCGGTAACATGCCGCACCGGGTGAACAGCCGCTCCACGTAGGTGTTCCACGTGCTCATGGACGGGTCGATCGAGAGTGTCGGATAGCTGGCGAGATCGGGGATGGCGACAGAGGGCCTGGATGCCAGTGGATGATCCACCGACATGAGAGCGCCCACCTGCTCGGCGCTGACGTGCTGGCTGGTGATTCCCTCCGCGCGCGCCGGTGTGCCGACGGCGAGTGTGAGCCGACCGTCTCGCAGCTGCTGGATGACATCGTCCTTGGGCAGCGTCCGCTGATGGACGGTGGCACCTCGTCGGCGGAGCTCGGCGACCACCTTGCGGGGCACGGAGAGCGATGGCTCGCTGACATGGACCGTGAGGACCATCTCGGATCGGTAGGCCTGTTGTGCGTTCTCGACGGCGCGCCGGACACTTGCGACGATCTCGCGTCCGTCGCGCACCAGGGAGAGCCCGGCGGCGGTCGGCTCGACCCTGCGGCTGGATCGCTCGAATAGCGGCACACCGAGCCGACGTTCGATGCGCAAGATCGCCTGGCTGAGGGCGGGTTGCGCCATGTGCAGGCGTTCGGCCGCCCGAGTGAAGTTCTGCTGCGCCGCGACCTCGACGACGTATTCAATCTCGCGCAGCGACAGATCAAGCATGTTCGAATTATAGGTGTGAGACCTGATGAGTGTTGGGCAGATCACATCGAAGGTGCCAGGCTTCTCGGGCAAGTAACGCTCGTCACATGGCAGGGAGAAGCTCGTGGTCGCACCTATCGCTCCATCTAACGACTCTGAGGATCTCTCGGGTCGGCTGGCGGTGGTCACTGGCGGTGCCGGCGACCTCGGTGTCGCGATCGCGCGTGAGCTGCTCGGCCACGGCGCCCGAGTCATCTTGGCTGATCGTGATCAGGAGGGGGCAGAGAAGGCGGCGGCAGATCTCGATGGTGATGTCCGCGCCATCCACGTAGATCTCGAGGATGACGACAGCATCCGCGTCTTCGCTGACGAGATCGAGAAGCTGGGCGGTTGCTCGATCCTGATCTCGAATGCCGGTCGCGCGGTGGTGGAGCCTTTCCTCGAGAGCGACCCGGCCACCTGGGATTCTCTGTATCGCGTCAATCAGCGAGGTCCGATCCTTCTCACGCAGCTGCTGCTGCCGACGCTCCTCGCTACGGGCTCGGGAAGGCTGGTCTTCGTCGCCTCTGACGGCGCTCGTGCCGGGGCCTCGGGGGAGGCCATCTACGCATCGACGAAAGCCGCGCTGTTCGGTTTCGCGAAGTGCGTGGCTCGGGAGTCCGCCAGGCATGGCACCACCGTCAACGTGGTGTGCCCGGGCCCAGTGAAGGGGCGGATGGTCGAGGAACTGCTCGCGGACAAGCAATCTCAGCTCTCGCACTTCGAGCGCAGCATTCCGATGCGGCGCCTGGCGGAGCCCGACGACATCGCATCGCTCGTCGGGTGGCTGTCGAGTCGATCGGCGGGCTACTTCACCGGCCAGATTCTCAGTGTGAGCGGCGGGCTCACCATGCACTGACAGCAGTGGATCATCTGCAGGTTCACACCGAAGCAGAGACCAGGGGGTCTGCCTCACCGCATCAGAGCAGTCGGGCAGGAAGAGACACCAACCAGAAAATGCGAGGTCAAGAGAATGTTGCGTCATAGGGGTACGTGGAAAAGTCGTGTCGCAGCTGGCGCGGCGGCAGGAACGCTGGTGCTTCTGAGCGCTTGTGGAGGCGAGGGCGGCGACAGCGACGATGATCCGATCACTATCGGATTCGTTGCGACGCTCTCCGGCCCGTCAGCGTCGATCGGCGAGGTCTATCGGCAGGCTGCGGAGCTCTGGCTGGAGGACAATCCCACCATCGACGGCCGAGAGGTCGAGATCATCTTCAAGGATGACGAGGGAACCGCTGAGGGCGGGGTCGCCGCCGTCCGTTCGCTCGTCGATCGGGAGGAGGCTGACGTCGTCTCCGGGCCGTTCCTCTCCACGTCGACCTCATCGGTGCTGCCGGTGCTGACGCAAGCGGAGGTCTTCTCCGTCAACATGAGCTCTCTTCCGGACGCCGGCAACGCGGAGACCTCCCCCTACTCGGTCCAGATCGAATTTCAGAAGCGCCTCGAGGCGCCGGGAACCATCAACGCCGTAGCGGCCAGCGGGGGTACCAAGCTCGGGATGCTCGTCGTCGACGGGCCGCTCGGCCAGACGACGGTCGATACGATCAACGCCGCCTCCGAGGACGGCGACGGGGAAGTCGAGATCGTGGGCACAGAGACCTTCCAGTCAGGTGCGACCGATGTCACTGCTCAGTTGAGGAAGCTCGATGCAGCGGGGGCTGATGCTCTCGTGATCCAGGCGGTGGGAGTGCCCGATTACGCGGTGGCGTTGAAGGGTGTCGACGAGCTCGGCATGGACGCGATGGTCTTCGGGAACTCAGCCCTCGCGCAACCGGGACTCGCGGAGTCTGTACCCGAAGAGCTGCTGTCCCGGACTCGCGCCAGTGGATTCACGGAATCGGTCCTCGGGGGCTCGCTGACGTCTGAGATCGAGGACTTCCGGAGCCGGTTGGTCGAGACCTCCAACCAGGATCAGTTGGGCTACTTCCTCTATCTCGCGGCAACTTCCTACGATTCGCTCGGGATCATCAAGGCCGGGATCGAGGGAGCGGGTTCCACCGATGCCCCCGCCATCATCGACAGTCTCGTCGAGGGTGGTTTCGACGGGCTGCGTACTACCTACGAGTTCGGAGCCGATGATCACCTCGGCTTGACCGAGGAGGACGTCGCGTGGGGTATCGGAGGCACCTTCGAGAACGGTGTCGTCGAAGGCGATCCTTCCCTCTGAGTCGATCCGGCCAGTCCGGGCTTCACCGGGCTGGCCGGCCAGGGCGGTCATGCAGGTGAATGAGTAAGGACGAGGCAAACATTTATGGAACTACTCGAGGCGCTGATACGAGGCGCCCAGACCGGGTCGATCTATGCCATGGTCGCCATCGGATTGAATATCGTCTTCGCCACCACCAATGTGTTCAATTTCGCACATGGTGAGCTGGTGATGATCGGCGCTCTGGCAGGCGTGCTGCTATGGATCGAAGCGGGCTGGCCGGTGCTCGCTGCCTTGGCCGCGGTCGTCGTGCTGGCCGGCGTGCTCGGCGGTGTGACCGAAGTGATCGCCGTCCGGCCGGCGGTTCGACTACAGGCGGCGTCGGTATGGGTGCTTGCCACGTTCGGTATGGCGATCGTCCTGCAGACCGCGACCACGATGTGGGTGACTCGAGAGCCGGGAACGCCACCGAGCCGACCCTTTCCGAGCTTCTGGCCGGGTCCGGAACGTTTCGAGGTGCTGGGCCTGCAGCTCTCCGTCTCTCGCCTTGCCCTGATACCTCTCGCCCTCCTCGTGGCCGCTGGTCTGGTCTGGCTGCTTCGCTATACCGCGCTCGGACGTGGTCTCGGAGCAGTCTCGGACGACCGTGATGCCGCCGCGCTGCGCGGGCTGCCGGTGTCCCGGCTGGCGGTATCGGCATTCGTGATCGGGGGTGCGATCGCCGGATTCGCCGGATTCGTCGCCGGCCCGGTCACGGGCGCCTCCGTCGACACCGGTCTCGCGCTCACGCTGAGCGGATTCATGGCGGCCGCTATCGGTGGCATTCCGCACATCGGCGGCGCACTCGTGGGCGGTCTCTTGCTGGGCGTCGTCGAACAGGTCGCCGTGACCTATGGAGCGTCCCAGCTTCAAGCGCCGGTTGCTCTGGCCGCGGTGTTGATCGTCCTCATGATCCGACCGCAGGGGATTCTTGGAAAGCAGGTGCGCGTCGTATGAGCACGCAAAGCAGTTCTCGTCCGTTGGAGCGGACAGCCGGCGCACTGCTGGCGGGAGGGCGGGCGTCGTTCCTCGTCGGCGTGGCAGTGGCAGTGATCGCTGTCATCGGAGTACCGATCCTCGTGCCGGACCGGTTCTGGCTCTATGCGTTCGTCATGGGAGCAGTCCATCTCGTCGCGGTGGTCGGGTTGAACGTGCTGGTCGGTCACGCTGGACTGATCTCGCTGGGAACGGCGGCCTTCGCGATGGTCGGGGCCTATACCGTCGCTCTCACGGACGTGCGGTGGGGCTGGCCACCGGTGTTAGGTGCGATCGCCGCCGTCCTCGTCTGCGTGGTGGTGGGGCTCGTCACCGGACTTCCCGCGCTCAAGCTCGGTCCCTTCGCAGTAGCCGCGGTCAGTCTCTCGTATCTGACGGTGACGGCCTCCCTGGTGCTTCTCATGTCGGACCTCACCGGTGGCGGCGACGGTGTCGCTCTTCCTCCCGGCATGGATGTTCAGACCATCTGGTACATCGCCGCGGTGGTCGCCGCCCTCGTCTTCCTCGTGGGCCGGAATGTGATCCGCTCTCCGCTGGGTCGAGGGATGCGTCTGGCGAAGCTCAGCCCTCCGTTGGCCAGCGCTCTCGGCGTGCAATCATCGCGGGTGAAGCTCGCCGCCTTCGCCTTCGCCGCCGGTACTGCCGGACTGATGGGGGCGTTCTATCCCCTGATTGACTGGCGGGTCAGTCCCGAGGCTTTCGGCATCAGTTTGAGCGTGTCGATCTTGCTGATGGTGATCTTCGGTGGCGAGGGAAGCATCTCCGGCCCGCTGTGGGGCGCTCTAGCGCTCACCTTGATCCCGCTCTACCTGGAGGAGATCTTCGCGGAGGGCGGCCAGCTCTCGATGCTGGTGTACGGCATCATCCTGGTGGCCACGGTGCTCCTCATTCCACGAGGCCTCGTCGGGATCGCACAGAGCATTCTCGAACGACTCGCCAGTCGTTCCCAGGTCGATGAGCCAGGGGATCGTTCCGACGCGGTGTTGCCTCGGGTGGAGGATCCTGCGGGACTGCGAGTCGACCACGTGGCCAAGAGCATGGGGGGAGTCCGGGCGCTCCGCGATGCCTCGCTAGATGCTGCCCCAGGCGCCGTGCACGGACTGATCGGTCCGAACGGGTCAGGGAAGACCACCTTGCTCAACTGCGTCAGCGGCCTGTTGTCCCCCGACGAGGGCAGCATCTCCATCGGAGAGGAGGAGGTCGCAGGGAAGGCGGCGAGCCGCGTGCGTCACGGCCTGGCGCGGACATTCCAGGCGCCGCAGCTGATCGATCATGAGTCGCTGCTCGCGAATGTCCAGCAGGGCGTCGATGTTCATCGGCGGGCGACCCATATGGAGTACGCGCTGAGATTGCCACGTGCTCGCCGAGAATCGGCCTCTGCTCTCGCCGAGGCGCGCGGTTGGCTCGATGTCGTCGGTCTCGGGGACCAGGCGGACCGTCTGGCGCAGACGCTGCCTGCCGGCCCACGACGACTGTTGGAGATCGTCCGGGCGCTCGCCACGCACCCGCGGGTCGTGCTCCTCGACGAGCCCGCCGCGGGCCTGTCGGGAAGTGAGGTCCGCGAACTGGCCAACTTGATCTCGATGATGCGCGAGGCCGGCATCACGGTGGTGCTCGTCGAGCACGACACCGATCTCGTGATGGGTATCTGCGATGAGATCACGGTCCTGGATCAGGGAGCTGTCATCGCCACGGGAACGCCGGACGAGGTGCGGGAGAACCCGGCCGTCATCGCGGCTTATCTCGGTGAACCTATCGACAAGGCAGGCTCCGCTGATGCGCGTCAGGGCATGGCGGGGGCGGAGAGGAACGACTCATGAGCGACAGCGGACTGCGTGTGCGGGGGGTCACCAGCGGATACCCGGGTGTGGTCGTTCTGAACGACGTCGACCTGGAGGTCAAACCGGGCGAGGTGGTGACGATCTTCGGGGCGAACGGGGCCGGGAAGTCGACATTGCTGGGCACGATCATGGGGGTCGTGGAGAGGCACGCTGGGGAGATCGATCTCGACGGATCGCCCCTGCGTCCTCGGGTTCGTGAGGTGACTCGGCGAGGTGTGGCGATCGTCCCCCAGGGCCGGCGGGCGTTCTCGCGACGTACGGTCGCCGACAACCTGCTGATCGGGGGCTGGGTCACGCGAGCCCGCAGATCGGAGCTGGTGGAGCGCCGAGAAGAGGCATACGAGCGGTTCCCGTCACTGCGGCGGAGAGCGGATCAGGCCGCCGGCTCTCTCTCCGGCGGCGAGGCTCAGATGCTGGCGATCGGTATGGCGATGATGGCCAAGCCCTCGTTGTTGCTGCTCGATGAGCCCTCGTTGGGTCTGGCACCGGTAGTCGTGGACACGGTGCTGCGCGAGATCCGTTCTCTCGCCGATTCCGGCGTCGGGGTGCTGTTGGTCGAGCAGGTGGTGAACAAGGCGCTCCAGGTCGCCGATCGCGGCGCGGTGTTGAAGGCCGGGCGCATCGTGACCAGCGGCACCGCGGACGAGCTGAGGCGCGATGCCGATGTCGCCGCCGCGTATCTCGGCTAGGCACGCCCGCCGGATGCTTCGAACAGGACAGGAGAGGACATGAACGAACCGCGCGAGAACACCAGCCGGATCTACGACATCGTCGTCGTCGGAGCGGGTATCGGCGGCATCTACGCCGTCCACCGTCTCACATCGGCCGGATGGTCGGTGAAGGGCTACGAGGCTGCACCTGACGTGGGCGGCGTCTGGTGGCACAACCGATACCCCGGGGCCCGCGTGGACGTCGAGAGCATCTTCTACTGCTATCCCGACCCTGAGCTCACCCGTGCTTGGACGTGGACAGAGCGCTACCCGGCGCAGGAAGAGATCCTGCGCTATCTCCAGTTCGCCGCCGATCGGTGGGACGTGCGCCGGCACTACTCCTTCAACACACGAGTCGCCGCGATCCACTGGGATCCCGCTGAGGAGTGCTACCTCATCGTCGACCACGCCGGCGATCGCGTCCGATCACGTTTCGTCCTGATGGCGACCGGTCAGCTGTCCGAGGCGCGGCGTCCGGACTTTCCCGGACTGGACGACTTCGCGGGTGAGTGGTACCTGACCTCACATTGGCCCGCCGAGGTCACCGATCTTCGCGATAAGCGGGTCGGCGTCGTGGGCACCGGGTCCTCCGGTGTTCAGGTCGTGACCGCCCTGGCGGACCAGGCCCAGAGCGTCCACGTGTTCCAACGCACGCCGAACTACTCGGTCCCGGCCCAGAACGGACCTCTCGACCCGCAGAGACTCATCGAGCATCAGGGGCAGGTCGAGAATCTCAAGGAGGTACTGTGGGGGCGGCCCAATGCCATGGTGATTCCGGGACCGGAGCGGTCCGGTCACGAGCTGACGCCGGAACAGCGGCTCGAGTTGCTCGAGGAGCGGTGGTCGTTCGGCGGCCACACGATGAATCTCGTCTTCACCGACCAGAACACCGATGAGGACATCAACACGGTCGTCGCCGATTTCGTCCGCGAGAAGGTGCGTGATCTGGTTGAGGATCCCGAGACCGCCGCGGCTCTCGAGCCCAATGCGTACCCCATCGGCACTCGCCGACTGATCGTCGACACCGGCTACTACGAGTCGTTCAACCGTCCGAACGTGCATCTGGTCGACCTTCGACGTGAGCCCATCGAGACGATCGTCCGTACCGGAGTCCGCACCATCGAGCGCGGCATCGACCTCGATGTGCTGGTCTTCGCCTTAGGCTTCGATGCGTTCACCGGCGCTCTGGATCGGATCGACATACGCAATGAGAAGGGTGAGACGCTGACCTCGGGCTGGACTCGTGGGCCACAGACCTATCTCGGACTCATGACGAGTGGCTTCCCCAATCTGTTCATTCTCGCCAACGCTGGGAGCCCGTCCGTTCTCGCCAATCTGGTCATGGGCAATGTTCATCATGTGGACGTCGTCGAACAGCTGCTGGCCTACATGCGGGAGAAAGGCCACCGCACGGTGGAGCCGCAACGAGAGGCCGAACGAGAGTGGAGCGAACACGTCGGGGAAGTCGCTTCGCCGATGATCCGCCTTCAAGTCGAGAACTACATGGTTCACGTCAACGACGATGGATCACGGGTCTTCATCCCGTATGCCGGTGGTTTCGATCGCTACGTGCGACATGTCGACGAGGTAGTCGGTGACGACTACCGAGGATTCGTCTTCGATGGTGGCGATGGCGATGACCGGTAGCGCTCAGGATGGCGGAGAGTTCCCGCGTATGGCGGCCCAGAACCACGATGCGAGTCGTGCCTATGTGGCACGTCTCAGAGACGACTACCAACTTGCTCTCGGGGCCGGAGTGGCGACGATCGGCGAGGACATGCGGGTCGACGGCGGACCGCCCGTCCGCGTCTACGGTGTCGCGCCTGAGAATGGCAGCTCGCGCCCGTGTGTCGTCTACGCCCATGGCGGTGGCTGGGTGATGGGGGATCTCGACATGCATGACCGCCTGTGCGCTGAACTGGCCCGGCGAGCTGACTGCGTCGTCGTCAGCGTCGACTACCGGCTTGCGCCCGAGCACCCGCACCCGGCGCCCGTATCCGATGTCGCACGCGCTTACCGTTGGGCGCACGCGCACGCGGATCGGCTCGGGATCGATCGCTCGCGCATGACGTTGATGGGAAGCAGCAGCGGCGGGACGCTGGCGCTCAACGCGATCGGGGACCTGACCGACATGCGTCCGGCGTTGCTGGTGCTCGTCTATCCACCGATAGACCCGTCTCTGACGACGGCATCGGCGGACGAGTTCGCCATCGGGCATGTCCTCGAGCGAGAGCAGATGCGATGGTTCTGGACGCAGTATGCGCCTGGGCCGCTCTCCGAGGATCCCGGCGCGGTGCCGGCGCTTCGTGCGGACGTCGGCGGTCTGCCCGCCACGCTCATGATCACCGCGGAGAACGATGTGTTGCGCGACGATGCTGAGCAGTTCGCGCAGCGCCTTGCCGCGGAGAACCGGCTTGTCGACCTCGTTCGTTATGCCGATGAGGAGCACGGTTTCTTCGCACTGGTCGGTTCATCGACTTCGGCCGACGAAGCGATCGAGGAAGTGGCTGTCCATGTTCGCCGAGTGAGCTCGGGCGACGCGTCATAAGCGCGCCCGCGCTGCGAAGGCCGGCCGAATTCCTTGCATCTCCACCGGGCAACCGATGAGGTAGCCGGTGAGAGGAGGTGGCACCGTGGCCGGACGGTGCCACCTCCTCCAGGGCAGAGTCAGAGACGCTCGAGGATGAGCGCCATGCCCATTCCACCACCCACGCACATCGTGATCAGGCCGGTGGTCTTGTCGTGCCAATCGAGCGAGTTGAGCATCGTCTTCTGCAGACGTGCCCCTGTCATCCCATAAGGGTGTCCGACCGCGATCGCACCGCCATTGACGTTGAGCCGGTCGATATCGATTCCCAGGTCCTGATAGGAGGGCACCACCTGAGCTGCGAATGCCTCGTTGATCTCGACCAGATCGATGTCCTCGATCGTCATTCCGGCGTTCGCCAGAGCACGACGCGAAGCCTCGACCGGTCCGAGTCCCATGATCTCGGGGGAGAGGCCCGAGACACCCGTCGACACGATGCGTGCGAGGGGCTGAAGACCGAGTTCCCCGGCCCGGGTGTCGCTCATCAGTACCACCGCAGCAGCCCCGTCGTTGAGCGGACAGCAGTTGCCAGCGGTGACGACACCGTCGGACCGGAATACCGGTGAAAGCTTCGACAGCGCGTCATAGCTGGTCCCAGGACGAGGCGAGTCGTCTGCGTCGACGGTCTCTCCCTCGGGAGTCGTGACCGCCGTGATCTCGCGTGCCCAGAAGCCGTCGGCAGTCGCCTTCTCGGCGAGATTCTGTGACCGCACGGCGAACTCGTCGAGCTCGCGTCGATCCAGGCCCCGTTGAGTAGCGAGGTTCTCCGCGGTCTGCCCCATCGCGATGTAGACATCAGGCGCCAACCCGTCCTCGCGGGGATCGTGCCAGGCTCCCGCGGCATTGCCCGCTTCGGCCGTTTCAGAAGTCCTTCGCATAGCGGCCTCGAAGTAGGGATTCTTCGTATCGGGCCAATGATCCGAGGTCCCTCTGCTGAAACGCGAGACCGTCTCGACCCCGGCCGAGACATAGGCATCGCCCTCTCCGGCCTTGATCGCATGGAACGCCATCCGCGTGGTCTGGAGCGAGGAGGCGCAGTAGCGCGTGATCGTCGTCCCCGCCATCGCGTCGTACCCCAGCTTCACTGCGACATTGCGGCCCATGTTGTTGCCGGCCTCGCCACCGGGGAGACCGCAACCAAGGATCAGGTCGTCGATCGTCTGCGGGTCGAGAGCCGGCACCTGGTCCAGTGCCGCTTGGACGATCGTGCTGGCCAGATCGTCGGGGCGGAGGTCCTTCAGCGAACCCTTCTTCGCGCGACCGATGGGAGAGCGTGCTGCGGCGACGATAACGGCTTCTGGCATGGGTGATGCTCCTTCGGAGGGGATGGGATCGGTGTCGGTGAGGATCGGTGATGTGACCGGTTCGGGACGGTCAGGTGCCTCTGAGGCTGGTCTTGCGGACCTTTCCGGAGGCGGTCCTCGGCAGGTCCCGGATGGACTCGACGTAACGGGGGATCTTGTAGTTGGCCAATCGCTCACGTGCATGGGCGACGACCGCTTCGGCAGAGGCGGTGCCCACCACGTAGGCCTTGCCCACCTCGCCGAGTCGTTCGTCCGGGACGCCGACGACAGCGACATCCTCGACACCTTCGACACGGAGCAGTTCCTGCTCGATCTCGGCCGGGTAGACGTTGAACCCGCCCGAGATGTACATGTCCTTCAACCGATCGGTGATACGCAGGTTGCCGTTGGCGTCGATCGTCCCGATGTCGCCGGTGTGCAACCAGCCATCGGCATCGATCGCCGCGGCCGTAGCCTCGGCATCGTCAAGATAGCCCAGCATGATGTGATCACCCCGTACGAGCAGTTCACCGCTCTCCTCGTCGATGCGGATCTGCATTCCTGGAATGGCTCGGCCACTCGTCTTCGCCACGGTCTCCAGGGAGTCGCCACCTCGACACATGGTGACGACCGGGGCCTCTGTCATTCCGAAGGCGGTGACGACATGATCGATCGCGAGGTCTTCTCGCATGCGTTCGACCAGGACGACCGGGACCACGGCCGCCCCGGTGACGGCGAGCCGGAGCGAGGTCAGATCGTAGGTCTCCCGCGAGGTCGAGGTGAGGATCGACTGGTAGATCGTCGGGGCTCCCGGGAGAACGGTGATGCGCTCGTCATCGATCATTCTCATCGTCGTGTCGACATCGAAGGTCGACATGGGGTACAGCGTGCAGCCGGTGACCAGGCCGACGACGATACCCACCTTGTAGCCGAAGGTATGGAAGAACGGGCTGACGGCCAGGTACCGGTCGTCCTCGCGGACGCCAGCCGCCTCCGCCCAGGCGCGAGCCACCGCGACTGTCTGGCGGTGGCCGCTCATGACCCCTTTTGAACGGCCGGTCGTGCCGGAGGTGAAGAGGATGTCGGCGATGTCGTCCGGAGCGACGGCATCGGCCCGTGACCGCGCCACCTTCAGGCTGGACTCCGAGGGCTGGTGTCCAGAGAGTGCGGCAAGATCGATCACCTGGGCCGTCGTCCCGACCCGATTGAGGTCCTCGATCTGGGTGCGACCCAGGAAACGATCGGCGACGACGACGAGGCCGGCGTCCGCTCGATCGAGGATGTCAGCCACTTCGTGCGCGGTGTAGCGACTGTTGAGAGGGATGAGCACGCCGCCGGCATAGGACGCGGCCAGTGCGGCTACGACCCAGTCGACGCTGTTGGGTGCCCACAGTCCCAGTCTCTGCCCAGGTTCCAGGCCCCAGTCGACATATGCTGCGGCAGCGTGCTCCACGCGCTCCAGCAGATCGCCATAGGTCGTGGTCAGCCCCGCCTCGACATAGGACGGCTTGTCTGCATAGCGTGCGGCGACCTCACGAAGGACCATGGGCAGCGTCGTCATAGATCAGCGTTCCTCTCATTCCCTTGCCAAGCAAGTGCTTGGTAGAGTACCACCCATGGGCTCGAATCAGATAGCTCCGGCTCCATGGCGTGCGCGGTGCCTCGATTCGGTGCCGGCCGGGGAGACACCCGGACACGCTCGGTTCCCCAACGGGCCCGGATCATCACCGGAGTCGTCACTCGTTCTCCATGCACGTACGCCCTGTCGTTCATCTACTCCTGGGACCGCTGCCGGTCCTCCAGCTCGAAAGGATCCAGCACATGCCTGAGGCCTACATCGTCGATGCCGTTCGAACACCCGTGGGACGACGCGGAGGTGCGTTGTCCTCCGTGCACAGCGCCGATCTCGCTGGGCACACGATCTCGGCGCTGATGCGCCGAACAGGCGTAGACCCGGCCGCCGTCGATGATGTCGTTCTGGGCTGTTGCGACACTCTGGGCTCGCAGGCGGGTGATATCGCACGCACAGCCTGGCTGGTGGCCGGCCTTCCCGACCATGTGCCCGGTGTGACAGTCGACCGGCAGTGCGGCTCGTCGCAGCAGGCTCTGCACTTCGCGGCACAGGGGGTCATGTCGGGCACGCAGGACCTCGTCGTCGCGGGCGGCGTGCAGAATATGAGCGCGATCCCCATCTCCGCCGCCATGCTGGCCGGACGAGAATACGGCTTCTCGACCCCGTTCGCCGAATCGCCGGGCTGGGTCGCGCGCTATGGAACCGCTGAGGTGTCGCAGTTCCGGTCGGCTCAGATGATCGCCGAGAGGTGGCAGCTCTCCCGCGAGGAGATGGAGGAGTTCGCGCTCACCTCGCATGAACGGGCACTGCGGGCCATCGCCGAGGGGCGCTTCGACGGCGAGATCGAGGCGCTCGGTGACCTGGCCGTCGACGAGTGCCCACGGCAGACGTCCCTGGAAAAGATGTCCGGACTCGACCCGCTTGAGCCGGGAGGGCGAATCACCGCCGCCCTTGCGTCACAGATCAGCGATGGATCGGCAGCCCTTCTCGTCGCATCCCCGGCCGCCATCGAGGAGCATGGTCTGCGGCCTCGAGCCCGGATACACCATCTCTCGGTGCGAGCCGACGATCCTGTCTGGATGCTGACGGCCCCGATTCGTGCGACCGAGTACGCCCTGGAGAAGTCGGGGCTCAGTATCGACGACATCGACCTGTTCGAATGCAATGAGGCCTTCGCTTCGGTCGTCATGGCCTGGATGAAGGAGACGGGGGTTCCGCGCGACAAGGTCAACGTCAACGGTGGCGGGATCGCCCTCGGCCATCCGATCGGCGCGACGGGGGCGCGCCTGATGACGACCTTGCTATCGGAGCTCGAGCGTACCCAGGGGCGTTTCGGACTGCAGACGATGTGCGAGGGAGGCGGTCAGGCGAACGTCACGATCATCGAAAGGCTCTCCTGATCGATAGGAATGCGTGCCGCGGTCGAATCAAGTGACAGCCCTTGCCGGTGGCCCGGCTAACATGCGAGACATCGAGGAGACCACATTGTCGGGTGGGTGATGTCGTCGGCCTCGGCGGACGGTCGCCGAAGCCGACCATCCCGCCGAGCCGGACATCGGTCGACGTTCACGGCTTTCGTGCTACGCGCCCCGTTCGCAGTCAAGGAGCCAGCTCGCGACGCAACCACCCGGTCACGGACAAGGCTGGGCAGATCGTTCGGCCGAGCGGAGACCTCATCGAGCTCGGACGGCTTCGGCCCGCGGATCTGCTCACAGGCGTCCTCGTGCCGGCGCCACGGCGAACACGTCACGTGTCCGTCGCTCCGCTTCATCCCGCGGCTGGCGGATCGACGCCGCCCGGCGCGGGATCACCGGCATCGCGGCGATCCTGTCACCGCCGGCGAGTCCGTCCAGCATGCTCGCGGTCGGCGGCCGTCAGCCCAGCCGAAAGCCCTCTGGCCGAGCTGACGTCCCCGGAGTGCGATCTTCCCGGCTATCAGCTCGAGTTGCCTATCACGCACCACTGTTCAGGAGGGCCGCAACGGTCTCGAGCTGTCGGTCGCAATCGTCCATGATCGAGCGCGCGATCTGGGACGCCGTGCGCTTCTCGGAGAAGGCGCCGACGACCTGGCCGATATAGAAGGACTCCAGTTCGATGGCTCCAGGATGGCCCTCCTTCGCTGCGGCGTCGATCTGTGCCCATGCTTCGCTGGTGAGCAGCGGCTGAAGAGGCATCGGCAGGGCGCCAGGGCTGTCGGCTCCTTCCCAGGCCGTGTGCCATGCGCTGCTGAGTTGCCGTGCTGGCTTGCCTGTCCGGGCTCGCGAGCGGACCGTGTCGCTACTGGTGGCGTCGATGAACTTGTCCTTGACCGGGTCCGGAGTGATGTCTTCGATGCTGGACAGCCACACCGATCCGCACCAGACTCCTGCCGCGCCGAGCGTGAGCGCGGCGGCCATCTGACGTCCCGAAGCGATTCCGCCGGCCGTCAGGACCGGCCGCCCTTCGGCGGCGTCGATGACCTCAGGTGTCAGGACCATGGTGGTGACGCTGCCGGTATGTCCACCGGCCTCGGTGCCCTGTGCCACGAGGATGTCGACGCCCTGATCGATCTGCTTCGGAACGTGTTTCGGTGCGCCGACGAGCGAGGCCACCAGAACTCCGGCGGAGTGACTCCGTTCGACCAGTGTGCGAGGGGCTGGTCCCAAGGCGTTCGCGATGAGCGAGATGCGGTGGCTGAAGGCGACATCGAGGAGTGCGTCGACTCCCTCTCCGCGGATCGAGCTGGCCATGATGCGGCCGAAGTCGGCACCGGCCAGCTCGGAGCTGTTCTCGGGTCTCGGGATGTCGTAGTGCGTCAGCAACCGATCGACGAACTCGATGTGCCGCTGGGGGATCTGATCCCTCAGTTGCCCGAGCAAGTCCTGGGAACCGGCTTCCGTGAACTTCTCGGGCACGAGGAGGTCGACACCGTAGGGTCTGCCGTCGATCTGGTTCTCGATCCACGTCATCTGTGCGTCCAGTTCCTGAGGCGTGTAACCACTGGCCGCGAGGACGCCCAACCCACCTTCATTGGTCACTGCGGCGACGACGCCCGGCGATCGGCTGAAACCCACCATGGGTGACGTCACCCCGATGAGGTCGGTGAAGGGGGTTCTCATGATGCTCCTAGAGGTGAGGTCCGCCGAACGTCGATCAGTCCAGGCCTGGTCTCGTGGTCGGTCAGTGGACGAGATAGTTAATCATTATTAGCCAATAGAGACAGGATCATCGACACGCCGCGGGATGTCAAGAACAGGATGATCTACTGTAATCGCAACGTAGTTTGGAGTAAACGCAGCAGGGGCTTCGTGATGAGAGAGGAGAATTATTAGTAACTAAGCTCTTGACTCGCTGTGATGCACGCCACTAGGTTGTGGTCCGTCAAGGCTCGTGGCCCCTGATCAATAAGGAGACCCTGAAGATGAGAAGTCACTGGACGCGGCGTGCCGGGTTTCGTGCCGCGGCGATCGTGATGTCGGCAGGCCTGACTCTGGCCGCCTGCGGGGGGGTTGGCGGCGGTAACGCAGCGGGCTCATTGGAGGAGATGGATCCACTGACGCTCAAGGTCGCGACACTATACGGACCGGACAACTGGCAGACCGCCCCGATGCAGGCGTTCACCGACAGCATCGAGGAGAAATCGGACGGCAAGATCTCGTTCGAGTACTTCTACGCCGGCTCGGTCCTCGCGCCTGATGAGATCGTCGACGGTCTGCGCGACGGCCTGGCCGATCTCGCCTACTTCGTGCAGGTCTACACCCCGGCCAAGTTCCCGATGGACGATTGGATATCGCAGGCGGCCTTTCTCTCCGACCCGGATCCGATCGGCGGCCACTTGCAGTCCATCGGCGCGTCCGCCGAGTGGGCCATCAACGACGCCGACTTCACGACCGAGTTCGAGGCACAGGGTGTCACTCCGTTGATCCCCCGAGTCCAGGTGATCCACACCTACGATCTGCTGTGCACCGATCCGGTCACGACCTTGGGCGAGGCTGCCGGAGCCACGGTCCGGATCGGCGGTCCGAGTTGGGCCGAGGCGGCTGAAAGCCTGGGCATGAACCCTGTCTCCTTGGCGGGGGAGGAGCTGTACACGGGCATGCAGCAGGGCGTCGTGGACTGTTTCATGGGCGGTCAATCCGATATGGCCGGCCTCAATCTGTTGGATCTGGGGCAGAACTTCGTGAGCACCGGTTTCGCCGGATTCAGCAGCTATGCCATCGGCATCGGGACCGAGCAGTGGGAATCGCTCCCGCTGGAGGCGCAGCAGTTGATCTGGGACGAGATCCCGACCTATCTCGAGGCTTTCGCCGAGAGCAGCTTTGGCGCGGTCGCCGAGTTCCAGCAAGCCGTGGACGAGCAAGGCGTGACCATCCACGAGCCGGCCGATGACCTCGCGGAGGCGGCGGCGGAGCACAACGACGAAGTCCTCGCTGGTCTCATCGAGGCTAGTCCGGATTCGGTCAGCGATCCCGAAGCCACGGTGGCGTCTTTCGAGGAGATGCACGACAAGTGGTTCGAGGTGGTGGACGAGTTGGGTCTGTTCGGCCTGCCGGAGGAGCAGATCGCCGACACCGATACGAGCGAATGGGTGGACCGGGTGTGGACCGAGGTCTTCGAAGCGCATCGGCCCGAATGATGTGCCGAGCGCGGCTGGACGGGGTGACAGACACATGTCGAAGGGCAGCGACATGAAGCGTCACTCTCTCGCGCGGACTGTCCTTTCAAGCGCATCGGCGATGGGATATCTCGTCCAAGGAATCGGGATGATCGCCGTGGTCGGCTTGGCGGTCCACACGGCCTTCGACGTGTTCCGCCGTGAAGCGTTCGCCGGTGGTTCCATCGGCACCCTGGAGTTCGTCACCAACTATTACATGATCGCCGCGGTGTTCATGGGGCTGATGGTCGCGCAGCGTCACCATGAGCACATCGAAGTGAGCGTGTTGATCGACCGATTGCCTCAGCGGAGCAAGGAGGTCGTGGGGCTCGCGGGACAAGCGGTCACCCTGGGATTCGTCATCGTTCTCGCCTACTACGGGTACCACGAGGCGGTGGCGAACATGCACCAGGGCGAGCGCAGCGGAGTCGTTCAGGTCCCGATCTGGCCGTCGAGGTTCCTCGTGCCGATCGGATTCATGGCCTACGCGATTCGTCTCGGCGTCGAGATCGTCGCCGAACTACGTACCTTCCGGCCGCGCAGCGGAGAAGAAGTGAAGAGTGAGGGCAGATGAGCGCACCACTGGCCACCGAAGGCCGAGACGTATCGCCTGGAGGACGACCGTCCAGCTCCTTCTCGCAATGGATGCCCGCATTGATCGTGTTCGGCGTCACGGGAACTTTGGTGGTGACGATCCTCTATGCGCCGATGCAGAACCACGTCAAAGGCGGTGTGGTCTGCCTGCTGATGCTGCTGCTCCTCATGCTCCGCGTTCCCGTCGCCGTCGCCATGGGCCTCTCAGGCGTACTCGGCATCTATGCCATCAGCGGCGAGCTGGCGGCCGTGAACTCCATGGGATCGTTGCCCTACAACTCGACGGCGAGCTTCACGCTGACCGTTCTGCCGCTGTTCGTCTTCATGGGCATCATGCTCTGGCGGTCGGGCATCACCGGACAGCTGTACGACGCAGCAAAACAATGGGTTAGCTGGCTGCCGGGGGGACTCTCCTCCACGACCATCGTCGCTGGCTCCGGCCTGGCCTCGGTCAGCGGATCGACGATCGGCATCACCCATGCCCTCGGCCGCATCGGCATCCCGGAGATGCTCAAAGCCGGCTACGACAAACGCATCGCACTCGGTTCGGTCATGGTGGCTGGGACGATCGGCCAATTGATTCCCCCCAGCATCTACGCTGTCGTCTACGCCGGCTATGCCGAGACCGAGGTCGGAGCACAACTGCTCGCGGGCATCCTGCCAGGTCTCGTGCTCACCCTGGCCTACATCGGACTCACGATCACCTACGTCACCGTCTTCCCGCGTCTGATCGATCGCGACCGTGAAGCGCGCCGCTCTGCGCCGACCTGGTCGGATCGAGGACATGCTCTGCTCGAAGTCTGGCCGCTCCCGGCATTGCTCCTCATCGTCATCGGCGGGATCTACCTGGGCTACGTGACGGCCACCGAGGCTGGGGCGGTAGGCGCGATCGGCGCGACGGTGATCGCCGCCGCGCGCATGCGACCCGCAGAGTTCGGGCGCGGCCTGCTGACGGCTCTCCGCGATACCGTCGCCTCGACGGGCTCGATCTTCTTTCTCCTCATGGGTGCCGCCTTGTTGAACCGGCTGCTGTCCCTCAGCGGGGCGGCACGATGGTTCGCGGATTTCGTTGGTGACGCGGGACTTTCCCGATTCCAGTTCATCGCCGTCGTGGTGCTCATCTATCTGCTCTTGGGCATGTTCATGGAGCCCCTGAGCATGATGTTGCTGACCGTGCCGATCCTGTTGCCGGTCGCGATCGCCACCGGAATCGAACCGATCTGGTTCGGGGTGTTCTTCATCCTCATGGCCGAGGTGGCAATCTTGACGCCGCCGGTCGGGATCCTCACCTTCGTCACCCACCGGCTTGCGCAGAACCCCGAAGTGCGTGGAGACACCGAGATCACACTCGGGGACGCCTACCAGGGGGCGGCTTGGTACATCCCGGGCGTGCTCATCGTCGTCGCCTTGATCGCGGTATTCCCCGACATCGTGTCCGTCATCCCGGATCTCGGGTCGACCCCGTGAGTCATGCCGGCTGACTCGGCTGTCAGGAAGGATCAGGAGGTCCGTGAGTTGACGAAATATCCGGTGACGCGTCTTCCCCCTTCGGTTCCAGAGCGGACCATCAACGATCTGCTGCTGGACCGTGCGGAGCGGTTCGCCGAGCAGGTGGGTCTGATCGGCGAGAGCGGATACGGCGGAGAGGTCCGCTTGACCTATCGTGAGTTGCTGGATCGGGTCCGGCGGCTGGCGACCGTGCTCCGTGAGCAAGGGGTGGGGCGAGGCGACCGCGTCGGCATCCTGACCACCAACGCCGCGATCATCGAGTCGATCGTGTGCTATCACGCCGCGCATTTCCTTGGTGCGATCGCTGTGCCGTTCAATGCTCGTTACGTCGCCCGCGAGCTCTCATGGGTGCTCGCCAAGACACGACCCCGGGTCGTCCTGGTCTCCCCGGACCTTCTCGGTCTCATCGCCGAATGCTACGAAGAAGCCGATTCCGTCGAGCCCGCCCTTCTCGTGACGGCCGTGGCGCCGGCGGCAGGTGATGACGTACGCCGGCTGATATCTGAGGCGGCACCGAGGGATCCGGTCGAGGTGGCTGAGGAGGATGATGCGGATTGGGTCTTCACCTCAGGGACGACCGGGCATCCCAAGGCGGTCGCCATCACACATGCTGCATCGGTGGCCTGCGGATACCAGTCGTCGCGACTGTGGGGCTTGCATGAACGGAGCGTGTACTCGTCATCGGCTCCCTTCTTCACGAGCACCGGGTTCCACACCAATCAGCTGGCGACGCTTGCGGCAGGTTGCGCCTATCTTTGCGAAGCTGAATTCGACGTCTATCGGACATTGGCGAACATCGAGCGGCACCGTGTCACGTCCGTGTTCATCATCACCGGAATGCTCCAGCTCATCATGGAACGCGTCGGCGAGGACGGGTTGCGCGATGTCGATCTGTCGTCGTTGGAGCGGATCTGCTATGGCGCACAGCCCACATCGGGGACATTCGCTCAATCTCTGGAGCGAGTCTTCGCTCGGGCACGTGGCATCGAGCTCGTTCACCTCTACGGGCTGACCGAGGGTGGCACGAGCGGAACGCTCGTGAGGCCCGATCTGCATGCCGACGCCATCGCCCGAGCGCTGGAGTCGTCCTATGGCATGCCGGTGGGCTCGGAGGGGTTCAACGAGTGGATCGAGGTGACCGTCCGCGACGAAGACGGCAACGTCGTGGCCGACGGTGTCGTCGGAGAGCTCTGTCTGCGTGGCCCGGCCCTGATGGACCGGTACGTCGATGAGCCCGAGGCGACGGCGCGCTCGTTGCGAGATGGATTGCTGTACACAGGGGATTTCGGAGTGCAGGAAGACGGTTATCTCTTCTACGTGGATCGCGCCGGCCAGATGATTCGACGTGGTGGTTTGAACATCTCCTCGGTGGAGATCGAGACGGTCCTGAGTGATTGCCCCGGCGTTCGTGAGGCAGCTGCTGTGGCCGTGTCCAATCCGATCCTCGGCGAGGAAGTCGCCGCGGTGGTCGTGGCCATTGACGAGAGTCTCGACGATATCGCGGTCATCGACTTCTGCCGGACGCGTCTGGCCGATTACAAGGTGCCCGTTCGGGTCGAGTTCGTCGACCAGCTGCCACGCAATGGGATGGGGCGAGTGCAAAAGCACCGGCTTCTGTCCCGGTGAGAGGCCGATGTTGCGGACAACGGGCCCGACATCAGTGAGACCGAGGATCCGTCGGGCCTGATCATCGGTGAGGGTCGAGGACGAGTTTGCCGATGACATCGCGGCCTTCGACGAGTCGATGTGCCTCGGGAGCTTCAGAGAGCGGAAGCGTCGTGACGTCGACCTTCACGCGGTCGTCGACGACACGCGCCAGAATCTCGTTCAAGGCGTTCTGTGGTTCGCGCGGATCCTCGTCGATGACGTTGCGGACGACGAAGCCGGTGATCGTCTGCCCGCGCGGCATCAGTCGACGTACGTCGACAACGGCCGGCTGCTGGGTGGCGGATCCGACCACGACGAATCGTCCTCCGCGTGCGAGCGCGGGAAGGATGGCACGGAACAGCTCGCCCCCGACTCCGTCGATGATCGCCGTGAAGCCCTCTGGGGCGGTCGACCGCAGGTGGGTCGAGAGAGAAGGATCATTCGGGTCCAGCACCTCGTCGCACCCGAAGTCGGCCAGGTACCGACGCTTAGCGGCCGTGGACGCGGTTCCTATCACTCGCGTTCCTGCATCAACCGCGAGTTGCACGAGCCAGCTGCCCAGTCCACCGGCTGCCCCGGTGACCAGCACGGAGTCGCCTGCGGTCACGCGGCCATAGCGGTGCAGCGCATACCACGCGGTCACGCCCTGGAGGAACGATGCCGCGACGAGTGTCGGGTCGATGTCAGCGTCGACCGGGAAAACAAGGCCCTCGTGTGCGAGCACGTGGCTGGCGTACCCGCCGCCATGTTCGCAGAAGACCGCGACGCGCGTGCCTGGAGCGATCGTGGTGTCCGGGCCGCCGCGCACGACGGTTCCTGCCACTTCCATACCGGGTGTCTGGGGGAGAGCTTGGTCTTTGCGGTATTCGCCCCGGCGAACCATCGTGTCGGCGAAGTTCACGCCGATGGCGTCGACGGCGACCAGGAGATCACCGCGGCCGGGCTCGGTGATCGGTGCGCTGGTGAGGACCAGTTCTTCCGGGCCGCCGAATCGCTGACATTCGATGTAGCGTCGGTCGGTCACGAGCCCTCCCTCAGCAGCTCGAACGCCCGCTCCAGCTGGTAGGGGATGGCTTCGGCGAAGACCTCCCACACTGGATCGACCCGCCGGCCGGTGCGATGTAGACGCACCTTGGCGGGCGTGATCGAGGCGAGGCGGTAACACATCAACGCCTGATACCACTGCGGATGGCGAACCGTGCGTCCCGCGGCCTCGTACCACGCATACAATCTCGCGGGCAGCGGATGCCAGGTCATGCTCCCTGAGCGAGAGGGCCCCCAGCAGGCGGGGTCGTACATGGTCGCGGTCCATCCCAGGTCCCAGCCAGGGTCATTCAGCGTGCTGTTCTCCCAGTCCAAGATGGCGGTGATGCGCCCCTGGTGGAGCATCCAGTTGTTGCTGTAGAAGTCTCCGTGCACGACCCGCGGGGCGACCTCGGGGGGAGCCGTGGCGAGCAGGCGTCGTCCGAGTTCCTCGGTGCGTTCGACCTCTTCGGGCACTTCTGACTTGTGCAGCAGCGGCTGCCATTGCGCGATGTCCTCGTCTCGTCGAGCAGGGACGGCCCACCCTTCGTCGAGGAGCCGGGTCGCGTCCAGCGTGTGGATGCCGGCGAGCGCGCTCATCGCTTGACGGAAGATCTCGTCGACGACGGGGCGCTCGGGGTATTCGTTGCCGACCACGAAGATATCGGCCAGGGGCGATCCTTCGACGCGGTCGACCATCAGATAGGGGGTGCCGAACCATTGTTCGTCTTCTGAGCACCAGCGGACGGTGGGTACTGGAATCCCGCCGGATGCGGCGAGGTCGAGAATGGGGGCGAGGCGGACGACGTCGAGATTGGCTTGGCGTCGGACGCCGGGGGGAGGCACCCGCATGACGAGGTCGTCGGTCGCCTCCGGTGTCCGTACGACGATCCGGTAGTTGATGCCCGAATGCCCGGGCATGCGTTCCACGGAGGTCACTTCAGCGTTGGAACCGTAGTGGGCGGCGGCCCACGCCCGTGCGTCCGCGGCGATGTCGTCATAGGTCGTGGTCATGCGTGATTCGCCCCTCGAGCACCTCGGGCCAGTTCATGCCGGGCGATCGAGCGTAGGTGCACCTCATCGGGGCCGTCTCCGATGCGCAGCCATCGGTTGATCGTGTACATCGCCGACAGCGGCACGTCGGGTCCGACGCCCATCGCGCCGTGGGCCTGAATCGCTCGGTCGATGACGTTCTGGGCCGTCGCCAACGCGGCGACTTTGATCATCGAGATCTCGTTCATCGCGCCCTTGGCACCGCGCTTGTCCATCGTCCAGGCGGCCTTCAGCGTGAGGAGTCGGCTTTGCTCGATCTCGATTCTCGACCGCGCGATCCACTCACGCACCACCCCTTGCTCGGATAGCGGGCGCCCCCAGGCGACGCGTTCACTGACTCGATGCACCATGAGGTCGAGGGCACGTTCGGCGGCGCCGATCGCCCGCATCGCGTGGTGGATGCGCCCGGGGCCGAGGCGGGCTTGCGCAACGGCGAACCCGGCTCCTTCCTCACCGAGGAGATTCGTGACGGGGACACGGACATCGGTCAAGGTCATCTCATTGTGACCCTCACGGTCCATGAAGCCGAAGGTGCTCAGGCTGCGGCCGACGACGAGACCTGGCGCGTCCATCGGAACGAGGACGACGCTGTGCTGGCGATGACGGGCTGCCTCCGGATGGCTGCGGCCGACGACGAGTGCGACGGCGCAACGCGGGTCGGCCGCGCCGGTGATCCACCACTTCTTGCCGTTCAGGACGTATTCATCGCCGTCGCGCTCGATGCGCAAGGAGATATTGGTGGCATCCGAACTCGCCACTTCAGGTTCGGTCATGGCGAAGCAGGATCTGATCCGTGCCTCGAGAAGCGGCTTGAGCCACCGTTCTTTCTGCTCTTCGGTACCGAACAGCGAGAGCAATTCCATGTTTCCCGCATCGGGAGGCGAGCAGTTGAGAACCTCTGGCGTGATGAAACAACGACCGGTGAGCTCCGCGAGCGGTGCGTAGTCGACATTGGACAGGGGCGCTGACCACGGTGTGTGGTGGGGCAGGAAGAGATTCCACAGGTCTCGTCGGCGGGCTTCGTCCTGGAGCTCGGAGAGCACGGCAGGGACATGATGCGGATCGCCCGATTCCTGGATCTCGGCGTTGTAGCGTTCCTCCGCCGGGATCACGATGTCGGTCAGGAAATCCCCGAGGGCGGTGTGCAGCTCTCGCGCCTGGGCGCTCATTTCGAAGTCCATGAATCCTCGTCGGTCGGGTGCCTGGGGTGCAAAGTTATCAATGATTCACTAACTTGGGCAAGTGTGCCGCGGATCCCTGCACCGCCGAAGGCCGCGTGCGCCCTCAGGCGGCGACGCGTCGGGGTCGCTCTCCAGGCAAGCTGTCGACTGACACTGCCGACCCTGTGAACCGAAGCCCCGGCGCGGTCCCACGTCGGGTCAGTGAACTCCTGATAACATTGCCGGCGGCTGATGAGGAGGGGACCAATGGCAACGAGGCAGAGGACTCGTGATCCCGCGCGTCGAGAGAAGATCCTCGACGCGGCGGCCGGCCTCCTCGCCACGAGCGGTTTCCACTCGGTGTCGATGGCCGACATCGGTGAGAAGGCAGGAATCACGGGATCAGGCATTTACCGTCATTTCTCCAGCAAGTCGGAGATCCTCGTCGTCTTGTTCGAGCAAGTCATCGATGACCTCCTGGAAGACGGTCGGCACGTCGTCGAGGAGACGCCTGACGTCCGAGAGGCGTTGTCGAAACTCATCGACGGCCAGGTGGCCTTCGTGGTCGATAAGCGCCACCTCGCGCAGATCTATCACAACGAGATCCACAACCTCCCGCATGACGATCAGGTGCGTCTGCGGCGGAAGCAGCGCCTCTACATCGAGGAGTGGGTGCACCTCCTGGGCGAAGTGACCCCGGAGGTCGACGAGCTGGATGCTCGAACGTTGATCCATGCCGCGATCGGCGCCATTCAGTCAGCCCTCTTCCACCAGGTGGTTCTCCCACACGAGCGGTTGCGCGAACTGCTCCGACAGTCGGCCGAATCGGTCCTGCATCTCAGTGAGTCGTTGGCGTAACCGCAATCGATGCGCGTTCCCCTCGACGAGGTCGGCGTGGAGTCGCCGGTGACGTCGCGATCGAGCCCGCTGCCGAACCTGTGGTTCGTCGGGTGGGACCTGAGGGTGATGACACCGATCTCTCGGCCGGTGTCATCCAGGGAGACTGAATCGTCTCAGTAGTGAATTTTAGTTCACTACTGAGATGGTGTCCGGTGAGGGTTCGGTGCTTCAGACGCGGAAGTGCTGCCGGTAGTCGGCGATGCAGACGGGTGTGTCGCCGGCGTCCGATTCGAACTCGAATCGGAACGTAGCCTGGGCGCCGTCGTCGGTGGCTTTCGCGTCGAGGACGGTGACCGCTACGCGTACTCGGCTACCGACCCTCACCGAGGCTGGGAATCGGACCTTGTCGTATCCATAGTTGAAGAGGCCGCGGAACCCTTGAAACTCCACCATGGCGTAAAGGCAGCTGGGATGTAGCGAGAGGACCAGCAAGCCGTGCGCGATGGTCGAACCGAGCGGAGATGCGGCTGAACGTTTCGGATCGATGTGACTCCAATGGTGGTCTCCCGTAGCATCGGCGAACGCGTTGATGGTCGGTTGGTCGATCTCGATCCACGGCGAGGTGCCGAGCGTGGTGCCGACTAGATCGAGCACACCTTCCACGCCGGTGACGATCCGTGGACCGGCGCTCGAAGGCTCGAAGCGGATCACGGTGCCTGCACCTCGATTCCGCCGGAGACGATGTGCTCCGCGATGGTGTTCTTGCGGATCTTTCCGGAGATCGTCATGGGAAAGTCTTCGGTGAAAGCGATCCGAGTCGGCTTCTTGTAACCGGCCAGCCTGTTACGGCAATGCTCGGTCACGGCCTGCGCCGTGAGCTGGCTGCCGGGAACTCTTCGGATGACGGCGCACACACGCTCGCCCCAGCGCTCGTCCGGAACACCCACGACCGCGACGAGATCGACGTCGGGAAGCTCGGCTATGACGTGTTCGACATCGGCGGGGAAGACGTTCATCCCGCCGGTGATGATGAGATCGCGAGCACGTCCAGCAACGTAGAGGAAGCCTTCCTCGTCGCGGCGACCGAGATCGCCGGTGTGCAGCCAGCCGTCCTCGACGAGGACCGCGCTACCAGCGGCGTTGTCCCAGTATCCGGGAGTCACGGCGGGACCGCGCACCAGGATCTCGCCTACCTCGTTCGTCGCGCGCTCGGCGCCGTCCTCGCCGACGATCTTGATCTCGTTGAACATGGACGGCAGACCGGCGGACCCGACTTTGTCGAGAAGTCGATGCTGCGGAACGAATGTGGGGGTCCCGCCTCCTTCGGTCAGGCCGAAGACCTGTACGAAGTCGGCCTGCGGGAACAGGCTCTGTGCTTGAAGAATCATCTCCCTGGAGAGTGGTGCCCCTCCACACATGATCATCCGCAAGCTGCTGAGGTCGAGGCCGTCGATGAGTTCGGCCTGACCGAGAACGTCGTGCAACATGGTCGGCACCCAGAGGACGTGAGTGATGCGATGCTCGGCCAGGTAATGGAGCGTCGCGGCCGCGTCGAATCCGCCGGACCGCCGGAGATGAACGGTGCCTCCCTGCTGTAGAAGAGCGAGCGTGAGGTCGTGTCGACCTCCTATATAGTTCAGGTCGAGATTGACATAGGTGGAGTCTCCAGGACGGAGCCCGAAGTCGACGATCTGTTGCGTCGCATTCCACAGCACCGTTCCGTGTGTCCAGATGACGCCCTTGGGATCGCCCGTGGTCCCCGATGTGTAGATGACCTCGTGGGCCGCCGTCATCGGCGGACGGACCACATCGGGTTTGAGGGGCGGCGAATCGGCAATCCACTCCGCGTACCCGGTGTCCCCGATCGATCCGTCATCGAGGGTGACGATCTGCTCGAGATCGGGCAGGTCGCCGTTGCCGCGAGCTCTCATCAGCGGTTCCGCGAAGTCCGGATCCGCGATCAGCGTGCGCGCTTGCGATCGCTGGAGGAGGCGAAGGCGTTCGTCCGTGGAGAGCCGCCAGCTGAGTGGGATGAAGATGCAGCCGGCTCCGGCCGTGCCGAACTCGAGCTCGAAGTATTCAAGGCAGTTACGGGCCGAGATCGCCACACGATCGTCCGGATTCAGGCCCTGCTTCAGCAGCGAGTTGGAAACCCGATACGAGGACTCTCGAAGCCCACCGTAGGTGTGTGAGATGCCATCGAGGACGAGCGCTTCGCGGGTGGGCTCGATGCCTTCACGTTCGATCAGATGACTGACGTTGAGAAAGCTCCAACGGTCGGGATGCTGCTGGTGCGGATCCTCTGGTCCCACGTTTCCGTTCCTTCCCAGAGTCGTATCTCGACCCTCGTGTCTCTGGGCCTGCAAGGCAGGCCGAAAGACAACAAAATGTTACTCATAATTCATTACTGGATGCAACGCCGCGGCCATAACCCCGGGAACGTAGGCGTAAGTGGCGATGCATCCGGCGTTCATGGCTCGCTAGTGAACCATGATTCCACATGTGTCACGGGTGCACCGCCCGCATCCAGCGCCTGTGGGCTACTGCCTGCGGGGTCATCGGCGGCTGACGGGCGTGCGACGATGGATTCGCGGGGGATCGAGGCGCCGAAGTGTGTGGTGGAGCCCAGGGCGAGAGTCGTCTGGCGGCCGGCGTCAGCGGGCCGGCGCGCCGCCCGGAGCTCTGCGGTCAGGTGCCGGGTGGCGCTTGGGAGTGACTGGATGATCACTTTTTCAGATATCTGCCGATCGGTGATTCTGTGGGGATGCAGGAGATTCGGGGCCATCTGTGGAGGTTCCGGTGAGAAAACCCTTCACGGGTGTGGCGTTCGTCACGCAGTTGCCCTATGTTAGTAACCGGCCATTCACAACGATATCGCTGGCGAGTGGGACTCACGACCATCGTGCGTGCTGATCGATCCGGCGCATGACAAGGGTGGATAGATGACGCAAACACCAAGTACGGAGCTTCAGACTGAGCCGGTCGCGACTCAGTCCCACGTCGGCGTCGATGTCGGCGGAACACACACCGACGTGGCGGTGATCCAGGGGGATCGACTCGTTCGCGGCAAGGCACTGACGACCTACGACGACTTCAGCCGAGGACTGCTCGGCGCGATCGAGGTAGCAGCCGGCGAACTCGATCAGACCCTGAGCGAGTTGCTGCTGGACTGCTCGATGCTGATCAACGGAACGACCGTGGTCACCAACATCATCACGCAATTCAAGGGGGACCGCGTCGGCGTCCTGGTGACATCCGGCTTCCGCGACGTGTTCCGGATCGCTGGTGGGCCGCGGCTGAACCTAGCGGACGATCACCTTCAGACGAACGTTCCCGAGATCGTCGATCAGCGAGATATCGTCGAGATCGATGAACGATTGAACTACGCGGGCGAGGAGGTCGTGCCGCTCAATGAGCAACAGGTGCGCGAAGCTGCCCGGAAACTGGTAGGGGACGGCGTCAAGACCATCGCCGTCTGTTTCCTCTCCAGCCACATCAACGGCAGCCACGAACTGCGTGCGGCCGAGATCATCGCCGAGGAGTTCCCCGATCTGTTCGTGACCCCTTCGCACCTCGTCTTCCCGATGCGAGGCGAGACGCGGCGGTTCACGACCGCCGTCTTGAACTGCTTCGTACAGGATCAGGCGCGCACCTATATCGACACGGTCAGCACTCGGCTCGCCGAGGCAGGTCTCCCGCATCCGCCGGTCTTCTTGCAGGGCCTCGGTGGCGGCATCAGCAAGGAACGGGCGAAGCAGCATCCGCTCGCCCTGCTCGGATCCGGGCCCGCGGGCGGAGCCATCGGCGCGAACGAGCTCGGACGTCGGTTGCAGTTCGACCGGATTCTGCTCGGCGACATGGGCGGCACCAGTTTCGATACCGGAATCATCAACGATGGTGAGGTCCAGACTCAGAAGAATCTGGAGCTCGGGCAGCTGCAGACAGGCGTGAATCTGATCGACGTGGTCTCGGTCGGTGCCGGCGGCGGCAGCATCGCCTGGGTGAGCGAGCGGGGCATCCCCCAAGTCGGACCGCAGAGCGCCGGCTCCTCACCCGGAGCAGCCTGTTATGGACAGGGCGGCGAGCGGCCCACCGTCACCGATGCGATGGTGTTGATGGGCTTTATCGATCCGGACAACTACCTCAATGGACGGGTGAGCTTGCGGGTGGATCTGGCGCGTAAGGCCATCGAGGAGGAGTTCGCGGCACACTTCGGCTGGAGCCCCGAACGGGGTGCGGCGGCGATCCACGACCTGGTCGTGGTCAACATGGCTCACGCGGTGCGCGAAGTCAGCGTTGGAAAGGGTTACGACCCGAGGAACTTCACCTTCCTCGCCTATGGCGGCACCTTGCCGCTGTTCGCCTCGCAGATCGCTGAGCGGCTCAAGATACCTCGTGTGGTGATACCGCAGAACAGCTCGGTGTTCTGCGCACTCGGGGCGGTCAGCTCAGACTCCGTCTTGCGTCGGGAGCAGACCGTCGACTGGAAACTGACCAACCCCGACGAACTCGATCGTGTCAATGCGGTCGCCAGGAGATTGGCGGAGGAAGCCAGGGCCGAGATGGTCGACGAGGGCTTCGCTCCCGAGGACATCTCGATCTCGCGCAGTGGCGACTTCCGTTTCGAGGGACAGATCTACGAACTGAACCTCCCGATCCCGGACCGGGATCTGACCCCCGAAGACATTCCGACGCTGGCCGCCGCCTTCCACAAGGTGTATGAGCGCGTCTACGGCACGGGTGCCGCCTTCGCCGGTGTCTCAGAGGTTCTCCTCAACTACACCGTCACCGCGACCGGAGAGAAGCCGCGTCCACCGCTGCCCGAGCTGGAGCTACAGGCGACACCACTGGCCGAGGTCCGAAAGGGCGAGCGCGAAGTGTTCGTCCCCATGACCCAGGAATGGCAGAAGATCCCGAGCTACGACGGCGGGAAGTTCACGCCCGGGACAACCGTCACGGGCCCGGCGATCATCGACGAGAACGACACGACCATCTTCGCCCCGCCGAGTACGACGGTCACGCGCGACCGCTACGGCAACTATGTGATGACGAGAGAGGACGCTTGAGATGACCTTCACGCATGACTACGACGTGGTTTCCGCCGAGGTCCATCGGAAGGCGCTGGAGAACCTGACCAACGAGATGGCCCTGGCGATGGTGCGTACGTCCACGTCGCCCGTGGTCTACGAGGCCAAGGACTTCTCCACGTGTTTCTTCGATACGGTTCCTGACCAGCTGGGATTCTCCGGGTACGTGCTGTTCCACATCGGCTCGTCGCTGGGTGGCGTCCGCAAGGTGATGGAACTGAGTGACGGCAGCCTCCGCCCCGGCGATGGCTATATCACCAACGACCCGCGCGCCGGCGGCGCTATGCACGGGGCCGATGTCGGTGTGATCATGCCGATGTTCTACCACGATGAGTTGGTCGGCTGGGGCTTCGCCAATATGCACGTGATGGACATCGGTGGGGTCGGTGTCTCCGGATATGCCCCGGGTGCGCACGATGTGTTCGAGGAAGGCCTGCGGTTTCCGCCAGTGCGGATCATCCGGGACGGCCGGATCGATAGCGAGTGGTCGAGGTTCATCGCGGCCAATGTTCGCGCCCCGGGCGCGGTGCTCAGCGATATCCAGAGCATGATCGCAGCCAACCACGTCGTCGCCAGCCAACGACTGAACTCGATCATCGACGAGTTCGGACTGGCAGGCTACCGGGAGCTGTGCGAAGTCAACAAGAACCTCAGTGAACAGCTGCTGAGAGAGCGGATCGAACGTCTACCCGATGGCGTGTATGAATCCTTTGACTGGAACGAGTTCGACGGCCACGACGGTCCCGACCAACTCCTGCAGATGGGCCTGCGGATGAGGGTCTCGGGCAGCGACCTGACATTCGAGTATTCCGGCGTCGAGCAGATCGACGCGTTCGTCAACTCGGCAGCCGATGCGATGGCTGGACAGACCATGACCGCGTTGATGGTGATGATGTCCTACGGTGACTTCCCGGTGAACGCCGGCATGTGGCGTCCAGTGACGGTCGACGTCGGCGAACCGGGCACGATCGTGAACTCCATCGATCCCGCGCCCTGCAGCAACGCACATTCCGAGGTCGGCATGCGGGCCTGCAAGCTCGCGAAGGAGACGCTGTCACAGGCCATGTCCCTCTCCGACGACCCGGAGATCCGGGGCCGTCTCGCGGGTCAGGGGCAGGACGGGTTCCCAGCGGTGAACCTGTTCGGTGATAACCAGTTCGGTGGGACCTCGGTCGTCTTCTACGTCGACAATGCCTGCGGCAGTGGCGGCCCTGCCCAGACGATCAACGACGGTCAGGATGCTTACGGCCTGAGCTGCATGACCGGGTGCGGCATCGCCGATGTGGAGACCCACGAGGCGATGGATCCGGTGCTGTGGCTGTGGCGACGCTTCGCTCCGAACTCCGGTGGGCCCGGTTACAACCGGGGAGGACTCGGCATAGAACAGGGCTTCAGCCTCGCCTACGCCGACGAGATGTCCGGTCCAGGGTTCAATGCCTGCGCCGAGGTGCCCCCGCGTGGCTTCGGTGGTGGTATGCCCGGTTCTTCTGGAACCTACTTCCCGGTCCAGGACACCAACATCCGCGAGATGCTGAACGATGGCGTGCTGCCGGACCAGAGCAAACTCGAAGGCGAGGAGGTCACCGTCCGGTCGAAGGTGGGCCACATGGTGGTGCGCCGGGATGAGGCACAGGTGTGGCTGTCGGGAGGAGGCGGCGGCGTCGGAGACCCGTTGCTGCGTGAGGCCTCACGAGTCGCGAAGGACTTCCGTGACGGCTACGTCACCGAAAAGCACATCCGCAACGCCTACGGTGTCGTGCTCCACGAAACCGGCGAGGTCGACGAGGCCGCGACGCGTGTGCGTCGAGAAGAGATCCGCAAAGAGCGTTTGAACGCCGCCCCCGGCGCGGCGATGTCGGCTCCGTCGAGCGTCGGTGTGGCCGTGGTACGCGAAGAGGACTCCGACGGCTATGCCTGGCACTGCGGATACTGCGACGCGCACCTCGGACCTGACATCGAGAACTGGCGCACCTCGTCGGGAACCGTGGAGCGGCGGACCAAGATCCACGAACGTTTCGACCAGCTCGACATGTTCGTCAAAGAGCGTTTCGAGGACCCTGACGTGGAGGTCCGCGAGTACTTCTGCGGCTCCTGCGCGGGCATGCTGGGACTGGACGTGGCCACGTCGGACCTGGCGGTCCTGCCCTCGCCTGTGTTGTGAGAGAGGCATGCCGCGGGGGGGGGGGGGGGGCGGGGCGGCGGGGGGCGGGG
>JAEZEJ010000069.1 GCA_023417775.1 Actinomycetes bacterium | reverse complement strand
GCCGGATCCCCAGCGGGATCCGGCCCTTCGCCGTTTCACGCGCAGCGGACGTTGAGACCGAGCAGGACGGCCGTGGTGGTCACCGGGGTGGTGGACGATGTCGAGGCCGCCCACGCGGGCGCCCCCTTGAGGCGCGCGGTGACGACGATGCCGAGAGCTCGGGAGCCGAGGCCCAGGTCGAGCAGATTGGTGTTCATCTCCAAGGTGACCGTGGATCCGGCCGCGGCAGCGGGCGAGACGACACCACTGGCGACAACCACCCCGTTATCGGTCCGCCGCGCGATCCAGGCGTACTCATAGCGCTCGTCCGCATGCGCCCAGGTGATACGCGCTCCGGTCAGCAACCCCAGGATTCCACCGTAGGTCTCACACGCGGGTGGTCCGTGCGAGACGATCTGGTGAGCGCCGACCGACCCGGTGGCCAGGGTGGCGGTGTCGGTGAAGGCCGCCGATGCCGCCGTGGTCGAGACGAGGAGACCGGTCACGACACCGGCCGCCGCCACCGTCCATGGCCGCCTCATGCCGCTCCCCGTTGGATGCCGGTGACGACGAATCGGGCCGCGGCCGTCGCGCCCTGCAGCCCGGCGGCCGCATTCGGATCGAGTCGGACGACGACGCACAGCGATCGAGTCGCTCCGACGGCTAGCGGGCCGCGTGAGCCGACGACGGTGGTCGGACTCGCCGCCGAGCCGCTGATCGCCGCACCGGCGGCCGGGTTCGTGCCGGGATAGGTGGTGGTCCCGCCGGTGCAGCTGCCGGCCCGGTTGCCGTCGGCGATGGTTCCGGTGTTGCTCGCCGTGCCGCCGACGACCACGGTCCATCGCAACGCCGTCCCGAGGGCTCCCGAGGTCGAGCCGACCGCCGAGAAGTCCAGCGGCACCGACCCTCCGTTGCCGACCGTGATCGCCCGCGCGAAGCTCTCCCCGGGTACCAGGTTCGCGATCTGGAACTGCGTGTCATCGATGACGCCCCCTTCTCCCGCCAACCCCCCGTTGAGCGTGACATCGAGCCGGCCGGCGCCGAGACTGCCGGTGTCGACCGTCGCCTCGTCACTCCAGAAGGCCATCGTGCCGCCCACTCCGACGGCAAGTGCCAGCACCACACCGACGATCCAGACCAGGACGGCGAACCGCCGACGGCGCTGCTCAACGCTCATCATCGTTCCCCCTCAGCCGGTGCAGCCAGGCGCCGAGAGAGACGGCGCACAGGCCGAGCGCGATCCACCAGGGCGAGATCACGGTGCCCGCACCGGGGAGCTCGCCCGTATCGGGGCGCGGCCCGGTGGCCTGCCAGACCACTTCCAGATCGACACTGCTCTCTTGATGCCGGTTCGTGGCGTCTTCGTGGAAGGAACCTCGCAGCTCGACCGGAATGCTCTCACCCGCCTCGAGGGTCGCCCCTGGTGTCCAGGTGGACCATTCGACCGTCCGCCACGGGCCACCATCGATGCTCGCATCCAGCCACAGCATGCCCTCGCCGTGGAGATGTTCATCGCCTTCCACCAGAACTCGGAAACGGGAGCTCGCGATCGTCGGACCAGCGTTGCGGACCACCATGGTCGTCTCCCAGACATCACCGGGGACCCACCGCACGCCGGGGTCGAACAGCGGCTCGGTCACCGTGGCCCTGCCACCGTCGGGGGACAGCTCGATATCCGGTGCCGGCATCACCGGCAGCAGCGCAGCGGAGAACACCGCAGCCGCCCCGAGGAGCGGGGTCATCGCGACACCGGCCGCGCTCGGGCGCGATCACGCCACGCGCCGCCGAGCATCGCGGCGGCATACACGGAGAGCCCGCCCGCCACGACGAGCGACAACGTCGTTCGCTGGGATCCCGACAGCCAGCGGTGCAGATGCCCGAGATAGGGCACGGCGTACCAGAGCTCTCCGCGCACCTGCACCGGACGGACCGGCTCGGGGTCGGCGGCGGCATTGGCGTCACCCTTCGTCACGAACCTGCGCTCGCCGTCGAGCCGTTGCTCGATCCCGGTCACCCGATGCGTGGCGGTCAGCGGCCGCCCCGAGACCAGCTGATAGGTGATGACATCGCCGACCCCCACCGCCTCGGCCGCGACCGGCCGCGCCACCACCAGGGTGCCCGGTGGCAGTGTCGGCTCCATCGACGAGGTGAGGACCGCATAGGGTGTCGCGCCGGCCAGCCGGGGGATCAAGACGCCCGCCGTGAGAGCGGCGGTCGCGCCGAGGATCCCCATCCAGCCGAGCACCAGGAGAACGGCGGCCCCGGCGGTCGCCCGGGAGCGACGGTGCGCGGCCATCGACTCAGGGGTTCGGGTCGACCTGCGTCAACGTCACGGTCAGCGTGTCGAGCGTGGCCGTGATGTCCTGCGTGTCGTTGACATTGACCGTGGTCTCGTCGCCATGGGGGATGGTGACGAGGAAGGTCGAGGCGAGGACGTGCCCGTCGTTCGCCTCGGTGATCGTGTCGCCGTCGGCGAGCTCAGCTCCGTCGAGGGTGAAGGACGCGGCGACATCGGCATCGAAGGACGCGGCATCGTCCGGGACGGTGAACTCCAGCGCGTCCGGCACGTTCACGGTCGCGGCGAGATTGTCGCCCGTGGCCCCGACGACGAAGGAGCAGGTCGTGGTGACCACGTCTCCCGGTACGAAGGCCGTGACCGTCTCACCCGCCGAGGCGCTTCCCGGTGCGTACACCCAGGTGTCGCAGTCGTCATTGGAGGCGAGCGTGAGATGGCCCGAGGCGATCGGCCCGCCGTCCGCCGAGTCCTCGGCCGTCCAGTATGCCAGCGTGCCGGCGCCTCCGATCAGCAGTGCCGCGGCCGCACCCGCGGCCAGAGCTCCCTTGGTGGTCTTGCGCATGTCATCTCTCCCGGTCTCGCAGGCGGAGACTCAACCGGACGGTCGGCTCCTGTCGCACTATTGGAGCGCATCCTCCGGTAGAAGATAAGAGATTATGTGATCTAACTCACGTGTGATCGTCTCGACGTGCCATCCCCACGAGCCGCCACCCGGCGACGATGACCGCGCCGACCAGCAGGCCCAGGAGCGCCGAGGCCCCGGTATTGACGAGCCAGGCCGCCACCTCATGCGCGGGCTCGAGGTGATGGACGAGCGCGTACAAGCCGTGCCAGCCGAGCTCGTCCGTCCCCACCAGCAGGATGTGTCCGCCGACCCAGAGCATGGCGGCGACACCGACCGTCGCGAGGGTCGTCATCACCCACGGCATCGCCTTCACCAGACCACGCCCGAGCCGACGGGCGAGGAGCGACGACCGCTCCGCGAGGGCCACGCCGATATCGTCCATCCGCACGATCACCGCGACCACCCCGTAGACCAGCGCGGTGATCGCCACGCCCACCACCGCCAGGATGATCGCCCGCGCGAACAGCGGTTCGGAGACCACCTCGTTGAGCGCGATCACCATGATCTCCGCCGAGAGGATGAAATCGGTCCGCACCGCCGAGGACACCACGGCGTCCTCGGCGTTCCTCCCCTGCTGCGTCCGCGGCGCCTCCTCATGGCTCTCACCGCGAATCTTCTCCCACAGCTTCTCGGCCCCCTCGAAGCACAGATACGCACCGCCGACCATCAGCAGAGGGGCCAGCAGCCATGGAAGGAACTCGCTCAACAGCAACAGCGCCGGGAGGATGATGATCAGCTTGTTGCGCAGCGACCCCTTGGCGATCCGGCCGATGACCGACAGCTCCCGCCGCGGGTCGAGTCCGTGGACGTAACGCGGGGTCACCGCCGCATCGTCGACGATCACCCCCGCGGCCTTGGCACTCGCACGACCGGCCGCTGTACCGATATCGTCCACCGAGGCTGCAGCGAGTCGGGCGAGCGCGGCGACATCGTCGAGCAGCGCCGCCAGTCCGCCGCTCACTGTCGCACTCCGCTCACGGGCTCAGCGTAGGCGAGCCGGGAGGAGAGGGCGCGCACTAGACTCGGCGCATGATCGGCTTCGGCATCGATATCGGCGGGACCGGCACCAAGGGTGCGCCCGTGGACCTGGACAGCGGGTCCCTCGCCAGCAATCGCACTCGCTTCGCGACACCGAAGACGTCGACCCCGGAGGCGCTCGCCGATGTCACCGAGCAGATCATCGGGTCCTACCCGGATCTGACACTGCCCGCCGTCACGGGTGTGGCCATCCCCGCCGTCGTCCAGCGCGGGGTCGCCCGCTCGGCGGCCAATATCGACAAGAGCTGGATCGACACCGATGTCGACGCCCTCTTCACCGAGCGGCTGGGACATCCGGTCCACGTCGTCAACGACGCCGATGCCGCGGGAGTCGCCGAGGCACGCTATGGCGCGGCCCGCGGGCGCGACGGCATCATCCTGGTCATCACCCTCGGGACGGGCATCGGCTCGGCGCTCATCGTCGACGGCACCCTCGTGCCCAATACCGAGCTCGGCCATCTGGAACTGCACGGCGACGACGCGGAGCACTATGCCGCGACCAGCGCCCGCGAGCGGGAGAACCTCAGCTGGACCCAGTGGGCCAAGAGGCTCCACCACTACTTCCGGCACCTCGAGCGGCTGTTCTCACCCGATCTGTTCATCGTCGGCGGCGGCGTGAGCAAGAACTACGAGGCCTTCATGCCGCTCATCGACGTGCGCACCGAGATGATCCCCGCCGATCTGCGCAACAATGCCGGCATCATCGGTGCCGCGGCGCTCGCCCAGGACGAGGCCTGAGCACCTGCTGTCCCGGTGACGAGCGATACGACGACGAGCCGCATCCGCCGCTCGGCGTGCGACATCCTCGACGACCTGGCTCAAAGGCGTGGCACTCCACCCTCCAGATCGGCGGATCCAGGCTCAGCGTGACCGGACAGAAGGGCCGTGAGCGCGTGACGCATCGCGGACTCGCACTCCTCATCGGTGCGGCCGAGGTCATCGTGCAGGATCGACCAGGAATTCCAGCTGCTCGATGCGAGCAGCGCATCGCATAGCGTCTCGGGAGCCGCCGAGACCGAGATCTCGGTGGCGAAGACCTCCACGATCTCCGCCCTGACATTCTCGATGTGCCGACGGCGGCTGCCACGCAGGGTCGAGGAGGAGGCCTCCATGAGCTGTGCCGCCCGCGCTGCCGGTGCGATATTGGTCAGCCGCCGAGCACGAGCGGTACAGAATCGGGCGATCCGCTCCTCCAATGCCGCCTCGGGGTCGATGACGACGGCCAGGGCGTCGTCGGAGGCGAACCAGTAGGCCACCGTCGCGGCGAAGAGGCTCTCCATATCACCGAAGGTCAGCCACAGCGTCCGCGCCGAGACACCCGCCGCCTCGGCGATCGCCTTGGCGCTCGGCTTCAACGTGCCCTCCCGTAGGAGTCGCACATGGGCCTCGACGATCGCCGCACGGGTGCGCTCGGAGCGTCGAGCCCTCCCATCGGTCTGCCGCGAGGCGCTCATGGGCAGTCAACCTACTCCTCGACAGAAAAAGTTTCACTACATCTGCATAAAGTTCGTGACGTGACTCACACCCGTGTGCCAGGATCATCCGCAACCAAGGAGGAGGGGGAGTCACCACGTGCTGAGCGTCAAGAACCTGGAAGTCGTCTACAACGACGTCGTCCTCGTGCTGCGCGGCGTCAGCCTGAACGTGCCCCGTGGGCAGATCGTCGCGCTGCTCGGTGCCAACGGCGCCGGCAAGACGACCTTGCTGCGGGCACTGTCGGGTCTGCTGGACATCCACGATGGCGAGATCACCAAGGGTCAGATCCTGCTCGACGAGAAGCCGATCCAGCGCTGGAACGCGCCGCGGATCGTCGCCGCCGGGCTCGGACAGGTCCTGGAGGGACGTCGGGTCTTCGGTGAGTTCACCGTCGAGGAGAACCTCCGGGTCGGAGGGCACACCCGGCGCGGCGGACTGAACGAGAGCATCGAGGAGATCTACGAGCTCTTCCCCGTGCTGAAGGAACGGCGCAAGCGCACCGCGGGCTACCTGTCCGGAGGCGAGCAGCAGATGCTCGCGATGGGACGCGCCCTCGTGGCTCAGCCCGACATCGTGCTGCTGGACGAGCCGAGCCTCGGTCTCGCGCCACGCATCGTCAGCCAGATCAAGGACATCATCGTCCAGATCAACGAGGAACGCGGCACGACCGTGCTGCTCGTCGAGCAGAACGCGATGATGGCGCTCTCGATCGCCAGCCACGGCTACGTCATGGAGCACGGCAAGATCGTCATGGACCAGCCGGCGAGCGCCCTGCTGCAGGACAGCGATATCCGCGACTTCTACCTCGGACGCGGCGAGCTCGCGACCTCCTATCGCGACCTCAAGCACTACAAGCGCAGGAAGCGGTGGCTGTCATGAGCGAGCGGAGAACCGAGATTTGCTGGGTATCCGTTGACCGGACGGCCTCTTCGTCGACACATCGGGAGCACATCTCGGTCCGAAGGGCGGTGACGGCATGAGCGAGCGAGACATCATCTGCTCGGTCGAGGATGTCGAGCTCAGCTTCGCCGGGGTCAAGGCCCTGCGCGGCGTCTCCTTCGACATCCAGGGACACGAGCTGTTCGCGATCATCGGCCCCAATGGGGCCGGCAAGACCTCGATCTTCAATGTCCTCTCGGGCGTCTACCGCCCCCAGGTCGGTGATGTGCGCTTCGACGGCACCTCGATCCTCGGCGAGCGCCCGCACCGGATCGCGGCCCGCGGGCTCGCCCGCACCTTCCAGAACATCGAGCTCTTCGAGAACCTCAATGTCGTCGACAATCTGATGCTCGGGCGCCACCACCATCTCGGCTACGGCTGGCTGTCGGCCGTCGCCTGGGTGGGCCGGGCCCAGCGCCAGGAGGTCGCCAACCGGCGGCGCGTCGAGGAGATCATCGACTTCCTCGAGATCGAGGGCTATCGCGAGCTCCCCGTCGGCATGCTGCCCTACGGCGTGCAGAAGCGGATCGAGCTCGGCCGCGCCCTCGCGATGGAACCGCGGCTGCTGCTGCTCGACGAGCCCGTGGCCGGCATGAACGGCGAGGAGACCGAGGACATGGCCCGGTTCATCCTCGACATCCGCGACGAGCTGAAGATCCCGATGATCCTCGTCGAGCACGACATGGGCCTGGTCATGGACCTCGCCGACCGGGTCATGGCGATGGACTTCGGCACCCCCATCGCCCTCGGCACCCCCGCCGAGGTGCAACGCCACCCCGATGTCATCCGGGCCTATCTGGGCGCGGGCGACGAGGACATCGTCGAGGAGGAGGTCTCGTGAGCGAGCGGAACGACACCCTGCCCCTGCGGATCCGGGACCACGCCCGCACCACGCCGGACAAGGTCGCCATGCGCGAGAAGAACCTCGGGCTCTGGGATCAGATCACCTGGGCCGACTACTGGGAGCAGGCCACCCTGGTGGGCCACGGACTGCTCGCCCTCGGCGTCGGGCCCGGCGATCGCATCGGCGTCCACAGCGAGAACCGGTGCGAGTGGCTGTTCAGCGATATCGGCATCAACGCGGTGCGCGCCATCACCGTCGGCCTGTACCCGACCAATCCGGCCGCCGAGGTCCTGCACGTGCTGCGCGACTCCGGCACCTCGGTGCTCATCGCCGAGGACCAGGAGCAGCTGGACAAGGCCCTGGAGGTCATCGACGAACTGCCCGAGCTGCGCCATCTGGTCTACATCGAGCCGCGCGGCATCGCCGGTCGCTATGACGATCCCCGGCTGCTGTCCTGGTCCGAGCTGCTCGAACGAGGCGCCGAGCATCGTCGCGAGCACCCCGGCGCCGTCGACGAGCGCGCCGAGTCCGCGGGGCCGGGCGATATCGCGACCCTCGTCTACACCTCGGGCACGACCGGGCCGCCCAAGGGCGCGATGCTGACGATCGCCAATATCGAGTTCGTCGTGGAGACCCTGGCCCAGCACGGGGCCTTCGTCGATCCGCCGGCGAGCGACAAGGACCTGATCGTCTCCTATCTCCCGCTGTGCCATGTGGCCGAGCGGGTGTTCACCACCTGGTTCAACGCCGCGGTGGGCACGCAGGTCAACTTCGCCGAATCGATCGAGACCGTGCAGGTTGCCCTGCGCGAGGTGCAGCCGACCATCGTCTTCGGCGTCCCACGGATCTGGGAGAAGATCGCGGCCGGCGTGCACATCCGGATGAGCGGAGCCAGTCGGCTCAAGAAGCTCAACTTCGGACTGTGGATGAAGGTCTCGCGGTGGATCGGGCGGCAGCTGGTCGAGAACGACGGCAAGCACACCGTCGCGACCCGGCTGGCCTATGCCGTCGGCTGGGTCTTCCTCTATCGCCCGCTGCGCGAACGGCTCGGCCTGGGCAAGACCCGCTATGCGGCCTCGGGTGCCGCGCCGATCGCCCCCGAGGTGCTGGAGTTCTTCATGGGCATCGGCGTGCCGATGCACGAGGTCTACGGCATGACCGAGAACAGCGCGATCGCGACCGCCAATCGCGCCGGGCGGATCAAGGTCGGCACCGTCGGCGAGCCGCAGGAGGGGACCGAGGTCCGCCTCGATGCGGAGACCGGCGAGATCCTCACCCGGCATCCGGGCACCTTCGCCGGCTACTGGAACAACCCGGAGGCCACCGCGAAGACCATCACCGAGGACGGCTGGCTGCACACCGGCGATGTCGGCGAGTGGGTCGACGGGACGCATCTGAAGATCACCGACCGGATCAAGGACATCATCATCACCGCGGGCGGCAAGAACATCTCCCCGAGTGAGATCGAGAACAGCCTGAAGTCCTCGCCGTACATCAAGGAGGCGATCGTCATCGGCGACCG
>JAEZEJ010000104.1 GCA_023417775.1 Actinomycetes bacterium | reverse complement strand
CTCCCGAGGGGGAGGCTCCGGCCGCCGGGGCGGACGATTCGGTCGAGCGTCAGCTCGCCGAGCGGACGCTCGACCTCCAGCGACTCCAAGCCGAGTACGTCAACTACAAGCGCCGCGTGGATCGCGATCGCGAGCTGATGCGCAAGCAGGGCCGTGAGGACATCCTCGTCGCGCTGTTGACGGTGCTCGACGACATCGGGCGGGCCGAGGAGCACGGTGAGCTCACCGGTGGCTTCAAGGCCGTCGCGGACTCCCTGCAGGCCGCGATCGCCAAGTACGAGCTCGAGGCCTTCGGGGCCCCGGGCGAGCCCTTCGATCCGGCCCTGCACGAGGCGGTGTTCCATGCCGGCGAGTCCGCCGATGTCGACACCACGAGCGTCGCGCAGGTCATGCGGATCGGCTACAAGGTCGGCGACAAGGTCGTGCGCGCAGCCACGGTCGGCGTCGTCGACCCGGCCGGCGATCAGCCCGCCGGCGACGAGAACGACGAGCAGTAGACGATACGGATGGAGAGGAGGGGTGAGTCGTGAGCAACCCCAGTGACTGGGCGACCAAGGACTACTACAAGACGCTCGGCGTCAAGAAGGATGCCTCGGCAGCCGATATCAAGAAGGCCTATCGCAAGCTGGCGCGCGACAACCACCCCGACTCCCATCCGGGTGACACCGCGGCCGAGGATCGCTTCAAGGAGGTCTCGGAGGCCTACAGCGTCCTGGGATCGACCGAGAAGCGCAAGGAGTACGACGAGCAGCGCTCGCTCTTCGGCCAGTTCAAGGGCGGCTTCCCCGGCGGGGGCGGAGGGTTCCCCGGCGGCGGGGGCTCCACCGCGAACGACTTCGACCTGTCGGACCTGCTCGGCGGGATCTTCGGGGGCGGTGGCCGCGGCGGCCGTCGTCGTCAGCCGCAGCCGCGACGCGGCGAGGACCTCGAGTCCGAGGCCACGATCACCTTCCAGCAGTCGGTCGACGGCGCCACGCTGCCGCTCCGGCTCACGAGCGACGAGGCCTGTCCGACCTGTCACGGCACGGGCGCCGAGCCGGGCACGGTGCCGAAGGTCTGCCCGAAGTGCCAGGGGAGCGGCATGCAGACCGGCACGTCCGGCGGCGTGTTCGCGATGACCGAGCCCTGCTCGCAGTGCCGAGGACGCGGGCTGATCGTCGAGCATCCGTGCCACACCTGCAGCGGCAGCGGGCGTGCTCCGTCCAGCCGCACGATCCAGGTGAAGGTCCCGGCGGGTGTCAAGGACGGCCAGCGGATCAAGCTCAAGGGCAAGGGCGGCAAGGGCGATGCCGGAGCGCCGAACGGGGATCTCTTCCTCGTCGTCCACGTCGAGCAGCACCCGTTGTTCGGACGCAAGGGCGATGACCTGACGATCTCGGTCCCGGTGGCCTTCGACGAGGCGGCCCTGGGCACGCAGATCAGCGTGCCGACGCTCGACGGTCCGGCGGTCAAGATCAAGGTCCCCGCGGGGACGCCCACGGGCCGCACCTTCCGCGCACGTGGCAAGGGCGGGGCGAAGAAGGGCGGCGAGCGGGGCGACCTGCTGGTCACCATCGAGGTGCAGGTGCCGCGTGAGCTCAGCGATGAGCAGCGCGCTGCCGTCGAGGCCTTCCGCGAGGCGCGTGGCAGCGAGGATCCGCGGGCGAGCCTATTCGACGCGGTGAAGGGATGATCGACGATGACCGAGTTCGTTCCGCCGGGACCTGAGGCCAAGGTCTTCGTCATCTCGGTCGCGGCCGAGCTGTCGGGCCTGCATCCGCAGACGCTGCGGACCTACGATCGGCTGGGCATCGTCGCGGCGGGCCGTACCACCGGTGGCGGCCGGCGGTACTCGCTGCGCGATGTCGAGCAGCTGCGCGAGGTGGCGCGCCTGACCGCCGAGGGTCTCGGACTCGAGGGCGTCAAGCGGGTCATCGACCTGGAGAACCAGGTCGCGGCGCTCCAGGAGCGGGTCGCCGAGCTCCAGGCCGAGCTGGCGACGGCCCAGCAGCCGCAGAATCTCCCCGCCATCGTCGCCCACCACCAGATCGCCCTCTGGCAACGACGCCGCTGACCTGTACCGAGATTTGCTCCCTATTCGTCAACCGAGGGCCGCCCCAGTTGACGAATAGGGAGCAAATCTCGGTACAGGGTGGGTCAGATGGACCAGGCGCGCAGGGTGGCATCGAGCGTGGCGGCGTAGAGGGCGTCGGGATCGGCCTCCTGAGGCAGCGTCCCGGCGAGCTCGATGCTCACCATCCCGTGCACCTGCGCCCAGATCACCGCCGCCACCACCGCCGGCTCCTCGGGACGGAAGACGCCCTCCCGTTGGAGCCTTTCGACGCTCTCGCGCAGCGGCACCATCGAGGCGGGAGCCAGCTCCGGATCGGGGGCGCACTCCTCGCTCATCATCAAGGCGCCGCCGAACATGAGCCGATAGCGAGCCGGGTGGTCGAGGGCCCAGCGGCGGTACGCCACGCCGAGGGCCGACAGCCCGTCGCCCGCTGCCGCCGCCTGCGCGGCACCGAATGAGGCGAAGGACTCGTTGAGGAGCGCCGCCAGCAGCTGAGCCTTGCTCCCGAACAGGGCATAGATCGCCGTCGTCGAGGTCTGCGCCTCTCGGGCGACCGATCGCAGCGAGAGCGCGGCCGGTCCGACCCGGTCGACGACCTCGGCGGTGATCTCGAGCAGCCGTTCGCGCAGGGCCTCGTCGTGGAGTACTGGTCTTGCCATGGGGCCAGCTTAGCCGTAACGTCGTTTTATAACATCGTTACGATAGGCGGTTCCCTCATGCAGGCGGTTTTCCCCGGGCGCTACACGGCGGCTCCCCAGACCCCGACGGTCACGGTCTTCCTCATCGGCATGCGCGCCAATCGGTGGTGGAAGCTCCCGACGGTGCTGCGCACCGCGGTGGCGATGCCGCGAATGCTGATCCACCTGGAGCGGCATCCCGAGGCGGGACTGCTCGGCTACCACCAGTGGTTCGGGCGGACGACGGTGTTGTTGAGCTACTGGCAGAGTCCGGAGCATCTCCAACGCTTCGCCGCCGACTCGACGGCGCCCCATCTCGGTCCGTGGCGCGATTTCATGCGGCGGGTGAGCGGGACGGGCGATGTCGGAGTCTGGCACGAGACCTATGAGGTGCCGTCCTCGAGCCTCGAGGTCGTCTACAACGGCATGCCCTCCTTCGGCCTCGCTCGAGCGACTGAGCATGTGCCGGTGGGGCGGGGCACGGCCACCGCGCGCCAGCGCCTCGGCCGCTGACCGCCCCGAGCCGTCGACACAGGCAGTCGGTAGAGCCGATCAGACGCGGGAGCGTTCCCGCTGGGGTGCCCGTCGGCGCGGCGATCCCGGTCCGGTCGGCGCGTGATCATGCGACGATGCCTCGGTGAGTGTTCTGGAGATCGTGCTGATGGCGGCCGTCGCGGTCCTGGCGGTCGCACTCGGCGGATGCCTGCTGGCCCTGCGCCGGTTACGGGCGCAGGT
>JAEZEJ010000093.1 GCA_023417775.1 Actinomycetes bacterium | reverse complement strand
CCATCGCCTCGACGACCTTTTTGATGGTCGCCTCGCTTGGCCCGCAGTTCGTGCGGACCGTGATCGGGCTGCCCGAAGAGGACATCGGCTACATCGTCGCGCCGGCGGGTCTGGGCATCGTGCTCGGCGTGGTCCTGGTGCCGCGGCTGGCGCGCCGGTTCTCGCGCGAGTCGATCATCGACTGGGGGCTCGCGCTGGCCGGCGTCACGTTGCTGGTGCTGGCGACCAACAAACCGCTGCTGCGGCTGGCGATGGGCGGGCAGGAGCCGTCGGCCGTCCTCGAAATCGTCGTAGCAGGAACGCTGGCGGCGTTCCTCGGTGTCTGCAACGCCTGCGTGTTGGTGCCGGCGCAGACGATCCTGCAGGAACGATCGCACGAGCACATCCGGGCGCGGGTGTACGCGACCTTCTACACGATCTCCAACACGGTGGCGTTCATCCCGATCTTCTTCGCGGCCGCGGCGGCCGACCTGTTCGGCGTCGTGCAGGTGCTGGCAGTGGTGGCTCTGCTGCTGGTCGCGATCGGCGGTCGCAGCGTAGCCCGGCGGCGCACCGAGCAGGCGGCCCGACGCACGCGGGTGCGGACACGGCATCGGCAGGGGCCGGAGTCGTTCGGGTAGGTCAAGGGCGTGTTCAGGGGTCGCCGGGCATCGGCGCGGGCTCGGCCCTGACAGGGATTGAAGAACCGGGGCCGGGTCGCAGCCAACCGGCTGCGTCCGTCCGGCTGCAGCGCCGATAGCCTCAATCATCCGCCAGGGGATCGAGCACCGCGTATCCCAGCGCGGCGGCATGGTCGAGCGCCAACCGAAGGTGGCGGACCAGCAACGCGCGGTGGTCGGGCAGCAGGTCGGCGCGGGCGAGGAGGGCCGCGAGGCGGGCGAGCTCCGGCTCGGCCAGCAGTTCGGCCGCCTCGTCGGCGAGGAACCCGGCCTTGCCCAGCAGGTCGAGTTCTTCCTTCTGCGTGGCGTCGAGGGCGCGGGCGAGGCGCTCGACGGTATCGCGGGAGACGCCGCGCTCCCCGGATTCCAGCCGCGTGATCGTCGAGGCGTCGAGTCCGGCCCGCCGGGCCAGTTCCTTTTTCGGCAGGCCGCGCGCTTCGCGCATGCGCGCCAGCGCCGGGCCGAACTCCGGCCAGTCGGTCGGGTTGCGGACTTCGCGGGTGGGCGATGCGGCCACGGCGACCCCCGCTGGCGGCGACGGCAACGGAAAGGCCGGACCCCTTGGGGCCCGGCCTCCTCGTGTATCGGGTGAGCCGCGTAGGACTCGAACCTACAACCAGCTGATTAAGAGTCAGCTGCTCTGCCAATTGAGCTAGGGGTGCAGTGCGCTGTGCGCGAGATAGAACATTACCGCATCGCGCCAACGTCGTGCCAATCGGGTCAGGCGGTGTGAGCCTCCAACCAGGAGAGGAGGTCGCGGGTCACCTCGTCGCGATTGGTCTCGTTCAGGATCTCGTGGCGTGCGCTGGGGTAGACGATGACGGTGACATCGGTGAGACCCGCTTCCCGGTAGCGCGAGGCCAGCAGTTCGATGAGCTCACCGCCACCAGCCAAGGGGTCGTCCGAGCCCGAGGCGAGGAGCAGCGGCAGGTCCGGCCGGATCCGTCTGAGCACCGCAGGGTCGGAGAGCTGCGCACCGCCGGCGAACAGAGCGGGGGTGGTCGAGGCGGGCAGATCGAAACCGCACAGCGGGTCCGCCACATAGGCGTCCACCTCCGCCTCGTCACGGCTCAACCACTCGTAGCCGGTGCGGTGCTCGAAGGCGGCGTTGAAGACGCTGAGGTCGGCGGCCGGGGCATCGGCCATCCCGGCCGCGATCACGTCGATCGCGGTCGATCCCGAGAGGATCACCCCGTCGTAGAGGTCCGAGCGCTCGACGAGCACATGTTGACCGGCGAAGGACCCCATCGAGTGTCCGAAGAGGAACACCGGCAGCTCCGGGTACTCCTGGCGGATGCCCTCGCCGAGCTGGATGACATCGCGCCACAGGCCCTCGAATCCCGCATCACCGAAGTCCCCGGGACTATCGGCTATGGTGCGGCCGTGTCCGCGGTGATCGGAGCCGACCACATGGAAGCCCGCGGCATTGAGCGCCTCGGCGAAGCGACCGTAGCGGGCCACGTGCTCGGCGAGGCCGTGCGAGATCTGCACCACGCCGCGGGGCCGGTCGGCATCGGTGTTCCAGGTGGTGGTGACGACCCGCAGGCCGTCCCGCTCGGAGAGGAAGCTGGAGGTCAGTGTGCTCACCCCGACAAAGTAGCCGATTCCTGGTTCACTGGAAGGCATGCGATCGGTTGCCTTGTCCCCCCAGCAGCGTCGTGATGCGATCCTCGCGATGGCCGATGAGCCGCTGGACGTGTTGGTCATCGGCGGAGGGGTGGTCGGCGGTGGCGCGGCACTCGATGCCGCGACCCGTGGACTCAGCGTGGGGCTCGTCGAGGCGCGCGATTTCGCCTCCGGCACGTCGAGTCGTTCCAGCAAGCTCATCCACGGCGGCCTGCGCTATCTGGAGATGCTCGACTTCCGCCTCGTCGCCGAGGCGCTCGCCGAACGCGGCCTCCTCATCGAGCGGCTCGCGCCGCATCTGGTCAAGCCGGTGCCCTTCATCTACCCGCTCACCCATCACGTGTGGGAACGGGCGTATGCGGGCACCGGCGTCCTCATGTACGACTCGATGGCCGCTCTGTCCGGCCGGTCGAGGGGCGTGCCGCACCACACGCACCTGACCCGCCGCGGCGCACGCAAGCGCATGCCCGCGCTCCGCAAGGACGCCCTCGTCGGTGCGATCCACTACTACGACGGCCAGGTCGACGACGCCCGGCACACCATGTTCCTCGCCCGCACCGCCGCGGCTTATGGGGCGCACGTCGCGAGCCGTACACGCGTCGTCGACCTGATGCGCGAGGGCGACCGGGTCGTCGGGGCCCACATCAAGGACCTGGAGAGCGGCGATGTCCACGAGGTGCGGGCCAAGCAGGTCATCAACGCGACCGGCGTCTGGACCGACGAGACCCAGGGCATGGCGGGGGAGCGCGGCCAGTTCCACGTGCGGGCCAGCAAGGGCATCCACCTCGTCGTGCCCCGCGACCGGATCCGCGGGGAGTCCGGCCTGATCCTGCGCACCGAGACCTCGGTGCTCTTCGTCATCCCGTGGGGCCGGCACTGGATCATCGGCACCACCGATACCGACTGGGATCTCAGCAAGGATCACCCCGCGGCGAGCGCCAAGGACATCGACTACCTGCTCGAGCACGTCAACCGGGTGCTGATCGAGCCCCTGACCCACGAGGATGTCGAGGGCGTGTACGCGGGCCTGCGTCCGCTGCTGGCCGGGGAGTCCGATGCCACCAGCAAGCTCTCGCGCGAGCATGCGGTGTCGACCGCGACCAAGGGCCTTGTCGTCATCGCGGGCGGCAAGTACACGACCTATCGCGTCATGGCGAAGGACGCCGTCGATGCCGCCGTGGACGCGATGGCGGTCCAGCTGGACCGCAAGGTGCCCGCCAGCTGCACCGAGGACGTGCCGCTGCTCGGCGCGGACGGCTATGAGGCGATGTGGAATCAGCGCACGGCGCTGGCTGCCCGTCACGGGATCGGAGTGGGTCGCATCGAGCATCTGCTGAACCGCTACGGCTCGCTGTCGCTGGAGGTCCTCGATCTCATCGCCGAACGCCCCGATCTCGGCGAGGCGCTGACCGGCGGCGACGACTACCTGCGGGCCGAGGTCGTCTACGGAGTCACCCACGAGGGCGCCCGGCATCTCGACGACATCATCGCGCGCCGCACCCGGTTGTCGATCGAGACCTTCGATCGCGGCACGGGCGTCGCCGAGGAGGTCGCGGAGCTGATGGGCGAGGAGCTCGGCTGGAGCGACGAGCAGCGTGAGCGCGAGGTCGACCACTACGTCAAGCGGGTCGAGGCCGAGCGCGAGAGCCAGACGATGCCCGATGACGAGACCGCGGACGCCGCCCGCAAGGGGGCACCCGATGTCGTCCCCGTCGTCGAGCGCTGATCCACCGGACGAACAGGGGACCGGCTAGCGTGTCGGGGTGACGACTCTCGTGGTGGCCGCGCTCGCCTCCGAGGCGGCCTATGTTCCCGCAGGACTCCCGCTCGCGATCACCGGCATCGGCAAGGTCGAGGCGGCATCGGCGACCGCCCTCGCGATCGCCCGGCACGCGCCGTCCCGCATCGTCAATATCGGCACCGCGGGAGCGCTGCGCACCGGACTGCACGGCATCCATCTCCCGTCGCTGGCGATCAACCACGATCTCGACGCCCCCTCGATCCGAGCCCTCGGTGCGGAGGCCGTCGACGAGCTGGAGATCGAGGACGGCGACGGCACCGTGCTCGCGACGGGTGATCGCTTCGTCTCCGATCCGGTCGTGCGCGATGTGCTCGCGCAGCGGGCCTCGTTGGTGGACATGGAGGGATTCGCCGTGGCGCGGACCGCCGCCGTGTTGGGGGTGCCGGTGCGGCTGGTCAAGGTCGTCAGCGATGCCGCCGACGAGAGCGCCCTGGAATGGCCGCAGGTCGTGGACCGATGTGCCCGGCAGCTCGGCGACTGGCTGCGCCAGCGGCTCTGAGCGGGGCAGGCTCCGAAGAGCGACGGGCGGTGGCCCGCGCACCCCTCGTCGTGAGAGGTGAGCGGGCCACCGCCCGATGCGGTGCGTCGGTCAGCTCAGATGAGGTCCTGACCGGAGCGTCGCGCCTCGCGCCATTCGGCGAAGAACGCGCGCCCGATGACGCCCATCACCACAAGCACCACGAGGGGCCAGACGAGGACATAGACGGTGAGTGCGAGCGTGGTCATCACGCCTCCTTCACGGGTTCGGGGTCATGGGGCAGGATGTCGTCATCCTCATCGAAGTCGCCGGTGCGCTGACGGATCAAGGCGAAGTCGAAGCGTTCGGTCTGCCGCACCGACATCGACCAGCAGACCACCGTGCTGACGGCGTAGGCCACCAATGAGGCGCTCAGCGTCGTGTAGTCGTGCAGGAAACCGAGGACGAACGGGGCCGAGACGAGTGCGGCGACGACGCCGACGATCTTGCCGGCCCGGATGCCGAAGAAGCCGAAGGACATCAGGCCCAGCACCACGCCGATGCCGATGACCGACAGGATGTCGACGATCAGGCCGATCGCCCCGGTCATCGGGATCCACTCGAAGCGGACGGGGATGAACACGGCGAGGGCGGCGATGACCGAGGTCGTGAAGGCCTTGTTGGTGACCTTGTCCCAGTAGAAGCTCGCGAGCACGGGGAACACCAGTGCGCCCCACAGGGCGCCGACGAAGACGAGCAGGTCGAGGATGTTCAGCTGCAGGCTCGCGAAGGCGACCGCGGCGGCGGTGGCGACGACCATCGTGATGCGGCCGACGAGCAGCATCGTCTTGGGGTTCGCCTTCTCCTTGCCCGCGATGTTCTGCCCGTAGATATCGGCCATCATGATCGACGACAGCGCGGCGAGATCGGAGTCGGCGGTCGACGACAGCGCGCCGATGATCATGATGAAGAAGATCGCGAGCAGGATGCCCGGCAGATAGGTCGCGGCCATCTCCGGGATCAGGTTGTTGATGTCTCCACCGGTGGGCTCGAAGCCGAGATAGAGGGCGAGCACGCCGAGCATGCCGACGCCGATGACCATGGCTCCGTAGCCGATCGTCGCGGTGATGAAGGTGGGCTTGATGAGGTCCTCGCGGACGGCGAACAGGCGCTGCGCGATGGTCTGGTTGCCGATCGCATAGGCCAGGACGGCCGCGATATAGGGCGCACCCTGACCGAGGAAGGCCTCACTGGAGAAGAAGTTGCCCTGCTGCGGGGTCAGGTTGGCGGCGCCGGTCTCGAAGGCGGCGGGGAAGCCCGCGGCGAAGAAGATGAAGGGCACGATGATGGCGACGGCGCCGAGCATCGCCATCACCTGGACGAAGTCGGTGAGCACGGAGGCGCGGAAGCCCGACCAGAGCGAGTACAGCAGCACGCCTCCGGCGACCGCGACCACACCCTGGATGAAGGTGAAGGGGGAGAGCATCGCGATGAGCACGCCACCGGCGATGAAGTTCGACATCAGGCTGATGACGCTGCCGACGACATTCGATCCCGCGAGCATCAGCTGGCTCGAGCGGCCGTGCCGGGCGTGCATGACCTCGGCGAGGGTGTGGGCCTTCGGCGCGACCGAGCGGATGCGCTTGCCGAAGGGGTAGATGAACAGGATCATCAGGGCGCCCCACAGACCGTAATGGATGGGCCCGGAGATGCCGTAGGTGTAGCCCGAGGCCGCCGACGCGTACATCGACGAGGCCCAGATCCAGGTAGCGGTCATGCTGGCCGCGGAGATCCCGAAGCCGATCTTGTTGCCGGCGGTCATGTAGCCGTCGGCGTTCTCCTGCTTCTTGCCGATACGGGTCGAGATGTAGAACGTTCCTCCGTAGAAGAACACCAGCAATCCAACGATGATCACGGCGCTGAACTGCACCGAGTCGAGGTCATTCACGCGCCACCTCCTTATTCGACGAAGTCATGGAATCCACACGGACACCGACACACGTGGTCACCGGTGCCGTGCTGTGCACGTCCGGCCACGCGGGGGCGTCTCCGCGGGCGCTCAGAAGTCGACGCGCTGATGCCCTCGTTCGATGGACCACTTCCCTTCGTGCGTTCCCGTCACCGCGGTGCCGATCACCTGCCCGTGGGCAGGCCGGAGCAGGGCGTGCGAACACGCCCTCGATCGATCAGCCGGATGCGGGCGGCAGCATTGGCGCCCACCATCCGGGGCCCGAGCTCGACGGCGCCGAGGTGGCGCGGAGCGGGCCGATATGCGCGTCATGGCGAGTCTCCTCGCTCGGCGCGTCCCGACGGTGCCGCGGGCTCATGCCCGCAGACGATCCATGACATTAACACAGTCGTTCGGGAG
>JAEZEJ010000058.1 GCA_023417775.1 Actinomycetes bacterium | reverse complement strand
GGTGACGAGCCAACCACCGAGCGTGAGGTCCGGTGGTTGGCGACTCACCGCCCAGGATCAGCGGGTGAGCCCGCGGAGCTGAGCCGCGATCTCGGCCGCCATCGCGCGGGCGAAGTCCTCGGCCGGCACGCCCGGCCCCTCGGCGACGAGCGCCTGCACCGTGCCCTCGGCGAGCAGATGGGCCGAGGACACCTTCTGCTGTTCGGCCATCTGCGGGGCGTGATCGACATCGCGGTGGACGATGGCGCTGGCGCCCTCGGGCGGCAGCGGCGAGAGCCAGGCGTTCTCGGCTGCGATCGTCACGTCCGCGGGCAGCATCGCGAGTGCGCCGCCGCCGCAGCCCTGACCGAGGATCACGCTCACCGTCGGCACCCTCAGGGAGGACTGCATCGCGATGCAGCGCGCGATCTCGCCGGCGATCGCGCCCTCCTCGGCCTCCTTGGAGAGCGCCGCGCCGGGGGTGTCGATGACCGAGACCAGCGGGAGGCCCAGCTGCTCGGCGAGGGACATCCCGCGACGCGCCTCCCGCAGCGCCGCGGGGCCCATCGGGTGCTCCTCGGTCTGCCGCTTGCGATCCTGTCCGATGACGACACAGGGCACGCCGTCGAGGCGGGTGAGGGCCAGCATCATCGCCGAGTCGCGCTGTCCGTCCTGGGTTCCGCGCAGCGGCACGATGATGTCGCTGCCGTAGCGGATGAGCTCGCGGACACCCGCACGATCGGGCTGACGGGTGATCTGGATCGACTCCCAGGCCGATCGCTCGCCCACCACGGGTGCGGTGCGACGGGTGCGGCTGGAGTCGATGGGTCCGTCGGTGAGCACGGCGAGGGTCTGGTCGAGGATGGCGCTGAGGTCCTCATGCGGCACGACCGCGTCGATGATGCCGTGCTCGGCCAGGTTCTCGCTGGTCTGCACCCCGGACGGGAAGGGCTCGCCGTAGAGCGCCTCGTAGACCTTGGGGCCGAGGAAGCCGAGCAGCGCGCCCGGCTCGCCGACCGTCATGTGCGCGAGCGAGCCCCACGAGGCGAACACGCCGCCGGTGGTGGGGTGGCGCAGGTGCGCGAGATAGGGCAGCCCCGCGGCGCGATGGTCGCCGATCGCACGCGAGATCTCGATCATGTGCACGAAGGCGGTGGTGCCCTCCTGCATGCGCGTGCCGCCGGAGCACGTGGAGGCCACCAGCGGGAGGCCCTCGGCGGTGGCCCGGCGGACGGCGGCGGTGATCCGTCGAGCGGCGGCGACGCCGATTGACCCGGCGAGGAAGCCGAACTCGTTCGCGATGATCGCGACCGGGCGTCCGTGCACGGTGGCGCGACCGGTGATGACCGACTCATCGGTCCCGGCGCGCTCGGCCGCTCGTTCGAGCGTGGCCCGGTAGTCCGGGTCGACTCCGGTGAGGTCGACGGGCTCGTCCCAGGAGGTGAAGGAGTCGGCGTCCACCACGAGCTCGAGCAGCTCGCGGACCGGCATGATGGTGGGCTTTCGCTCGCTCATGCCGCCATCGCCTGGAGAAGAACAGTGTGGGCCGATGTCGGCATGAGGGGCCTGATCGTTCGCTCGCTTCGCTCGCTCATGACGGCACGTTACCCAGGATTCCGGGGCGAATCGGCCCGAGAAGGGGCAAGAGCGAGGATTTGGTCAGCAATCGCTCAGCCGGCAGGGAAGAACTGTCACCACTCGACCTGGACGGAACGCGATCCGGGCGGCGAGCGATGCCCGAACCCGTGGTCGGCGATGCCTGGTCGACCTCACCCGGGCTCCATGGCGTTGATGGACTACCGCCGCCCCGGGGCGTGAGGAGCTCAGGCGGTCAGGCGCCAGAAGTCCTTCAGCAGCGGCGACATGAAGGCCGCGTCGAAGCCGACCTGGGTGAGCAGGATGCCTCCGGTGCGGCGGCGAGGATCGACGAAGAGGGTCGTGCCGGTGCCCCCGGACCAGCCGAAGCGGTCGGGTGAGCCGTAACGAGGGCGCACGTCCACCGCCACGCCGTATCCCCACCCCGTGCCGGGCTCGAGGAAGAGCTCGCTCATCGCCCGTTGCCCGGCGCCGCGATGGTCATGCCGCATCGTGTCGACGAGGCCGGCGGGGAGGGCGCACGGCTCGCCGAGGAGGGCGAGGGCGAGGCGGCACAGATCGGCGGCGGTCGAGAAGAGCCCGGTCGCGCCTCCCCGCAGCGGCGGGACGAGCGCGGCGGCCGGATCGCCGGCAGCCCGCTCGATCCTGGGGGGATCGCCGCCGAGGAGCGCCGGAAGCCGAGGAAGATCTTCCGCGGAGAGAACGCCAGCCGTCTCCTCCATGCCCAGCGGGCCCGTGACGTGCTCGGCCAGCAGGGTGTCGAGGTCGGCGCCGCCGGCCCGCTCCAGCAGGAGGCCGAGTGCCGTATACGACGAGTCGTAGAGCCAGCCCTCACCCGGTTGATGGATCATCGGCAGCGCACCGACCTCGCCGAGCCACGCCTCCGGGCTCATCTGCGGTGCGAACGCCCCGGGCCCCAGCCCGGCGTCGGTGATGGCCCGCTGCATCGGCTGGCTCCCGTCGAAGGCGGGGTGCCAGCCGAAGCCGAGACCCATGACCAGCAGGTCGTGCACCGTGAGCCGGCCCCGGGCGGGCACGGTGTCGTCGAGCTCGGAGCCGAGGGTGCGCAGCACCGGTCGTCCGCCGAGCTCCGGGAGCCAACGGTCGGCCCGGTCATCGAGGGACAGGATGCCCCGGTGCGCCAGGCAGAGCGCCAGCATCGCCGTGAGCGGCTTGGTGAGTGAGGCGATCCGGAAGATCGCATCGCGCTCGTACCCGAGAGAGTCGACCGCGGTGTGGCCGTCCTCGATCGTCACCCAGACGGCCCCGGGCAGCGATTCCCCGGCGCGGGTCCGCTCGATCAGGTCGCGGATGCTGGAAGGACTCATCCCGGGCAGTGTCCCATGTCCGGCGCTCAGTTGACTGTACGGTCGCGGCCGGACCAGAACTCCTGGCGGAGTTTGAACTTCTGCAGCTTGCCGGTCGCGGTGCGCGCCAGCTCCTCGCGGAACTCCACCCGCTTGGGCACCTTGTAGCCCGCCAGCCGTTCGCGGGCGTGGGCCTTGAGCTCGTCATCGCTCACCTCGCCCTCCACGACGACGAGGGCGGTGACCAGCTCACCCCATCGGTCGTCCGGGATGCCGATGACGGCGACCTCGCGCACGGCCGGATGCGAGGCGAGGGCGTCCTCCACCTCGATCGACGAGACGTTCTCGCCGCCGGAGACGATGACATCCTTCTTGCGGTCCAGGATCGTGACCTGGCCCTCCTCATAGGTGCCGCCGTCACCGGTGTGGAACCAGCCGTCGGCGAGGGATTCCGCGCTGGCCTCCGGGTTCTCCCAGTAGCCCTCGAGGACGGTATTGGAGCGGGCCAGGATCTCACCGGAGTCGTTGACCATGATCTGCGTCGAGAGCGCGGGGGCCCCGGCGCGGCCGAGTAGACGCGCCTGCTCGGCGGGCTCCTCATCCTCCCATTCGGCGCGCATCCGGCTCATCGTCAGCAGGGGGGCGGTCTCGGTGAGCCCGTAGATCTGGATGAACTCCCAGCCGAGCTCGTCGCGCACCCGCTCGATCGTGCTGGTGGGCGGCGGTGCGCCGGCCACGATGCAGCGCACGCGATCGCGTCCGGTGGGGCCGTCCCAGTCCTTCACCGCGTCGAGGGTGGCCGAGAGCACCGCGGGGGCGCAGCACAGGAAGGTCACCTGGTGCTCCTCGATGCGACGCAGGATCTCGGTGCCGTCGATCTGACGGAGCACGATGTGTCGACCGCCCATGCCGGTGACGGAGTAGACCTGCCCCCAGCCATTGCAGTGGAACATCGGCAGTGTGTGCAGGTAGACATCGCGATCGCTGACCGACGACTGCCAGCCGAAGACGGTCGCATTCGTCCACAGCGCGCGGTGGGTCTGCTGGACCCCCTTGGGGCGCGCGGTGGTGCCGGAGGTGTAGTTGATGGTGGCGGTCGCGTCCTCATCGGGCTCCCAGGGCTCGGGCTCGGCGGTGGTCGACCAGATCTTCTCGTCGTCCTCGCCCAGGATGAACACGTGCGGAACATCGACGGCATCGGCGAGGTGGACGAGATCCGGATCGAGCAGGACCACCTCGGCGCCGCTGTGCTCGACGATGTACTCGACCTCGGCCGGCGCGAGCCGGAAGTTCACGGGCACGAAGATCCGGCCCCATCCGGAGACGCCGAAGAAGGACACCAGCAGCCGGGCGGCATTGTGCGACACGCATGCCACCCGCGCGCCGCGCTCGATCCCGAGTGCGTCGAGGGTCGCGGCCTGCGACCGCGCCAGCCGCATGACATCGCGGTACGTCAGCTCGCCCCACGATGGCGCCGTCTGATGGGGCTCGTCGACGATCGCGACGCGATCGGGGTAGACCGTGTACGCGCGATCGAGGAAGTCGCGGATGCTGAACGGGACCTTCATGGGTGCTCCTCCGGGCCGGCGGCGAGTCGTATGACGGGTCTCACTGCATTGAAGCACTCGTCCGGTCGCACCACATCCGAAAGCCGCTCCGGTCCCGTCCGCCGCTGATAGCGTGGCGCCGACCGTGTCGGTGGCGAGAAGGCGGGGCGCGATGGCTGTGCTCAATGTCCACGAGCGCCGGCTGCCGGTGCCCCCAGCCGTCGCCGGCGCCCTCCTCGACGGTCTCGCGAGCGAGAACGACCGGCTGTGGCCGCAGGAGAAGTGGCCGGCGATGCGCTTCGATCGCCCCCTCGCCCCGGGGGCCGTCGGTGGCCACGGCCCGATCCGGTACGAGGTAGCGCACTATGTCCCCGGCCGATGGGTCCGGTTCGCCTTCACCGGGCCCGCGGGTTTCGACGGGTTCCATGAATTCACCGTGCAGGGTGACGCCGATGGCAGCATCCTGCGCCACACACTGGCGATGCGCACCCGGGGGCCGGCTCGCTGGTCGTGGCCCCTGCTCTTCCGTCCGCTCCATGACGCCCTCATCGAGGACGGTCTCGCCAAGGCGCTCGCGGAGGTCGGAGGCGGTGCCGCGCCGGTCCGCTGGACACCGATCGTCCGCGGACTGCGCCGGCTGGTGGGCTAGACCTCCGGGTGGTTGATGGGCCACCGGGATCCTGTCGGGCGGGAGAGCGGTGAGCGGTGAACCGTCGAGTGGTGGTGGGTGGTTGATGGGCCACCGAGATCCTGTCGGGCCGGAGAGCGGTGAGCGGTCAACCGTCGAGTCTCGTCCGCCGTCCGGGTGGTTGACCACTCACCGCTCTCGGAGCGACCTGCACCGGGATCGGGGGTCAGCTCGGGTCGCCATGGCGTGCGTTCCACTCGTCGGCGAGGAGGGCGTAGCCGTACACATCGGTCCAGCCGAGCTCGCGGTGCAGGCTGCTGCGCACCTGATGCGATTCCCGACGCATGCCGATGCGCTCCATCAGCCGCCACGACGCGGTGTTGAGGGCGAAGCACTGGGTGTGGACCCGGTGCAGGCCGAGCGACTCGAAACAGATCGTCAGCAGCGCGTCGGCGGCCTCGGCGCCGATCCCCTGTCCCTGATGGCCGGGGTCGACGCTCCACGCGAGCCAGGCCTGACGGCCCGCCAGCTGATCGGCGACATCGCGCTGCCCCGGGGCATCCTCGACCCCCACCGTCAGGTCGCCGATCACCTCGCCCTCGCGCTCGACCACCAGCGCCGACGCCAGATGCTCCTCGGTGAGGAAGTCGCGCGTCACGTCCTCGCGGCTGCGCGGCGCGCGACCGGTCCACCGGGTGACGTCACCGGACCGCCGATAGCGCCACAGGGCGTCGCCGTCCTCGGTGGTGAGCGGACGCAGGGAGAGTCGCCGGGTGCGGACTGGCCAGGCGATATCGGCCAGTCCGGGAGACCTCACGAACCGTAGGGGTAGAAGCCGTGTCCCGACTTCTTGCCGAGCAGGCCGGCGTCGACCATGCGGCCCAGCAGCGGCGGCGGGGAGTAGAGCGGCTCCTTGAATTCCTCGTACATCGACTCGCCGATCGCCTGGATCGTGTCGAGGCCGATGAGGTCGCTCAGCGCGAGCGGTCCCATCGGGTGCCCGCAGCCGAGCACCATGCCCTGGTCGATGTCCTCGGCCGAGGCGTAGCCCGCCTCGTACATGCGGATCGCCGACAGCAGATAGGGCACGAGCAGCGAGTTGACGATGAAGCCGGCGCGGTCGGTCGCGTCGATCGGACGCTTGCCGAGCGTCTCGGAGACATAGGAGCGCATCCGGTCGAGGGTCGCGGGGGAGGTCGTGAGCGAGGGGATCAGCTCCACGAGCTTCATGACCGGCGCGGGGTTGAAGAAGTGCACGCCCATGACGTGGCCGGCGCGCCCCGACGCGGCACCGAGCTTGACGATCGGGATGGAGGAGGTGTTGGACGCGAGGATCGCGTCGTCGTCCTCGAGGATCGCGCCGACCTTGGTGAACAGGTCGAGCTTGATCTGCTCGTTCTCGCTCGCCGCCTCGACCACCAGCTGGCGATCGGCGAGGGCGCCGAGATCGGGAGTGGGATGGATGCGGTCGAGGGTCGCGACCAGCTCGTCGGCGGTGATCTTGCCGCGCTGCTCGGCCTTGCGCAGCGACGCCTCGATCCGGCCGTGTGCGGCGGTCGCGGCCTCGTCGGAGATCTCGACGAGCACGACATCGAGTCCGGCTCGTGCGTTGACCTCGGCGATGCCCGAGCCCATCAGCCCGCCGCCGATGACACCCATGCGTTCGATCGTCATGTCACTCCTTAGATGAGGGAATCCTCATGTTCGAGTCTATCGGTCGGCGAGGAGGCCCTCGACCGCCGGTGCCGCGCCGGCCCTGCGCATGGCGTGAGCGATGCGAACACCAGGTCGTGATGGGATAGGCGGGTGCGACGTGTGAGGGTGATGGCAGCCGGTGCGATGGCGGTCCTGATGCTGGCCGGGTGCGGGGGCGGCCCGTCCCCTGAGCCGACCGAGCCGACACCCGAGGAGACCGAGTCCGGGCTCGCCGAGGGTGAGGCCGACATGGGTGCGCTGACCAGCTTCACCTGTCAGGCCGGTGAGGAGGGGCCGTGGACCGCGACCGGGGTGATCGCCAACCGGCAGGAGACCTCCGAGAGCTATCAGGTCACGGTGCTGGTGGCCGACAGCGATGCCGGCAATGCGAAGTCGACCCTGCTGGAGCAGGTGCAGCCCGACGAATCGGCGACCTTCGAGATCGCAGAGATCCCGCCGAACGGCGATGACCCCAGCTGCCGGGTCACCGTCATCCGCCTCGCGCACTGAGCCCCCGGCCGAGCCGGTACGGGGTCGACCGCTGCCGAGTCTCGCGAGACTGCCGCTCGTCGAAACGCCGAACCACTAGGATGGGTGGGAACCCGAGGAGCCGTCCACCGACGAGGAGCAGGCGATGGTCGCCGATCACCTGGCCCGCCAGCTGATGTGCGGTGCGGTCGTCCGCGCCGAGCTCGGTACCGACGAGCGGGTCGATCCCGGCCGAGCCGGCGAGGCCCTCGTCACGATCGGGCGAGGCGATCTCCCCCTGGGAATCGAGATCGCACGCGCCGCGGTGAGCGAGCCCGAGGCAGCGGCGGGGCTGCTGCCCCTGGCGGCATGTGTCGCCGCCGCCTATGCCGCTGCCGACAAGGCGCACTGGATGGATGCCGGATGGTTCGTCGAGCGCGGCCGACGGCTCGGCGAAGGACGGCGCAGCCCCGCGGCGGACGCCGTGCAGTGGGAATTGGACGGGCTCGCCGCATTGGTCGAATGGCAGACCTACGCCGGGACGGCCGAGTACGAGAAGCTCTCGGCCGAGCTGTCCGATCTGCGGGCGCGCAATTCGCTCCAGGCGCATCACGCGGCCGCCATGGTCGCGGTCGGGATGGTCGATCTGCGGCGCTGTGCCTTCTCCGATGCGGTGGCGGGCCTGTCGGCGGCGGTGCGGATGGCCGACCCAGGCTCGGTCCGCACGCTGCATGCGCAGGCCGAGCTGCTGCTCGCCTATGTGCGCTGCGGTCAGCGCCCTGAGGCCTGGGCCATGCTCGACTCCCTCGGCACAGCCCTGCGCGATGACGATGTATCGCAGTGGCAGGCCCTCGTGACGGCGTGCGGGGTCCTGCCCGATGCCATGAACCTCAACATCCCGGAGGCGCTCGAGGCCTGGGAGAGCGCACGTCGAGCCGTGAACGAGGCCTGGACGGTCCACGCGGACACGGTGATCGCGCACGCGAGGATGTCGATCCTCCTCGGCACCGGCGAGTGGGATGCGCTGGCCGCGCACGTCGCCGCGATCCGCTCCACCACCTACCGGGACATCTACGACGAGCACGAGCTGCGTGCCATCGAGGCCGACACGTTCTGGATCTCCGGGGCGGCCGACGGTTATCGCGCGGTCATCCGGGGATGGAGGGCCGCTCCCGGAGCATCGACGAGCCCGTACTTCCGCATCCACCAGGCGCAGATCGCGGATCTGGACGACGAGGTCGAAGCGATGGTGCGGCATATCGAGGACGCCAACGGCCTGCTGGCGGGAGCCGAAGACCCGCTGGGTGCGGTGATCGTGCGGGTGAAGACCGGCGACCTGCTGACCAAACGGGTCAGCGCCGTGAGCGGCATGGAGTACTGGGAGTCCGCGCGCGAGGACCTCATCCGAATGGAGGCGCACGGCATGGTGTCGATGCTCAATGTCTTCATCTCATTGAAGGCCCAGGAGATCGTCGAGGACAGTTCCAATCCGCTCGATGCCCTCACCGACCAGCAGCGGACGGTCGTCGAGCACGTCGCGGAGGGGTTCACGAGCGCCGAGATCGCGGCACGTCTGCACGTGACCAGGAAGACGGTGGACTTCCACGTGGGCAATGCGCTCATCCGCCTCGATGTCGAGAGCCGGCGGGAGTTCAGGCCGCTGGTCGAGCGTTACGGGGTCGCGGGGCGCTGATGCCGGGTGTCGACCGGTCGGGCCGGGACGAGCACCAGCAGCAGGAAGGCCCCGGCGAGGGCGAGACGTCCGGCCCACTGATCGGACGCCCGCAGCAGTACCGACAGTGCTGCCGGGAGAGTCCCGTCGATGCGCCCGACCACGTGCTCGGGCTGGACGGGGAGCCGGTCCGGGGTCTTGTTGGCGTCGCCCTGGGTGACGAAGTCGCCGTCCTCGTGACCGATGACCCGGTGCGTGACGAAGAGACCGCCCTCGTCGCGGAAGGTGATGACATCGCCGGCGCGGATGTCCGGGGCCGGCACCTCGCGGACCAGGACGATATCGCCGACCGCGAGCGCCGGACGCATCGAGCCGCCGGCCACGACGATCCACTGGCTCTGGGTGATCCGCGGTCCGACGAGCGGGAGCAGCAGGAGCGCGACGATCGCCGCGACGAGGAGCCAGCGCAGGATCGTCCAGGATCGCTGGACGATCAGGCGTCGGGTCATCGTGCCGTGGTCCTGATGGTGGTCTCACCGACCGGAGCTGTCCAGGTCCCGATCGTGTAGCCGAGACGATAGGTGTAGTCCGTTCCGGCGGCGAGCGTGCACGTCTCAGTGCCCTCGATGACGTGAGCGCCGGGGCGGCAGCCGATGGTGAGCGACAGCGCATCGATCACGACGGGGGTGGGATAGGGATCCTCGCTCTCCCGGCCGTCGCCGAGCTGGCCGTAGACATTGGCGCCCCAGCAGGAGGTCGTTCCCTCACCCACCGCGCACGTGTGGAGCGGGCCGAGAGCGAGACCGACCGGAGGGCTGCTGAGGTCGAGCACCTCGGCCGGCAGCAGGCGATCCGTTTCGGTGCCATCGCCGATCTGACCGTGATCGTTGTTGCCCCAGCAGTAGGTGGCATCGGCGATCGCGCAGGTACGGTTTCCGCCGACCGCGAGAGAGGTCGGGGTGCTGGGCATGCCGGTCACGAGATAGGGGAGGAGGCGTCGCGTCGTGCTGCCGTCGCCGATCTGCCCGTCGCGATTGTCGCCCCAGCAGTACACGCCGCCACGGGTCAGGGCACAGGTATGGAAGGCACCCGCCTCGACCTGGAGGACGGTGGCGCCGATCGTGCGCACCTGACGTGGTGTCGGGTAGACGGCGGTGCTGTTGTGGCCGAGCTGGCCGTACCCGTTGTCGCCCCAGCAGAAGAGTCCGTCGGTGGTGAGGGCGCAGATATGGGTACCGCCGACCGCGAGCTGGGTCACCGTCCCTGACACATCCTGTACGTGGACGGGCGCGTACCCGGTGACCTGCGTGCCGTCACCGAGTTGCCGTTCGTTGTTACTGCCCCAGCAGACGATCTCCTCGCCGGTCGTCACGCAGGCATTCTGATTGGCCGCGTCGAGGCGATCGACCGGGCCGTCGAGACCCGCGACCTGTACCGGTGTCGGGCTGTCCGCACCCGTACCGTCACCCAGCTGGCCGAAGAAGTTCCAACCCCAGCAGTAGACGCCGGCCGTGGTGGCTGCGCAGCTGTGGTAGGAACCGGCGGCGATGTGCGTCGGGGTGCCGGGCAGGTCGTCGACCGCTACGGGCTCGGAACTGTTCACCATGGCTTTCGTGCCCAGCTGTCCGTCGCGGCCGCGACCCCAGCAATAGACGGTGCCGTCGGCGATCGCGCAGGTGTGATAGTGCCCCGTTGCGATGTCGGTGACGTCCATCCCGCTCAATTCGGCGGGGATGCCGCCGGGGTCGGTGGCGGCGGTGTCGGGTCCGGTGTAGACGTCGTAGGTGCCTTCGGGTCCCTCGCGGGTGAGGGAGTAGCCGGGCGGGAGTCCGCGGCCGGGGGCTGCCGCCCAGGTGAGATCGATGGAGCCGGTTCGCACCGTGTCGGCCTCGGGGGTGATGGCGGTGAGGTCGCCGGTGGCGGCGGCGTTCTGGGTGCTGGGGGCGGTGTCGGTGAAGTCCGCGCCGGTGGTGGCGAGTCCGGCGGTCAGCGCCAGGGATGCGAAGAGGACCGCGAAGGGTCGTCGGGTCATGAGGCGCTCGCTGCCGTGGTGAGGGTGGTCTGGCCGAGGGGTGCGGTCCAGCCGCCGATGGAATAGCCGAGCCGGTAGGTGTAGTCGGTGCCGGCAGCGAGGGTGCAGGTGTCGGTCCCGGCGATCAGCTGGGCGCCGGGACGGCAGGATGGGCCGACGGGCCTGGTGACGGCCCGCGGCAGGGCCCGGCCGCTCTGGGTGCCGTCGCCGATCTGACCAAACGAGTTCCGTCCCCAGCAGTAGTCGCCTGTAGAGGTGAGCACGCAGCTGTGCTCGCTGCCGGCAGCGAGGTATCGAATGCTGGGTAGCCCGGCGACGGCGGTGGGAGATCTGTAGTGGCCCCCGCCGGCGACGCCGATCTGTCCGTACTCATTGCTTCCCCAGCAATAGACCCCGGTGCTGGTGGCCGCGCAGGTGTGGTTCGAGCCGGTGGTCAGATCGACGAGAGAGCCGGTGAGTCCGCCCACAGGAACGGGGACGGTCTGATCGGTGTTGTCACCGGTGCCGAGCTGGCCGACATCGTTCCGTCCCCAGCAGTAGGTTCTGGTGCTGGTGGCCGCGCACGTGTGGTGGTCGCCGCTGCTCAGGTGCTCGACGGTTCCGCTGAGGCCGCCCACAGGAACGGGAACGGTCTGATCGGTGTTGTCGCCGTTGCCGAGCTGGCCGTAGAAGTTCCGTCCCCAGCAGAAGGTGCCGGTACTGGTGGTCGCGCAGGTGTGCCAGGTTCCAGTGGTCAGGCGCTGAACAGTGCCGGTGAGCCCGGTCACGTGAGTGGCTGTTGTGTGGTCGGTGTTGTCACCGGTGCCGAGCTGGCCGTAGTAGTTCTGTCCCCAGCAGTAGGTCGCGTCGGTGGTGGCCGCGCAGGTGTGAGCACCACCCGCGGTCAGCCGGGTGACCGGCTCGGTGACGCCGCTCACCGGCATGGGCGTATTGCGATGGGCAGTGCTTCCCGCAGTGCCGTTGCCGAGCTGTCCCTGGTCGTTTCGTCCCCAGCAGTAGGTCGCGGTGGTGGTGGCCGCACAGGTGTGATCCGCCTCGGCGGTCAGATGGGTGACGGTGCCGGTGATTCCGGTGACGGGGGTCGGGGTGTTGCGGCCGGTGTTGTTGCCCGTGCCGAGCTGGCCGTAGCTGTTCCTTCCCCAGCAGTAGACGGCGGCGTCGGCGATCGCGCAGGTGTGGGAGTGCCCCGCGGCGATCTCGGTGATGTTCTTGTGGCGGAGTTCGGCGGGGATGCCGCCGGGGTCGGTGGCGGCGGTGTCGGGTCCGGTGTAGATGTCGTCGGTGCCTTCGGGTCCCTCGCGGGTGAGGGAGTAGCCGGGCGGGAGTCCGCGGCCGGGGGCTGCCGCCCAGGTGAGATCGATGGAGCCGGTTCGTACCGTGTCGGCCTCGGGGGTGATGGCGGTGAGGTTGCCGGTGGCGGCGGCGTTCTGGGTGCTGGGGGCGGTGTCGGTGAAGTCCGCGCCGGTGGTGGCGAGTCCGGCGGTCAGCGCCAGGGATGCGAAGACGAACGCCAAGGGCCGTCGGATCATGGATCTCTCACTCTGTTCGGGCTAGCGGATCGATCATGATCGTGGTGGTGGCCAGTCGGGGGCTGGTCACCACCACGATCGTCGGTGCGCATCCGCGAGAGGCGGAATGCGCCGTTCGGCAGCTCAGCCAGCCGTGATCTGGTTGGCGGAGACGACGATGTCGAAGGTGGTCTCGCGGTCCTTGGCGGTGTCGTCGGCGTTCCCGTCGAGTCCGACGGTCACGCTGACGGTCGCGTCGGCATCGGCGGCGAGGCTGGGCACGGAGACCGTCGGCGGCGCGGCGAGCGTTCCCGACTCGGTCACACCACCGGAACTGATCGAGATCGGGATCCAGCCCAGCAGCTCGGAGGGCGAGCCACTGCTCGGCACGATGTTCTCGAGCGTCACGGTGTAGGAGAAGGGCACCGAACCGCCGTTGTCGAAGCCGAGGACGGTGGCCGCGTTGGCGGTCTGGCCGGGCAGCAGATGCTCGACATCGAGAGGCGTCGAGACGGCGTCGCCGATCTCCAGCGAGGCGGTGCCGACGGAGTTGTCGGGGACCGTCTCGGAGTCGCTGAAGACCGCCGAGGTCAGGGCGTAGCCGCCGGCCAGGGCGACCAGGGCACCGGCGGCGCTGACGGCCGCGATCTTCTTCCTGCGCGATGCCGGAGCCTCGGGGGCGGGGGGAGTGTTCATCGTGATTCCTCTCGTGCTTCCTGGGGTGATGGGCCGGTGGCCGTGATGATCGAGTCGAAGAGGGCGGTCGAGTCCTGCAGATCGTCGCCGGCGGCGAGGTCGAGCAGGACGCGGTAGGTCACCTCGAGGTGCTGACCGGGGTCGAGGATGAGCGGCGAGGACTCCGGGAGCTCGCTCAACGGAGCCTCGAGACGTTCTCCGCCGGGGTCGCCGCTGAGCACCGCGGTGAGCTTCCGGGCGAGGGGCGAGCCCTCGGCATCCGTGGCGATGGTCAGACTGACGGGGAAGCCGGTGACATTGCGGACGGTGTAGCGCAGCGCCTCGGCCTCCTCGCCGGGCAGGAGCGTGGACGCCTTCGCGTCACCGTCGCGGATGATCTCGTCGACCTCGATCAGCGAGCAGCCCGGTGCTTCACCGCCCTCGGCGTGTGCGGGCGCTTGTCCGGAGGCGATCCAGGAGATTCCGGTCCCCAGCGCGAGCACAGCCGCGAGAGCCGCGACACCGGATGCTCCCCGACGCCGCCGGGCGATGACGACTCCAGCCGCCACGAGGACGAGTCCGAGCAGCAGCATCTCGAGGGAACCGCCGCCGGCATCGGGGAGGTCGCCAGGGGCGTCGGGACGCGGGGGAGTGCTGGGGACCTCGATCACGCAGGGGCTTTGCGCGCTCATCGTCATCGGATTCCTTCGGGCGGTTGCTGAGTGACGAGAGCACGTTATGGGCGCGAGCGCGGGGGAGTCACTGGGATCGACTCCCAGTCATCGGCGCGGTCGCGGGCGAGACTGGGAGCCTCTCCCAGTGACGTCCGCGGCTCGGCTGACTAGGTTCCTGTCGATCTGTCGGGGAGGAACGAGGAGCGATCCGATGATGGTGCGTCGACGATGGGCCCGCAGCTGGCGGCGCTGGCGGTGCCGGCTGCGCTATGGACACCGCTGCCCCCACCGGGAGCTGCACCGCTGATCGCTCATCGCGGGACCGGGCTCTTGTGACGTACGCCGCAGCGATGCTACCCTCCAGATGTCATGTCATTATGATGTCTTAGATTGGTATTACATTGGCCATCAAGTACCTGGAGATCCGGGACCACTTGCGTCGGCGCATCGAGACGATGAGCGTCGGCGATCCGCTGCCGCCCGAGCACATCCTGTGCGAGGAGTACGGCGCGAGTCGCATCACCCTGCGCAAGGCGATCGATGGCCTGGTCGACCAGGATCTGCTGGTACGGGAGCAGGGGCGCGGCACCTTCGTCTCCCAGCCGATGCATCCGCACCGCTACAGCGAGAGCTTCAACCACCGCATCGGCGGGTTCTACAGCGAGATGGCCGAACGGGGACACGAGGTCGGCAGTGCGGTGCTGACTCAGCGCGTCATCGGGGCCCCGCCGCGGATCGCCGAGCTACTGGGCCTGGCGCCCGCCTCCACCCTCGTCGAGCTGGTCCGCCTGCGGACCGTCGACGGCGCACCCAATCACATCGTGCACACCTTCCTCCCCGCCGATCGGTTCGCGGCGGTCGCCGAGAACGACTTCAACGCAGGGTCGCTCTATGAGTTCCTGCGCCGCGATCTCGGTGTCGAGCTCGCTCGGGCCCGGCTCTCGGTCTCGATCGGCCAGGCCGATGCGGACGAGGCCGAGCAGCTCGACGTTCCTGCGGACTCGCCGCTGCTGGTCGTCGAGTCGACCGTCTACGACCCGGGCGGGGACCCGCTGCTGTTCGGCTTCTCCCGGCTGCGACCCGATGTCAACCAAGTGGAGTTCGAAGTGGTCTCCCAGGCCGACCAGGAGAGGTCATGACCGATCTGCTCGATCTCATCCCCGAGGACGGCGTGCGGCTCGCCGCCTCCGTCTCCGACTGGCGCGAGCTCACCGAGATCGTCGGCGGGCTCCTCGCCGACGCGGGCGTCGCCGAACGGTCGTATACCGACGCGATGATCCGCAATGTCGAGGAGAACGGGCCCTATCTCGTCATCGCTCCCGGCCTCGCTCTGCTGCACGCCCGACCCGAGGACGGGGCCCGGGGTCCCGGCCTCGTCCTGGTGACGCCCGAGACCCCCGTCGAATTCGGCCACACCACCAACGACCCCGTCCGCGTCGCGCTCGGTCTGACCGCGGTCGACGCCACCGGCCACCTCGACCTGCTGGTCGCGATCGGGTCCACCTTCACGCACCCCGATGCGGTCGACCGCATCGCCGCCGCACACACCGTCGACGAGCTGCGGGCCGTCGTCGCCCAACTCACCGAGGAGAACTGACATGAACGAGAAACTGCTGGTCGTCTGCGGCACGGGGATGGGGAGCTCGATGATCCTCAAGATGATGGTCGACCAGGTGGTCGGCGCGCAGAAGCTCCCCTTCGATGTCAGCTCCGATCTCGCCTCGAGCGCGCGGTCCTCCGGCGCCGATGTCATCGTGGCCGGTCTCGATCTGGCCCCCACCCTCACCAATGTGCCGGCGACCGTGATCGGCATCAAGAACATCCTCGACAAGACCGAGATCGCCTCGGCCCTCGAGGAGTACCTCGCTTCCAAGGGCGATCGCGAGGACTGAGCACTCCCGCTGCTACGGGAGTCGTAGAAAGGCAGAAGGATGGACATCCTCAAGGTGATCGTCACCGATATCCTCGGTGACGCCGCGTTCCTGGTCGGCCTGTTCGCACTGGTCGGCCTGGTGTTGCAGAAGAAGGCGTTTCCGGACGTCTTCGCGGGGACGGTCAAGACCATCGTCGGGTTCTTGATCTTCGGTGTCGGTGCGGCCGCTGCGGTGGCCACGCTCGGCAACTTCCAGACCCTCTTCTCCGAGGGCTTCGGCATCGACGGCGTGCTGCCGATCTCCGAGGGGGTCACCGCGCTCGCGCTGACCAGCTTCGGTACCCAGACCGCGATCATCATGGTGATCGGACTGCTGGCCAATCTCCTGGTCGCCCGTCTCACCCCGATGAAGTACGTCTTCCTCACGGGTCAGCACAATCTCTTCTTCTCCGCGATCCTGGCCATCGTGCTCTCGGCCTCGGGAGCATCGGATCTGGTCACGGTCGTCGTCGGCGGACTGCTGCTCGGCTTCTTCGCGGCCTTCTTCCCGTGGCTGTGCCGCAATGCGATGCCCAAGGTCACCGGTACCGATGACATCGGCATCGGCCACTACGTCACGATCGGCTATGCCTTCAGCTCGTGGCTGGGCGGCAAGGTCGGCGACCCGGCCAAGAGCACCGAGAACATCAAGCTGCCGAAGAGCCTCGGCTTCTTCCGCGACTACGTGGCCTCGATCGCGCTGACCATGGTGGTGTTCTTCTACATCGCGACCGTGGCGGCCGGCAAGGGCGTCACCGATGAGCTGGCGGGCGGCACGAACTGGCTGGTCTTCCCGCTCATCCAGGCCCTCACCTTCGCCGCGGCCGTCTACATCATCATCACCGGCGTGCGGATGTTCCTCGGCGAGATCGTCCCGGCCTTCCTGGGTATCTCCGAGAAGGTCGTCCCCGGTGTCCGTCCGGCGCTGGACTGCCCCGCGGTCTTCCCCTACGCCCCGACCGCCGTCATCGTCGGGTTCCTCACGTCCTATGCGGCGGGCCTGGTCATGATGGGCCTCTACATCGGCCTGGGCTGGACCGTCATCATCCCCGTCGCCATCCCGTACTTCTTCATCGGCGGCACGGCGGCGGTGTTCGGCAACGCCACCGGCGGCTGGAAGGGCGCCGTGACCGGGTCGGCGATCGTCGGCGTGCTCATCTCGCTCGGTCCCCAGCTGATCTACCCGATCATGGACAGCGTCGGCCTGCAGGGCTCGTCCTTCCCCGAGACCGACTTCACCGCCGTGGGCTGGCCGCTCTACCAGGTGCTCCAGCTGGGCACCGGTGTCGGCATCGCGATCACCTTCGCGGTCGTCGCCGCGATCGCGGCGGTCGTCTTCGGCATCGACCGTCGTGAGAAGTCGCGTCGTGCGGTGGCCACCGAGGGGGCCGAGCAGTGACGGTGCTGAGCAGCGCCGCCTCCGCGCGGCTCCCGGCCCTCCGAGGTCGCATCCTGCGGATGATCCACGACGCGCAGGCCGGGCATCCCGGAGGCTCGCTCTCGGTCATCGACCTGCTGGCCGTCATCATGCTCGACAAGGGCCGCTTCACCGGCGATCCGGACCTTCGCGACTGGCTCGTGCTCGCCAAGGGCCATGCGGTGCCGGCGCTCTACGCCATGCTGGTCGAGCTCGGCGATCTGGAGGAGTCCGAGCTCGCCAGCTACCGGCACCTGGGCTCGCGTCTGCAGGGTCACCCGGACCGGCGCAAGACCCCCGGGGTGCAGGTCTCGACCGGGCACCTCGGTCAGGGCCTGTCGGTCGCGCTCGGCATCGCCATGGGCGAGCGCCGGCGCGACTCGGGGCGCCATGTCTGGGCCGTCGCCGGCGAAGGCGACCTCCATGAGGGCCAGTCCTGGGAGGCCCTCATGGCCGCCCCGCACCACGGCATCGGCGACCTGACCGTGGTGGTCGATGCCAATGGCCTCACCCAGCACGGTCCGGTCGGCCGGATCATGGGCCTGGAGCCGCTGGTCGGGAAGCTCGAGAGCTTCGGCTGGGCGACGGTCGAGGTGGACGGACACGATCCGGTCGCCTTCGGCGCGGCACTCGACGAGGTGCGCGCCGATCCGCGGCCGGGAGCCGTCGTCGCGCGCACCGTCAAGGGACACGGCGTCTCCTTCATGGAGAACGTCCGCGAATGGCACTCGCGCGGCCTCGACGAGGATGAGCTTCGCCGGGCCCTCGATGAGATCGGCGAAGGGTAGGGATCATGCCGGCGAAGACCGATGTGTACGGAGACCTGCGGGCTCCGCGCGAGATGATCGGCACGACCCTCGTCGAGCTCATCGACGCGGGTGAGGATGTCGTGGTGCTGGACGGAGATCTGGGCCTGTCGACCCGGCTCGGCCCGGTCGAGGAGGCCCACCCCGAGCGCCTGGTGCAGCTGGGGGTGGCCGAGCAGAATGCGATGGGCGTGGCGACCGGACTGTCGTACACGGGCATCCGGCCGGTATTCGTCTCGATGGCGATGTTCGCGCTCGCTCTGCCGTGGACCCAGCTGCGTCAGGCGGCGTACGCCGGCGCGCCGGTGGTCGTGATCGGCACGCACCCCGGTGTGGACATGGGCCCGGACGGCGGCACCCACCAGTGTCTGGAGGATCTCGCGCTCGCCCGCGCGATCCCCGAGCTCGTCGTCCTGACCCCGGCCGACTCCGCCCAGACCGCGAGCGCGATCTCCTGGGCGGTGCGCCAGCGCGAGCACCCGGTGTACATCCGGGTGGGCCGCCACCCCGTCGCCCAGCTGTACCCCGCCGATGTCGAGTTCGCTCCGGGCGCGCACGCGGTGATCGCCGACCACGGCGGCCGTGCGCTGCTCGTGACGGAGGGGTCGACCGCATCGCTGGGTCGCGACGCCGCCGACATCCTGGACGAACGGGGGGTCGGCACCCGTGTCGTGCACCTCTCCTCGCTCAAGCCGCTCGACGCCGACGGGATCCGCGCGGCGGCGTCCGGGTGTGACCTCGTCGTCACCGTCGAGAACCACAGCGTCGTCGGCGGGCTCGGTGATGCCGTCTCCGGCGTCGTCGGCCCTCTGGGCGCTCGCGTCGAGCGCATCGGCACCCCCGATGTGTTCGGCATGTCCGCCACCGGCGAGGAGATGCGTGAGGCCTTCGGCCTGACGCCCGACGCCGTCGCCGCGCGCATCGCCGCGTGGCTGTCCACACCACCCCTCGGAGGAACCGCTCGATGACCATCACGTCCACGACCTCGCCGCTGCTCGATGAAGAGGTCGTCACGACGGCCCGTGCCCTGAGCATCGACGCCGTCGAACGGGCCGGCTCGGGTCACCCGGGCACCGCGCTGGCGCTCACCCCGGTGGCCCAGCTGCTGTACGGGCGGCACCTGCGACACGATCCCTCCGACCCGGACTGGGCCGGCCGAGACCGTTTCGTGCTGTCCTGCGGACACGCGAGCATCCTGCAGTACGTGCACCTGCACCTGAGCGGCTACGACCTGACGCTCGACGACCTGAGGAGCTTCCGGCGCCTCGGCAGCCGGACCGCCGGGCACCCCGAGTACGGACACGTGCCGGGGGTGGAGATGACCACGGGGCCGCTCGGCCAGGGGCTGGCCTCCGCCGTGGGCATGGCCATGGCCTTCGCGCGGCAGCGGGCGATCTTCGATCCGGGCGCTCCCGTCGGGGAGTCCCCCTTCGATCGCGCCGTCTGGGTGCTGTGCAGCGACGGCGATCTGCAGGAGGGCGTCTCCTATGAGGCCGGTGCGCTCGCCGGCCGTCACGAGCTGGGCGCGCTCAACGTCGTCTTCGACGACAACCGCATCCAGATCGAGGGCGAGACCTCGCTGACCACCGGTGAGGACATCGCGGCGCGCTTCGAGGCCCAGGGCTGGGAGGTGCAGCACGTCGGCCTCGCCGAGGACGGCGATATCGATGTGGTCGCGCTGGATGCGGCCATGACGGCGGCGCGGGCCGAGACGACCCGGCCATCGCTCATCGTGCTGCGGTCGCAGATCGCCTGGCCGGCGCCGAATGCCGTCAACACCCCGGGTGCCCACGGCTCACCGCTCGGCGGTGACGAGGCGGCCGCGACCAAGACCGCCCTCGGCCTCGATCCGGAGGCCACCTTCGTCGTGAGCGACGAGGTCCGTGCGCGGGCCGACCGCCGCGAGGAGGGCGCACGGCTGCATCGCGCCTGGGACGAGCTGGAGGCGCGCTGGCGGGAGCGTGAGCCCGAGCGTGCTCGCCGGTGGGACGCGGTGACCGGCACTCCGGGTGCCGTCGAGCTCCCCTCCTTCGAGGCCGGTGCGTCGATGGCCACGCGCGAGGCGTCCGGTCGCTGTCTGCGGGCGCTGGCCCCGCAGCTGCCGCAGCTGTGGGGAGGGTCGGCGGACCTCGGCGACAGCAACAAGACCACGATCCCCGGGGAGATGTCCTTCCTGCCGGAGAGCCGGGACGGCCGCATCGTGCACTTCGGGGTCCGCGAGCACGCGATGGGAGCGATCGCCAATGGCATCGCCCTCGCAGGGGGCGCGCTGCCCTATGTCGGCACCTTCCTGGTGTTCAGCGACTACATGCGCGGAGCGATCCGGCTCGCCGCGCTCATGGGTCTGCCGGTGACCTACGTCTGGACCCACGACTCCGTCGCCCTCGGGGCCGACGGGCCGACCCATCAGCCGATCGAGCATCTCGCGTCCCTGCGGGCGATGCCGGGCTTGGACGTCGTACGCCCGGCCGATGCCAAGGAGACGGCCGCCGTGTGGCGTCTGGCCGCCTCGCGCCGCGAGACGCCGATGGGCCTGGTGCTGGCGCGACAGGGCGTTCCGGTGCTGGACGTGGACGATGCCGCGGTCGATGCCGGGGTCCGGGCGGGTGCCTATGCCGTCATCGAGCCGGACACCGATCCCGAGGTGGTCGTCGTCGCGACCGGCAGCGAGGTGGCACTCGCGGTCGAGGCGGCCCGCTCGATCGCCGACGAGGTGGCCGTGCGGGTGGTCTCGATGCCGTGCCGGGAGTGGTTCCTGGCGCGTCCGGCCGCTGAGCGCGATGCCCTCCTCCCTCCGGGCATCCGCTCGGTGGTCGTGGAGGCGGCCTCGTCCTTCGGCTGGGCCGAGGTGGTCGGGCGCGATGCCGGCTTCGTCACGGTGGACCGGTTCGGCGCCTCAGGCGATGCCGAGGACGTGCAGGCCGAGGTGGGCCTGACCGTCGAGAACGTGGTCGCCGCCATCCGCGGCTGACCCGTCCCGCGCCGCTCGGTGGCGGTAGGTCATCAACCGAATCGAGCCTCGATGACGTTGACGGCGTACCGCCGAGGCGCGGCGACAGAATAGCGAACGGCCCCCCACCCCCCCGGGGTGCGGGGCCTTAGCGGGCGGGATCACTGGC
>JAEZEJ010000101.1 GCA_023417775.1 Actinomycetes bacterium | reverse complement strand
ATCTATGAGCACCATCGACCTGACCAAGGAGACCTTCGAGTCGACCGTCACCGGCGAGGGCATCACGCTCGTCGACTGGTGGGCCTCGTGGTGCGGTCCGTGCAAGCAGTTCGCCCCGGTCTTCGAGGCCGCGAGCGAGCAGCACCCCGACATCACCTTCGGCAAGATCGACACCGAGGCCGAGCAGGAGCTCGCCGCCGCGGCCCAGATCAGCTCCATCCCCACCCTGATGGCGTTCCGCGACGGCATCCTGGTCTTCTCCCAGCCCGGCGCGCTGCCGGCCGAGGCGCTCGACCAGGTCGTCACCGCGGTCAAGGATCTCGACATGGACGACGTCCGGCGCCAGATCGCCGAACAGCAGACCGCGTCGCCGGAGTGATCCAGGCGATGTCCCGTCACCCCGGGACGCGCTGACCCACGGGGCAGGGCACGATCGTCACATGACGCGTGTGTCCTGCCCCGTTCTCCGTTCCCGCCTGACCACCGCGGCCGAGGCCGCGACCTACATCCGGCCCGGGGACAACGTCGGCATGAGCGGGTTCACCGGCGCCGGCTATCCCAAGGAGATCCCGGCAGCCCTCGCCGATCGGATGCGGACCGCCCACGAACGCGGTGAGGACTTCCGCATCGGCCTGTGGACCGGCGCCTCGACGGCCCCGGACGCCGATGGCGTCCTCGCGCGCGCCCACGGCATCTCCACCCGTCTGCCGTACAACTCCGACCCCACCCTGCGCGATCTGATCAACAGCGGCGAGGTCGACTATGTCGACGCGCACCTGAGTCACACAGCACAGCAGATGTGGTTCGGGTTCTACGGCCGGCTCGATGTCGCGGTGGTGGAAGTCACCGCCGCGCTGCCGGACGGCCTCCTGGTGCCGAGCAGCTCGGTCGGCAACAACAAGACCTGGCTGGACCAGGCCGAGCGGATCATCCTCGAGGTCAATCACTGGCAGCCGCGCGAGTTCGAGGGCTTCCACGATGTCTACTACGGCACGGCCCTCCCCCCGCACCGTCAGCCCCTGCAGCTGACCGGTCCGATGGAGCGGCTGGGCGAGCCCTATCTGCGCATCGATCCCGACCGGGTCGTCGCGGTCGTCGAGACCGAAGCGCCGGACCGCAACTCCCCCTTCACCCCGCCCGGCGAGGACTCGCGGGCCATCGCCGACCATCTGGTGGACTTCCTGCGCCACGAGGTGCGCGCCGGCCGGATGCCCGCCGAGCTCCTGCCGATCCAGTCCGGCGTGGGCAATGTCGCCAATGCGGTTCTCGCCGGCCTCGACCACAGCGAGTTCACCGGACTCACGGCGTTCACCGAGGTGCTCCAGGACGCCATGCTCGATCTGCTCGACTCGGGCACCCTGCGCGCCGCCTCGGCGACCTCCTTCGGGCTGTCCGATGCCGGTGTCATACGATTCATGGAGCACATCGACGCCTATAAGGGACGCATCCTGCTGCGCAGCGAGGAGATCTCGAACCACCCCGAGCTGATCCGCCGGCTCGGGGTCATCGCGATGAACGGCATGATCGAGGCCGATGTCTACGGCCATGTGAACTCCACCCATGTGATGGGCTCGGCGATCATGAACGGCATCGGGGGCAGCGGTGACTTCACCCGCAATGCCTATCTGAACTTCTTCCTGTCGCCCTCGACCGCCAAGAACGGCGCCATCTCCACCATCGTGCCGATGGCGAGCCATGTCGACCACACCGAGCACGATGTGCACGTCATCGTCACCGAACAGGGGCTGGCCGATCTACGGGGCCTCTCCCCCGCCGACCGAGCCGATCGCGTCATCGAGCGGTGCGCGCATCCGTCCTATCGCGAGGCGCTGCGCGACTACGTCGAGCGGGCCAAGGCGGCCCGACCGCGGGCACGCCACACCCCGCATCTGCTCGACGAGGCGCTGAGCTGGCATCAGCGATTCGTGGAGACCGGCCGTATGTGAGAGCGGCGGCGACCTCACGGCGGGCGTCTTGGACCCATGCCCGACAATGGAGGGATGCCGACCCCCACGCAGCTGATGATCGTGCTGCGGCATCCCGTGCGCTTCGTGGCGCACGAGGACCCCGCCCTCTCGCGTTTCGTCTTCGACGCTCCGCAGGGCCCGATCGAGGCCACCGCCAATGAGGCTGTCGGCCCCCTCTCGGGCGGCATCCGGGCGATGAACGCCCATGCCACGGTGCGCGCCTGGGCGGGACCGGCGATCATCGCCCTGCGCCTGATGGCCTCCGGCTCCCTGGCCGAGCCCTCCGATGGCGATCAGCAGCAGCTGCGAGCGGCGGCCGAGCACCTGGACGTCCCGGCGCGCGAGGCCTATGCGCTCATCGACGCCTTCCTCGCGGCCCTCGCGGTCGACGCCCCCGCCGTGGCCACCACCCCGCAACGCCGGCACGGACACGAGCCCGAGCAGCCCCGTCCCCGCATCGAGCCTCCCCGCACCTTCGCCTACCGCCTGGTGGTCGTGTTCGACCGGGCCGGTGAGACGATCGCCACTGCATCGCTGCGGATCCGTCCCACCGATCGCACGTGGGGCGAGGCCGGCGCACACGAGGTGTTCTCCCGGGAGGATCATCACTTCGGCGAAGGAGCGCGCACGGCCCTGCGCGCGATGCTCGAGCGGCTCGGCGCGAGCTGGCCGCCGGCACTGCGCCTGCTGCCGGGCGAAGATCCGGCACCGGACGGCATCACGCTCACGGCCGATGAGCTCGGCGCACTCGCCTCCGCCGACCTGGTGACCTCGCTGATGGCCAATAGGGTCGAGGTCGCCTGGCCGAGCGAGCTGGTCCGCGATGTCCACGCCACCCCCGTGGTGAGCCGGGTGGACGGATTCGGCGACCGGCCCCGCGCCTTCGGCCGCGATCAGCTGTTCCGCTTCGACTGGAGCGTGAGCGTGGGCGGCGAGCGCCTCACCCAGGCCGAGCTCGACGAGCTCGCGGCCAGCCACAGCGGCCTCGTCCGGCTGCGCGACCGCTGGGTCTTCGTGGAGCCGCGCCGCATCGAGGAACTGCTACGCGGCGAGGGCCAGGAGCTCGACGCCGCCGAGGCCCTCCAGGCAGCACTGACCGGTGAGCTGGAGATCGAGGGACGTCACGTCCGCGTCGACACCGTCGGCTGGCTCGAGGATGTCCGCGATCGGCTGGCCAGCCTCGGCGAGCGCTCCAGCGACATCACCCAGCCCGATGATCTGGACGGCGAACTCCGCAGCTACCAGCTCGACGGCCTGCGGTGGATGAACCAGCTGGTCGACCTCGGACTCGGCGGGATCCTCGCGGACGACATGGGGCTGGGCAAGACCATCACGCTGATCTCGCTGCACCTGCACCGCGCGGCCGCCGCGCCGACCCTCGTCGTGTGTCCCGCCTCGGTGCTGGCCACCTGGGAGCGCGAGATCGCCCGCTTCGCCCCCGGCGAGAACGTCCACCGCTATCACGGCCCGGGTCGCAGCCTGCACGATGCCAAGGACGGCTTCGTCGTGACGACCTATGCCACGATGCGGCAGAGCGCCGATGCCCTCGCCGAACACGACTGGAGCATGGTCGTCGCCGATGAGGCCCAGCACGTCAAGAACGCCGGGTCGGGGGTCGCGCAGGCGCTGCGGAGGATCGAGGCGGACGCCCGGATGGCCCTCACCGGCACGCCGGTCGAGAACGCGCTCTCGGAGCTGTGGGCGATCCTCGACTGGACGACCCCGGGGCTACTGGGCAATCGCGAGCAGTTCCGCCGCGACTGGTCGCGCCCGATCGAGCGGGATCGCGACGATACGGTGGCGAGCCGGCTCTCGACCCTGATCCGGCCCTTCGTGCTGCGGCGGCGCAAGAGCGATCCGGGCATCGCCCCCGAGCTGCCCCCGAAGATCGAGACCGACCACCATGTGCAGCTGACGCGCGAGCAGATCGGCCTCTACGAGGCGGTCGTCCGGCGCACGATGGCCGAGATCGAGGAGAGCCGCGGCATCCAGCGCCGCGGCCTGGTGGTGAAACTGCTGACCCAGCTCAAGCAGATCTGCAACCATCCCGCGCAGTTCCTGCGACAGGCCGATGGCGCCCTCGATCGTCGCTCGGGCAAGCTGGAGGTCTTCGACGATCTGCTCGCGGAGATCCTCGCCGAGGGCGGCCGATCGCTGGTCTTCACCCAGTACGCGCAGATGGGGCATCTGCTGTCACGGCATCTGGAGGCTCAGGGCATCGAGCACGCCTATCTGCACGGCGGCACCTCCATCCGCTCTCGCGAGGACATGGTCCGGCGCTTCGGGGCGGGTGAGTTCGATGTCTTCGTCCTCTCGCTGAAGGCCGCCGGCACCGGCTTGAACCTCACACGTGCGGATCACGTCATCCACTACGACCGCTGGTGGAATCCGGCGGTGGAGGATCAGGCCACCGACCGTGCGCACCGGATCGGGCAGACGAAGACCGTCCAGGTGCACCGGCTCATCGCCGAGGGAACGATCGAGCAGTCGATCTCCGAGCTCATCTCGGCCAAGCGCGCCCTCGCCGATGCGGTGGTCGACTCCGGCGAGGCGGCGCTGACCGAGTTGAGCGATGCCGAGCTGGCCGCGCTGGTGCGGTTGCGTCGCTGACGCATCCATGAGGCCGTCGGCGACGAAGCACTCGACATGACGGCTCATCAGCTTCCTCGCGATGCGACGATCGGTGTCGCCGCGGCAGTGTTCGGCATCGGCATCGGACATCTGGTCGCGGCGGTCACCGTTCCGGCCGCATCGCCGATCCTGGCGGTCGGATCGACCGTCATCGACGCCACCCCGACTCCGGTCAAGGAGTGGGCGGTAGCGACCTTCGGGACCGCCGACAAGGCGATCCTCATCGGCTCGGTGGCCCTCGGCACCCTCCTGCTCGCCGCCCTCGGCGGCGTGGTGGCGGCGCGGCGATTCGGCCTCGGCGCGCTGATCCTCGTCGCGCTCGTGGCCCTCGCCGGCGCGGCCGCCGTGGCCCGTCCGACGGCGAACGCGATCGACCTGCTGCCCGCGCTGGCCACTGGCATCGCGGCTCTCGCCGCGTTGTGGTGGCTGGTGCGGGGGTCGAGTCCGGCGGATGCGGAGACTCCGGGCCCGACGCGTCGACATGTGCTGCTCGGAGGAGGCGCCTTCGTCGTGGCCGCGGCCCTGACCGGTGCCGCCGGCGAGGCGATCATCCGGGGTGGACGCCGCCTCGGCGATATCGTCCTGCCCCGCCCGAAGGATCCGCTCCCCCCGCTGGCCGAGGGCCTCGACATCGACGGCATCAGCCCCTTCCGGACCCCGACAGGGGACTTCTACCGGGTCGATATCAACTTGAGCGTGCCCGTGGTCGATGTCGACGGCTGGACCCTGACGATCGATGGAGATGTCGAGAATCCCTACACGATCACCTGGGAGGAACTGCTGGCGATGGACATGATCGAGCGGGACATCACGATGACGTGCGTCTCGAATGAGGTCGGCGGCGGGTATGTGGGCGCCACCCGGTGGCTCGGTGTGCCGCTGACGGACCTGCTGGACCGTGCCCGAGTGGGGTCGGGAGCCGATCAGATCCTGAGCACGGCGGTCGACGGCTTCACGATCAGCACGCCCCTGGACATCGCGACCGATGGACGCGATGCGATGCTCGCGATCGCGATGGACGGCGAACCGCTGCCCCGTGAGCACGGTTTCCCGGCGAGGCTCATCACGCCGGGCCTCTATGGCTATGTCGGCGCCACGAAGTGGGTGGAGCGACTGACGCTCACCACCTATGCCGAGGAGCGGGCCTATTGGACCGAGCGGGACTGGGATATCGACGGTCCGATCAAGATCTCGACTCGTATCGACACGCCTCGCGGCCTGACGGAGGTCGAGCCCGGCGATCGGGTCATCGCGGGTGTCGCGTGGGCCCAGCACCGCGGTGTCGATCGGGTCCAGGTGCGGATCGACGACGGCGACTGGACCGATGCCGAGCTCGGCCCGGATGCCGGCGTGGACTACTGGCGGCAGTGGTACGTGCCCTGGAAGGCCACCTCGGGCCGGCACACGGTGCAGGCGCGCTGTGTGACCGACGACGGCGAGGTGCAGACCGCCGACCGCGCGAGCCCGTTCCCCAATGGTTCGAGCGGCATCCACGACATCGTCGTGCGCGTGGCGTAGCCGGATCACGTCTCGTCTCAGGGTCGCCATCGATCGTGGCGTTTCCATGTTCGGGTGCCGGGTTGTCGGAATTCGGGGATGCCGTCTGTTGGGTTGATGCGGCAGTGGAGGTGCCCGGTGTGGATCTGTCGGTGGTGTTCCGCGCAGAGGCTGATGGCTTCTTTCACATCTGTGGTTCCACCATCAGCCCAGGTCCGATTGCCATGATGCGCTTCGCACCATCCGGGTGGTCGGTCGCATCCGGGGGCGGCGCAACCCCCGTCGCGGTTGGTGATCGCGATCCGTTGATGTCGGGTGAAGAGTCGTTCCTCTCGTCCGAGGTCGAGCGGAACGGATTCCCCACCAAACACCTGCGGGAGCAATTTCGCATCGCAGGCCAACCGCCGGACCTGCCCGGGGCTCATTCTTGTCCCGTCGGTGGTGATCGTGCCCGGTGCCGCGTTCTCAAGGCGTTGTTCGAGATCGGCGAGGTTCATGTCGACGGTGACGAGGACGTTGTTCCCGCCGTGGTTCGGGAGCCGGTCGGCAGGGACCCGTTCGATGAGTTCGCAGAACCCCTGCCCGGCCCGGGTCGCGTACTCATCGAAACGTTCACGGCCGAGCATGCTGGCGCGTCTGGGTGAGGCGTAGGCGTCCAGGACGGTCTTGAGCATGGCGGCATGAGCATCCGGGATGGTGAACCGGCCAGACGTGGTGCCATCCCCATTCGCCCACATGCTGAGTTTCGTGTTGTCCCAGGCCCGCTGCTCCCGCTCGTGCAGCAGCTCGGACTCGTGGCGGTCCACGACCGACTGGTCGGCCCACTGGTCCGCGATCCGATCCGCACGCGCCCGCAGGTCCTTCGGTGTGAGGCGTTCCGCATCTTCGATCAGCGTCCGCTCCGCCAAACTGCGTTGCTCACTGGTGGTGTCGGTGGGGAGGCTCTTCAACCCGTCAGAAATGATACTGGCCTGATTCAATGTCAGGTCCCCTGCCGACAGGGCTTGGTCGGTGAGTGATTGTTCGGGAACATCTTTGGCTGCGGCGAGGAGTCGGTTGCCGGCGGCGCGGTCGTTACCGAGATCCCGGCCGAGCAGGTCGCCGGTGGACGCGGTGCCCTGACGTCTGGCGAGGCGGCTGTCGTGGATCACGCGTGCGGCGTGGAGGATGAGCGCGTCGAGCCGGTTCTTGACTCGTCCGACCTCACCGGTCAGCTGCTGCGCCTCGGCGGGGGTGAGACCCGTCCTGACGAGAGGATCGAGACGATCGATTACTCCATGCAATGCAGCCAACTCCGCCGCCATCACCGTGGTGGTGGGTTCGATGTGTTGTGCGACCATCCTCGTTCACCCCCCTTACCAGTAGAACCATTTCGTCTGTCGAACTGGTGTTCGATCTGGTTCCTACTCTAGGTGACTCGGCTGACACTTTCTCCGTTCATCCACACCCACTCATGACGAGCGCATGCGTGGTACAAAAGTGATGCTGAAACCGGTCAACGCCAGATGTTTGTCCAGGTCAGCAAGTGCGCTCCCCGTGCGAGCGGGGATGATCCGATATCGCCCTCAAGCGGTTCGCCGAGTCACTGGCGCTCCCCGTGCGAGCGGGGATGATCCCCGTCGGCTCCCCGGAGCCGGTGCAGATCGCACGCGCTCCCCGTGCGAGCGGGGATGATCCGAACTCGTCCTCGGGCATCGCCATCAGGTCGGCGCGCTCCCCGTGCGAGCGGGGATGATCCCGCCCCCGTCGGCCTCCACTCGGAGGTTGACGGGCGCTCCCCGTGCGAGCGGGGATGATCCGTAACCCACCCCCACCCCACGCCCCGATCCACCGCGCTCCCCGTGCGAGCGGGGATGATCCTTGCAGGTCCGCGACGTTCCAGCCTCGGTGTGCGCGCTCCCCGTGCGAGCGGGGATGATCCGTGACCCGCAGCGCATTGCCCTCGACGTCGACAGCGCTCCCCGTGCGAGCGGGGATGATCCGGCGGGTCCGAGCTGCACTGGGCGTCCGCCGGAGCGCTCCCCGTGCGAGCGGGGATGATCCCAGCTACGGCAAACGACGTGGAGGCTTCCATCAGCGCTCCCCGTGCGAGCGGGGATGGTCCCTGGCCGTGGAGCTCGGTCTGCGCGACGTACCGGCGCTCCCCGTGCGAGCGGGGATGATCCCTCGATCACGCGATCCTCTTGAGCACGGAGAGGGCGCTCCCCGTGCGAGCGGGGATGATCCCCACCAGCCGCGGAGGCCAAGACGTCGACGCTCGCGCTCCCCGTGCGAGCGGGGATGATCCCGGCTCAGGCACGCTGACAATCAACTGGCTCGCGTGCTCCCCGTGCGAGCGGGGATGATCCAGTTCAGTCCCGTGCCGGCCATGTCGCGCCCTCGTGCTCCCCGGGCCCGCGCGATCATCAGTACCTGCATCTCGCTCGCCGCGGCTCAAAAGGCAGTGACTTGGCGCGCCGCCCGGTTCAGCATTCGAGCGGTGGACCACGCACCGCTCAAGCGGCACCAGAGGTGCACAGCCCACCGACAGCCCCGTTTGGAGACGCGTCGCTCGCCGTAGTCGCCTGCCAGCTGACGTCCACGGAGCACATCCTTCGTCGTCCGCGAGCACCCACGAACGCGGAGACTCTGCCGGCGGACCCATCCGGATCGCGCTCGGCCCCGAAGCACCGATGAACGCCATCGATGAAAGGGACCATCATGAAGAAGACGATCATCCGCCGCGCCGGCCTCGCCTCCGCGGCGCTGACCCTGACTCTGGGTCTGGCGGCCTGCAGCGACTCGGGCGACTCCGACGAGTCAATGGAGTCCGAGCCCACCACCAGCGAGGAGACCTCGGGCGATGACATGGGCGATATGGACATGATGGGCGCCTTCGGACCCGGCTGCTCCGCGATCCCGTCGGACGGCGCAGGGTCCCTGGAGGGCATGGCCGAGGAGCCCGTCGCCACTGCGGCGAGCAGCAACCCGCTGCTGACGACGCTCGTATCGGCTGTCACCGAGGCGGGCCTGGTCGACACCCTCAACTCCGAGGAGTCGCTCACGGTCTTCGCCCCGACCGATGACGCCTTCGCCGAGATCCCGCAGGACCAGCTGGACGCCCTGCTCGCCGACAAGGAGCAGCTGACCACCGTGCTGACCCACCATGTCGTCGCCGGCGAGCTGGGACCGGACGAGATCGCCGGTGAGCACGAGACGCTCGCCGGAGACACCATCACCGTCGAGGGGTCCGATGAGGACTTCACCGTCGGCGATGCGAGCGTGATCTGCGGCAATGTGCCGACGGCCAACGCCAAGGTGTACGTGGTCGACGGCGTGCTGATGCCCTGATCTTCAGGAAGACTCACTCCCGTGACGCATCTGACACCCGTGCCCTCCGGCCCCGAGCCGGAGGGCACGGAGCGGCTGGCCGCCCTGATCGGTCGCTGCGCCCGCAGCGACGAGGCCGCCTTCTCCACGCTCTATGACCTGACCGCCCCGCGGGTGTACGGCCTCGTACGGCGCGTGGTCCGGGACCCCTCACATGCCGAGGAGGTCACCCAGGAGACGTATCTGGAGCTGTGGCGACAGGCCGCCCGCTTCGACGCCTCGCGCGCGAGTGCGCTCTCCTGGATGTTCACGATCGCCCACCGCCGGGCGGTCGACCGGGTCCGTTCGGCCTCGGCCGCGACCCGGCGCGATATCGCCTATGGCTACGGTCACCGCGAGGTGGAGCACGACACGACCAGCGAGAAGGTCGTCGACCGGCTCGAGGCGACCCGCGTCCGCGCCGCACTCGACGAGCTCACCGCCACCCAGCGCGAGGCGGTGGACCTCGCCTACTTCGGCGGCTACACGCATGCCGAGGTCGCCGCCCTCCTGGACATCCCCCTCGGTACGGCGAAGACCCGTATCCGCGACGGTCTCATTCGACTGCGCGACGCGTTGGGAGTAGAACGATGACGATGCCCGATGACATTCACAGCCTCTCCGGGGCTTACGCGGTCGACGCGGTCGACGACCTCGAGCGCGCGCAGTTCGAGAGCCATCTCGACCACTGCGCCGCCTGCCGCGAGGAGGTCGCCTCCCTGCGGGCGGCGGCCGCCGAGCTCGGCGCATTGTCCGCTGAGGAGCCTCCGCCGTCCCTGCGCGGCGACATCCTCGATCTCGTCGGCACCGTCCGCCCCGATCCGCCTCTCGTCGCCGAGCGGCCGCGCCGCGCACGCCGGTGGGGATGGGCGCTCGCGGCGGCCGCGGCCGTGGTCGCCGTCGTCGGTGCGGGCGTCACCCAGCCGTGGGACTCCTCTCCCGAGCAGCTCACAGTCGCCGAACAGGTCACCCGCGCCCAGGACGCCGACCGCGTCGCCGTGTCCTTCGACGACGGGAGCGAGGCGACGGTCGTCCGATCGGCCAGTGTGGGACGTGCTGTGATCGAGACGCGGGACATGGCCCCGCCGCCGGATGGACAGCACTATGTGCTCTGGCTCCAGAGTTCCGACGGAGCCATGCATGCTGCCGGGGTCATGCCCGAGGACGATGCCGATGCGTCGATGGTGCTGAAGGGCGATGCGAGCGAGTCGGTGGGAGCCGGCATCACGATCGAGTCCGACCCCGAGGTGACCGCGCCGACCAGCGAGCCGATCGCGGTGTTCGCCTTCACCTGAGGAGAGCACTTGACGAGAGAGGTAAGCCTGACCTAAGTTAGTCCTGCTGCCGCTCGTCGGTCGACCCACGGACGGCGGCAGTCCAGGCTCATACAGTGCCGTGTGGCCTGACCTCGGGCCCCGTCCACGCCACGGCGGGGCCCGAGGATAGCCCTGTCCGTCCCTCGTGGATCGAGAGCCGATGACCGCCGAGCCCGCCTCCGTCTCCCCCGCCGAGCTCTGGAATGACGACCTCGCGGTCTTCGGCTCCTTGGTCGGCAGCCTCGACGACACCGCCCTCTGCGCCACCGCCAACTCCGGTGCGGCCGCGAGCGCTCCCGGCCAGTACGCGCGACTCGGCGCGCTGGGCGGCCCCTGGCCCCAGCACCGCGACGGCGATGTCGTCCTGAGGCTGTGCCCCGAGGTGCTCGATGCGTTCGCGGTCGATGAGCAGGAGCGCACCCTCAGGGTCGTCAACCAGTACGGCGATGTCGTGCACCGGATCGCTCTCGGCGTGCCCCAGGCCGTCCGTCGCTCCCGTTCGGGCACGACCCTCGGCACGAGCCCGTGGTCGGTCCACGCCGACTCCCCGTGTGCGGCGGGCGCTCTGCTGGAGCTGAACGTCCAGGCTCATCTCGACACGCTGGTGCACGATGCCGGCGTGCAACGCGGTCGGGCCCTCGCACAGCTGCGGGGTCACCACGAGGTATCGCCGATCGCGGCCTCGCTCGCCGTGCACGCCCTCGACCATCTCCATCACGATCGGCTCGATGTCACGCTGGCCGTGCCGACCGATGGCTGCCTGATGGCGGTCAGCGGGCGCGTCACGGGTCTGCGCGGAGCGGCCGACACCCTCTTCGTCCAGCTGGACGGCGGCACCATCCGCCTGGACACCTCCACGGTGCGCGAGGCGTGGGTCGTGCGGCCCCGGCACGGCTCGGCGACCCTGGAGCTGTATGACGGCGCCGGACGCTGCCTGCTGGTCATCGCCCAGCCGGGCCGGCGCGAGCCGGTCGCCGCTGCCCGGTGGGAGCACCTCACCGCCATGCTCTCGATCAGCTGAGTCCACCCATCGACGACGGTCCCGGACGCCTCAGGTGCGTTCCGGGACCGGCCTCGTCTGCGCGTGGTAGCGGCCGATCGGCAGCATCATCGGCTTGCCCGAGGTCGGATCGGGCACGACATGGCTCTCCAGTCCGAAGACCTCGCGCACCGTCTCGACCGTGAGCACATCAGCCGGAGCGCCGGCCGCGTGCAGACCACCCCCGGCCACCGCGATGAGATGGTCGGCATAGCGGGCCGCGAGGTTGAGATCGTGCAGGACCATGACGATCGTGGTGCCGCGCTGGCGGTTGAGGTCCGTGAGCAGATCCAGCACCTCGACCTGATGGGTCACGTCGAGGAAGGTCGTCGGCTCGTCCAGCAGCAGCAGGTCGGTCTGCTGGGCGAGGGCCATCGCGATCCACACACGCTGGCGCTGTCCTCCGGAGAGCTCGTCGACCGATCGATCGGCCAGCTCGGTCGTCCCGGTCGCCTCGAGCGCGGCCAGCACCGCGGCCTCGTCCTCGCGACTCCACCGGGCGAAGACCTTCTGATGCGGATGCCGACCCCGGCCGACCAGGTCGGCGACGGCGATGCCCTCGGGCGCGACCGGCGACTGCGGCAGCAGCCCGAGGGTCCGGGCGACCTCCTTGGTCGGGAGGCGGTGCAGCTCCTTGCCGTCGAGCACCACCCGACCGGCCCGCGGAGCGAGCAGCCGGGCCATGGCGCGCAGCAGGGTGGACTTGCCGCAGGCATTCGCCCCGACGATGGTGGTGATCCGCCCGGCGGGGATCGTCAGGTCCAGGGCATCGACGACGAGCCGGTCGCCGTATCCCAGGCTCAGCCCCTCGGTATGGAGCGTGTGGGCGTCGGTCATAGCGAACCTCCCGCGCGGTTGGTGCGGATCAGCAGATAGATGAGATAGGGGGCGCCCAGGACGCCGGTGATGACCCCGACGGGATACCGGGTGCCGAAGGCGAACTGGCCGACGAGATCGGCCACCAGGACGAGCAGCGCGCCGACCAGCGCCGCCGGCACCAGGACCGAGCCGGTCGGACCGATCAGACGCGCGGCGATGGGCCCGGACAGGAAGGCGACGAAGGCGATGGGGCCCGCGGCGGCGGTGGCGAAGGCGATCAGGCCGACCGCCGCGACGATCACCACCAGCCGGGTCGGCTCGATCCGCACGCCCAGGGCCGATGCGGTCTCGTCACCCAGCTGCAGCAGGCTCAGCTCACGTGATCGAGCCAGCAGTACCCCGCCCAGCACCACCACCGCGATCGCGAGCGGCAGCACGAGCGTCCAGGTGGCGCCGTTGATGCTGCCGGTGATCCAGCGCATCGCCGCCTGCAGGTCCCAGGTCGACGCCCGGATCAGCAGATAGGAGACGACGCTCTGGAGCATCGCGGCGATCCCGATGCCGATGAGGATCAGACGGGTGCCGACCACCCCGTCCTTGAAGGACAGGAAGTAGATGGCCATGGCCGTCGCGAGCGAGGCGATGATGGCGACGAAGGAGACCGCCGCCCCCGAGACCGTGAGCACGGTGATCGCGAAGACCGCCGCGGCGCTCGCCCCGTGCGAGATGCCGATGATGTCCGGGCTCGCCAGCGGATTGCGCAGCATGGTCTGGAAGGTCGCGCCGCCGAGGGCGAAGGCCATGCCGGTCAAGACCGCGAGGGTGGCCCGAGGCAGCCGCAGCTCCCCCACGGTGAAGGAGGCACCGGGCACGGTCTGACCGGCGATGACGCGGACGACCTCGCCGGGCGAGTAGAAGGTCTGCCCCACCATCAGCGCGATCGCGTACACGGCGATGACCGCCAGCGCGAGGATCAGCACTACGGTCCGGCGTCGCGCCGAACGCCGGGCGCGCCCGGCCGCGACCATCTCGAGGCTCACAGCGCACGCGCCTTCTGGCGGCGGACGACGTAGATGAAGAACGGGGCGCCGATGATCGCCGTGACGATGCCGACGTCGATCTCCGAGGGACGGGCGACGATGCGGCCGAGGATGTCCGCGACGGTCAGCAGGGTGGCGCCCAGCAGGGCGGCGGAGGCGAGCAGCCAGCGGTGGTCGACGCCGATGAGCAGGCGGCAGATGTGGGGAACCACGAGCCCCACGAAGGCGATGGGGCCGGCCACGGCCGTCGCGGCGCCGCAGAGGGTCACCGCGCCCACGAAGGCGATGATCCGGGTCAGGATGACGCGCTCTCCCAGACCCACCGCGAGCTCGTCGCCGAGGGCGAGCGTGTTGAGCCCGCGGACGCAGGCCAGACACAGCACCGCTCCGACGATGAGGAAGGGCAGAGCCTGGGCGATCTTGCCGTAGGAGGCGCCGCCGACGCCGCCGACCTGCCAGAACCGGAAGGCGTTCATCACATCGATCCGCGGCAGCAGGATCGCGCTGATCAGCGAGGTGAACGCCGCGGTGGTCGCGGCCCCGGACAGCGCGAGCTTCAGGGGCGTCGGGCCACCGCGACCGAGCGAACCGATCGTGTACACGAAGGCGGAGGCGAGGGCCGCGCCCACGATCGCCACCCAGATGTAGCCGGTCGCCGAGCTCAGTCCGAAGAAGGCGATGCCGGAGACCACCGCGAGCGAGGCGCCGGGTGTGATGCCCAGAATCATCGGGTCGGCGAGCGGATTGCGGGTCAACCCCTGCAGGACCGCGCCGGCGACTCCGAGGGAGGCGCCGACGAGCATCGCCAGCACCGTGCGCGGCACCCGCTGCCGGACGGCCGCCTCGGCGATGCCATCGGATCCGGTGGTGAAGGCGCTGACGATCTCATTCCATCCGACCACCCGGGTCCCGAAGGCGACCGACAGGCCGGCGACGGCGACGAGCACCACGATGCCGAGCAGGAGGACGAACAGCCGGAGGGGCACCGGCCGACGCGGTGCCGCGTCGCCCGATGCCTCCCGGGAGAGGAGCGTGACGCTCACTGCGCCTTGGCGGCGGCCTCGGCCAGCAGATCGAGGTACTGATCCAGGCCCCACGGGATGGAGAGCGCCGAGGGATTGCCGGCGGCGGCCAGCGGCGTGTTGTCCTCGAACATGACGATGGCGTCATTCGCGATCGCCGGGATCGTCGACACCAGCGGGTCATCGCGCAGTTCCTGGCGCAGCGCCTCGTTGCCGTAGGTGATGAAGATATCCGTGTCCTCGAAGGCGTCCGCCTCCTCGGCACTCTGGGTCAGGTAGAACTCCTCGCTCGCCTTGGCCCCCTCTTCGACGATCGACGGAGTGCCCAGGCCGAGATCGGCGAAGAACTGGGCGCGGGGATCACGGGTCGTGTAGTACCCGATCTCGCTGAGATCGGCCGGCTCGAGGTAGCTGAAGAGCGCCGTCTTGCCCTCGAGCTCGGGCCGCTCGGCGACGCCGTCGGCGATCTGCTGCTCGAGATCGGCGACGAGCTTCTCGCCCTCGTCGGCGCGCCCCAGGGCCTTGCTGTTCATCTCGATCGTCTCGCGCCACCCGGTCGCCCACGGGGTGTCGGGATAGGCGACGACGGGAGCGATCTTGCTGAGCGTCTCGTAGTCCTCCTCGCTCATCCCCGAGTAGGCGGCGAGGATGAGATCCGGCTGCGTGTCGGCGACCGCCTCGAAGTCGATGCCCTCGGTCTCGTCGAAGAGGACGGGCGTCTCGGCGTCGAGCTCCTCGAGCCGGTCCTCGACCCACGGCAGCACACCATCGCCGTCGTCATCGCCCCAGACCGCCTCCGACATGCCCACGGGGACGATGCCCAGGGCCAGCGGGACCTCGTGATTGGACCAGGCGACCGTCGCGACCCGCTCGGGCTCTGACTCGATCGTGGTCTCGCCGAAGGCGTGCTCGACCGTCACCGGGAACTCGCCGGAGCCCTCGCTTCCGGAGGCGTCCTCCGATGAGGAGTCACCGCACGCGGCGAGGAGCAGGGCGGCGACCGAGAGACCGGTGACCGCCAGAAGACGCGAAGAGCGCATGAGAACTCCACTTTCGTGATCAGCAGGTAAGGCTTGCCTAGCCTAGACCTCGACCCCCAGGGTGCGGCAAGACCTGCGCGGATCGGACACGTCACATCGACGCCGCCCACCGCGCGGAGCGCGCCGGGGAACGACACACTGGAGGGATGATCTTCATCGTCGTCAAGTTCACCGTCAAGCCCGACTGGTCCGAGCGCTGGCTCGACCACGTGACGCCGTTCACCGAGGCCACCCGGGCCGAACCGGGCAATCTGTGGTTCGACTGGTCGCGCAGCGTCGACGATCCGAAGGTCTTCGTGCTGCTCGAGGCCTTCGCCGACGGCGATGCCGGCAAGGCCCATGTGGAGTCGGAGCACTTCGCACAGGCGATGCGCGATCTGCCCCAGGCGCTGGAGAGCACCCCGCGCATCATCAGCGAGCAGATCGAGGCCGATGACTGGAATCTCATGGGTGAGATGACCGTCGAATGAGCTCGCTCGTGGACCGCTCCCGCGGCCTGCTGCTGGCCCTCGGCTGCGGGGACGCGCTCGGTGTCCCCTATGAGTTCGGTCCCCCGCTGGCCGAGAACATCGTCCCGCAGATGAGCGGGGGCGGACCGGCCGATCTCGCGCCGGGCGAGTTCTCCGACGACACCGCCACCTCGGTGTGCATCGCCGAGGCGCTGCGCGACCATCGCGGGGACGAGGGCCAGGCGCTGGACGCCGCGGCGGCATCGCTGCTCACCTGGTCGCGCACCGCGGCCACGGTCGGCCGACAGACCCGGCGGGTGCTCGCCTCCGCCGCGGCGCCGACCGCTGCAGCGC
>JAEZEJ010000028.1 GCA_023417775.1 Actinomycetes bacterium | reverse complement strand
GCGAGAGCCACCAGCTGGCGCCGACGGCCCGGGTGGTTGCGGCGATGGCCGGGAGGTCGAGCACGTGCAGTGCGTCGAGCACGCCGGTGGCGTCGCCACGCCATCGCGAGCAGACGGCCGCGGCCACCGCCACACAGAAGACCGTCTCAGGCATCACCCGGTCCCCGATGAAGTGCTGGGCCTTGCCGAGGTGATGCTGGGACTCGGCCCAGTGCCCCGACGCCGCGGTCGTCACCGCGAGGGTGGCGTGGGCGATGGGATCGAAGGTCCGGTGCTCGACCTCCGCCGACTGGGACAGGGCGAACTCCGCGTGGGCGCGGGCGGAGGCATAGCGACCGCCCAGCATCGCCACGAAGCCGCTCCACGCCGCCGCCAGCACGCCGGGAAGGGGACTGTCCGCGGCACGGGCCGCCTGCGCCGCCTCCCCGAACTGCCGGCCGGCCTCCCGCCAGTCACCGGAGAGTGCCGCCATCTGGCCGAGCAGATTGAGGGCCGAGGCTCGTTCGGGACGCCCGGTGGGGCTCAGACGCAACGGCTCGATGCGCTCGCGCGCGGCCGCACCGGCGCCCCGCAGCCAGTGGGCGTAGGACTCGAATAGACGCAGCCGGCCGGCCATCGCGAGCGCGGACTCGTCCTCGACGCCGCACCGCCGTCGCACGTCGAGGACGGTCGCGGTGTCACCGACCATCCAGGCCGCCTCCGCCCGGCAGACGGCCCAGTGCAGACGCACGCGCGGATCCCGGGGTTCACCGAATCGCTCGACGGCCTGCTGCCAGCGCACCACCGATCGTTCCAGCGGCGTGTGCAGGAATTCCAGCTGGAACAGCAGGAGTTCGCGCTCCAACCCCTCCTCCGCCGCCCGCACCAGCGCAGCCGCCTCGGCCATGAGCTCGGGACGGTCGCTGAGCACGGCGTCCTCCCCGGCGCGCAGGTGCGCGTAGGGCGGCGGGTCGTCCGCCGAGGCCAGCGCGATCCAGCGGGTGGCCGCCTCTCGGAAGGACCCCTGCTCGTGAGCCAATGCGGCGAGCCGCATCGCCTCGGAGCGGCGGGTGGACGTGCCCCTCACGATGCTCTCGGCGTCTTTGCGGGTTGAACCCTTATCTCGTCGGGTGTCGCAGCCGCCACAGTGAATCGTCCGTGCACGTGCTGAGCCTACGACTTCGAGCCTCCATGAACCTCTTCGCTGACCTGATCGCCTCCTCCGAGCGCGTCTGCACCACCGCGGTCTCCTCGCAGCCCGGTGGTGACGGCGACCTCCCGACCACGGGCATCGGCCCGATGACCGGGCTGCTGGTCGCGGCCGTCGTCCTGGTGGTGCTCGGCCTGCTGCTCCGGCGGCACGGGCGTGGCCGGGGTGCCGCCGTCGTCGCGCTGGCGGGACTCGTCCTGGGCGTCGTCGTCGCCTCCCCGCCCGCTCCGGCGGAGGCCGCCGGATGCCGGTTGATCTCCACGTCCGGTGTCGAGCGGCCGCAGGCGGAGGGACTGCTGCCCGGCGAGTCCGCGACGGTCCTGGTCTACGACGTGCGCAATGTCAGCGAGCTCCCCGTCGAGCTCGATATCGCCACCCAGGTGACCTCGGGGGCCGAGCTGGCCGAACAGCTCGTCGTCGAGGTGATCGCCGGGCAGAGCCGAGGACCGGCCACCACCCTCGCCTCCGGCCCTGCCGGCCCGATGCTGCGCCTCGCGCCCGGCGAGGAGGTGACCGTCCGCTACGACGCGGTCGTCGCCGAGACCGGGGAGCCCGCAGCATCCACGACCTTCGACTCCGTCCTCAGCGCACGCACGCGCTGAGCCCATCCATCACGAGAGGCAATCCCATGAATATCCCCACCAGCTCCCCGGCGCCGCAGACCCCCGACCGTCGGCGTCGGGTGGCGTTGGCCGTCGGCGCCACCGGCGTCACCGCCGCGGTCGTCGCCGGCGGCTACCTGGCGACCTCCGCCTGGTTCCAGGACACCGAGACGGTCCAGGACAACACGGTCAGCACGGGCACGCTGTCGATCGGCGAGCGCACCGGCCTGCCGCTGACCGTCGAGGGCCTACTGCCCGGGCAGAGCGTCGACCGCTCCTTCACGTTCACCAATGGCGGCAGCGCGGACTTCACCTACTCGATCTCCCTCAAGAACATCCAGGGCGAGTCCGGGCAGACGCTGACGCCGACACAGATCGACACGGTCAAGCGATGGATCACCATCGACCTGAGCTCCGCCGGGACGCAGGCCTCCGGCACCCTGGCCGCCCCGCCGAAGCTCACCGGCATCGGCGATGTCGCGTCCGGTGAGAAGGCCGAGGTCGACGTCAAGGTCGGGCTGAGCGGTCCGGATGCGACCGACGACGCCCAGGGCTTCACCGCGACCTTCGATGTCGAGATCGTCGCCGACCAGAAGCGCTGACACGCCAGATCCAGGAGAACGGTGACCACCATGAAGGAGTCGCGTGCCGGTCGCGCGATGCTGTGCGCGGTATCGCTGGCGGCGCTGACGGCCGTGCTGCTGGGCTCCACGGCATCGTCGGGTGCCTGGTTCACCGCGACGGCGGCCGAGGAGAGTCAGTCGGTGGGTACGGCCACGCTGGCGCCGATCTTGCCCGGCGCGAAGGTGCTGCCGGACCAGTCGATCGAGCTGACCTGGCCCGCCGGACCGTCCGGCGGCGTGACGCCCCACTATGTGCTCAGCCGAGAGATCGAGAACGATCCCTCGTCGCGGCAGGTCGTCTACACCGGAACCGGGACCACGGCCATCGACCGCGCCGAGATACCGGCCGAGCTCGGTGAGCGCCGGGTCGATCGCTTCACCAAGGTCGCGGCGGGCAACAACCACTCCTGCGCGATCGCCGAGGGCCGGGCTTACTGCTGGGGACGGAACAGCGAGGGTCAGCTCGGTGACGGCACCACGACCGCGAGCACCCGACCCGTGCCGGTCGTGCGCACGGCGATGTCCGGCACGGTCACCGATATCGCCGTCGGCTTCTCGCACACGTGCGCGATCGCGGACGGCCGGGCGTACTGCTGGGGCAGCGACGGTGACGGTCGGCTGGGAGTCGGGGGAGGTTCGAGCCGCTCGGAGCCGGCCGCCGTCTCCGGAGATCTGCCCGGAACGGTCACCGCCATCGCGACCGGCTATCGGCACACCTGCGCGATCGCCGACGGAGCCGCCTACTGCTGGGGGTGGACGCGTTACGGTCAGGTGGGCAATGGGGAGCCAGGACGGGACTCGTGGGGCAACGATCGATACCGCGTGACCCCGCAACGAGTGCTGTGGGGCATGATGCCGAGCGGCACGACATTCACGTCGATCTCGACCGGCACCACCCACTCGTGCGGCATCGCGGGCGGCCGGGCGTACTGCTGGGGAGCGGGCACCGACGGTCAGCTCGGGCTGTCGGGGGTGACGGCGTCGGCATCGCCGATCGCCGTGTCGACCGCGGCGATGTCCGGCCGGGTGACCGCGATCGCGACGGCCCGGCAGTCGAGCTGTGCTATCTCGGGGGTACAGGTACGGATCTTCTGTTGGGGGCAGGGTGGAGCGGCACCCCCCGCATCCGACGCCTCTGCCCCACGGGAGGTGTCGCCGGGAGCTAGGTGGATATCGATCACTTCGCTCGAGATGGGGCGCGATGATCTGTCCTCGACGGGCGGCGATTACGGCTGCTTGACGGAGGTCGGCATCATGCACTGCTGGGGTGATGGTGCCCACGGTGTCCTCGGGAACGGCTCGCCGGTGGAGAATCGGGCCGAGCCGAGATCCGTCACCCAGATCCCCGGTATGGCGGGCGATATCGCGACCGGTGGCAAGCACACCTGTGTGGCTGTCCTGGACGGCGCGCGCTGCTGGGGGAGCGGTGACGGCGGCGGTCTCGGCAATGGCACATCCGGGACCAGCTACGTCGCCGTGGAAGTAGCGCCGATCCGCGACTGGGTCTGCCCGGCAGGTGCGCTGGTACAGCCGTCCACGCCGCCCGGCGGCCGTCCCACGTGCTCCTTTGCCGCGGGTACGCGGCTGATCTACCGGCTCGATCAACTGGTCGGCGGCTGGACGTCCCCGACCGGGGTCACCGGGGTGACGGTCGTGGCGGCGCCGTGAGGGAGGTGCACCGGCTCGTCCTCGGCGGGGTGCTCCGGTGGACGCTCGTGGGGGTCATCCTCGCGGTGCTGGCGGCGCCGGTGGCCGGGCCGCTGCTGACCGGGACGCGATGGATCGTGGTGACCGGCGGATCGATGGAGCCGACGCTGTCGGTCGGCGATGTCATCATCTCCCGTGACATCGGCGAGGGGTCGCTGCGAGTGGGCGATGTCGTCACGATCGAGGATGTCGACGGGCTCTACACGCATCGGGTGGTCGAGGTGGGAGCGGAGACGATCCGCACACAGGGGGACGCCAACGACAGCCCGGACGCCGAGCCCGTGCCGCGTGAGGCGGTGGTCGCGCGCATGGTGGGGACGCTCGGGCAGCCGTGGTCGTCCGCGGTGACGTCGACGCGGTCGCCGGCCGCGCGCATCGCGCTCGCGGGACTCCTCGTCGCCCTGCTCGCCCCGTCCTTCGCCGGCCGCGCGACGACCCGGCGAGAACGCCACCTCGATCGCTAGGGCGCCGGCATCTGGCGGTAGGCCAGCAACGTCATGCGGGCCGGATTCGGTTGATGGTCTACCGCTGATTCGGGCGAGAGGTTGACCACGCACCGCCGCGTCGATCGTCAGGTTGACCCTCTACCGCCCACCTCGCCGGAATTGGCTGACGTGCCGCTGTCCGATAGACTCACCGGGTTGCCCACCGAGGGCGACGACTCTCCTGTGACGGAAAGCCCGTCACCGCTCAGACCGAAGGAGAACCGCAGTGTCACTGCGTAAGTACGAAGTCATGGTCATCCTCGACTCTGACCTGGACGAGCGCACCGTCGCTCCCAGCCTCGACACCTACTTGAACCTGGTCCGTCAGGACGGCGGTTCGGTGGACAATGTCGACATCTGGGGCCGTCGCCGCCTCGCTTACGAGATCAACAAGAAGTCCGAGGGCATCTACGCCGTCATCGACCTGACCGCCGAGCCGGCCACGGTCAAGGAGCTCGATCGTCAGCTCACGCTGAACGAGTCGATCGTGCGCCTCAAGGTGACGCGCCCCGACGCGAAGTAAGCATCCGGGCCGCCGGGGTGTGGACGAACGGTTTCGATCGCCGGTCCCCTGCGGTTCACTTGGAGTCAGACACCACTTCCTGCGAAAGGTTCGTGCCCCATGGCTGGCGAAACCGTCATCACCGTCATCGGCAACCTCACCGACGACCCTGAACTCAAGTTCACGCCGTCGGGTGCTGCCGTGGCCAACTTCACCGTGGCCTCGACGCCTCGCACCTTCGACCGTCAGACGAACGAGTGGCGTGACGGCGATGCGCTGTTCATCCGCTGCGCCGCCTGGCGTCAGATGGCCGAGAATGTCGCCGGTTCGCTGCAGAAGGGCCAGCGGGTCATCGTCCAAGGCGCGTTGCGGGTCCGCAACTACGAGCGTCAGGACGGCTCGCGCGGCACGAGCGTCGAGATGAATGTCGACGAGGTCGGCCCGTCGCTGCGGTTCGCCACCGCGCAGGTCCAGCGCACTCAGCGCTCGGACAATGCCGGCGGCTTCGGCGGTGGCGGCGGAGGCCAGCAGGGCGGCGGCTTCGGGGGAGGCGCACCTCAGGGTGGCGGCCAGCCGAATCCGTGGGCCTCGCAGCCGCCTCAGCAGGGTGGAGCTGACGCCTGGGGCGGTGGCGCAGCCACCGACGAGCCCCCGTTCTAGTCAGATCAGTTAGTTTTTCAGGAGCATCATGGCCAAGCCAGTTATCCGGAAGCCGAAGAAGAAGAGCAACCCGCTCGCGGTCGCCGGAGTCACCACCATCGATTACAAGGACACCGCGCTGCTGCGCAAGTTCATCTCGGACCGCGGCAAGATCCGCGCGCGCCGGGTGACCGGTGTCTCCGTCCAGGAGCAGCGCCAGATCGCCAAGGCCATCAAGAACGCCCGCGAGATGGCTCTCCTGCCCTACACGTCCAGCGGTCGCTGAGGAAGGGCAGGCAGATGAAGCTCATCCTCACGCACGAGGTCAGCAATCTCGGCAACCCCGGCGATGTCGTCGAGGTCAAGGGCGGTTACGCGCGCAACTTCCTGCTGCCGCGCAACTACGCCATCGTCTGGAGCAAGGGCGCGGCCAAGCAGGTCGAGTCGATCCAGAAGGCGCGCGATTCCCGCGCGATCCACGACCTCGAGACGGCGCAGAGCATCAAGGCCTCGCTCGAGGCCAAGCCGGTCTCGATCCAGGTCAACGCCGGCAACGGCGGCCGCCTGTTCGGTGCCGTGACGGTGTCGGATATCGCCGAGGCCATCGAGGCCTCCGGCTCGTCGGTCGACAAGCGTCGCATCGACGTCGGCAACCCCATCAAGTCGCTCGGCTCGCATCAGGTGTCGGTGCGCGTCCACCCCGAGGTGGTCGCGACCGTCAACCTGAACGTCGTCGCCGCCAAGTGACCCACGACGCCGCCACGCTCCCTCCTCGCGAGGGACGTGGCGGCGTTCGTCTGTCGGGAGTCTTGTGATGCGTCGCCTCCTTCCTGTCCTCGCCGTGGTCGCTCTGGTCCTCGGCGCCTGCAGCGACTCCACGCCTGAGCCGCCTCCCCGCCCGAATGCCGCGCAGTTCAGCGACGTGCGCCCGGCGCCCGCGGATCGGCTCAACGACGGCGGCACCCTGCGGATCGGCGCCGATGGGTGGCCATCGGACTTCAACCCGTGGAGCACCGAGGGCGCATCCTCCTCGGCGGCTCAGATCCTTGCTCCCACCCTCGGATCGCCGGTCCGTCCCACCGCCGACGGCGACTGGGAGGTCGACCGGGACTACGCCGAGAGTCTCGACGTCGTCGGCACCGATCCCTTCACCGTCGAGGTCACGTTGAACGCGGAGGCCGTCTGGGAGGACGGCACGCCGGTCAGCGGAGATGATCTCGCCGCCTTCGTCGACCTGGCCAAGCAGGGCGACTCACCGGTCTCGGCGCATCCGGCCTACCGTCTGGTGGAGAGCGTAGAGGTGGTCGACGAGGCGACGTATCGGGTGCTGTTCTCCCGGGCGACGGCCGACTGGCCGGCCGCGGTCTTCGCTCCGGTGCCGGCATCGTTGAGCCAGGACCGCGACCGCTGGACCGAGGGCTTCAGCAGCGAGGCGGTCCCCTCGATCGGTCCCTTCGTGGTCGACACCATCGACGAGGAGGCCGGCGCGGTCGAGCTCGTCCGCAACCCCCGATGGTGGGGCGACACGCCCCGTCTCGAGCGGATCGTCTGGCGAGCCGCCGATCCCGAGGTCCTCGGGAAGGCATACGCCGCCGATGACCTGGATGCCCTCACCCTGGACGCCGACAGTGTCGATGCCGCCTCAGCTGCCCGCGTCGACCTGCGGTACGGCGTGCTGCCGGAGTGGACTCAGCTGACCCTGGGGGGCGGAAGCGGACCCCTCGCCGATACCGCGGTGCGGCAGGCGGTCGTCGCCGCCATCGACCGCGGCCCCCTCGTCTCGACCGCGGCCCACGAGTCCGCGGACGGCGTCACCGAGGTGATGGATTCCGTGGTGCTCCTGCCCCGGCAGCGCGGCTACCTCGCCGAGGCCTGGGAGGCCGATACCGATGCCGCCGAGCAGCTGCTCGATGACGCCGGCTGGGTGCCCGACGGTTCCGGTGTCCGTGCCAAGGACGGCACACCGCTGTCCCTGCGCTTCCCGGTCCCTGAGGGAGATGAGATCACCCTGGATCGGGCCGATGCGATCGCCGAGCAGCTCGCCGAGGTGGGCGTCGAGGTCCAGGTCGAGGAGGTCGAGGCCGACAGCTTCGCCGAGGCGGTCATCGTGGCCCTCGACTTCGACCTGGTCAGCTTCTCGTGGCCGGCATCGGCCTTCCCCAGTGAGTCGGTCGCCGAGCGCTTCTCCCCGGTGGACTCCAATCAGAACTTCACGGGCGTGGTGAGCGACGGTCTGACCGAGGCGGTCGAGGCCTTGCGGACGGCCACCGACGAGGGCGACTGGGCCAAGGCCGTCGACGGCGTCGACGCGGCCGCCCGCACGCAGGCATCCATGCTGCCGCTGGCTCCGACGCCGATCACGATGGCCGTCGACCCGATGGTCCGCAACTACGGGCCGAGCACCTTCGCCCCGATCGACTGGACGGCCGTCGGCTTCGAGGGCGGCGAGTAGCCGGTGGCCCGCACGCGACGTGAGGGCGTCGGCTGGTCGACGGTCCTGCGCGAGCTCGAGGTGGTCGCCGTCGAGGACATCACGCCGGGGATGCGCCGGGTGACGCTCACCGGCGACCAGCTCGACGGGTTCGCCGTCGACGGCGGTGCCTTGCCGGCCTTCCGCAGCCAGGGCTTCGACGACCACGTCAAGCTGCTGGTGCCGGTCGAGGGGCAGGAACGTCCCCCGCTGCCGGTGCAGGGCCCCGATCGTCTCGAGTGGGGTGGTGCGGGCGGCCGTCCGGTGGCCAAGGACTACACCCCGCGACGGTATGATCCCGCGACCCGTGAGCTGCTCCTCGACTTCGTCCGTCATGGTCACGGCTTCGCGGCGAGCTGGGCTGAGCGTGTCACGCCCGGGGAACCGGCATGGGTCGTCGGGCCCACCCGGTCGTTGTTGCTCCCCGAGGGGCAGGACTGGATGCTCGTGGCCGGCGACGAGACGGCCCTTCCGGCCATCGGCCGACTGCTGGAGGAGTGGCCGGGCGGTGCCCGCGGGCAGGTCGTGGTGGAGCTCACCGCCGACTCCCACCGTCAGGATCTCGTCGCCCCCGAGGGGGTCGAGATCAGCTGGGTCGTGGGGCCCGATGCGTGGGTCGATGCGGTCCGCTCGCTCGACTGGTGGGAGGGTGAGGCCTTCTGCTGGGTCGCCGGCGAGACCCGCACCATCCGCCAGGTCCGCGACTACCTGAAGAACGAGCGCAGCGTCGCCCGCGACTGCCTCGACGTCACCGGCTACTGGCGGCGCTGATCGCCATTCCCCCACGTCAGGGGCGGTGACGTACCCACCCACCGCCCCATGGGGCGGTGTCAGGGGTGGTGCGGTCAGCGCGAGCCGAGCACCATCCAGGTATCGCCGCGCTGCCGCCACCACAGGGTGGCGAGCCGGGCGGCGATGAACACGCCGTAGGCCACCCACAGCCACATGAACGAGGCGTCCAGCCAGCCGACGGCGAGCGCCGCCGGGGCGTAGACCGCCAGCACGACGAGTCCGGCCCAGGCGAGGTAGACCCCGTCGCCGGCCCCGATGAGCACCCCGTCGAGCACGAAGACCACGCCGGAGAGGGGCTGGATGGCGGCGACCACGAGGAGCGCCGGGATCGCGGTCGACTGCACGAGGCCGTCGGCGGTGAAACCCCGCACCAGCAGCGGAGAGGCGGCGGCGATCGCGACCCCGAAGAGCACGCCGGACCCGAGCCCCCAGCCGATCATCCGCCGGGTCATCGCCCGGGTGCCGGCGGCATCGGAGGCCCCGAGGGTGCGGCCGGTGAGGGTCTGGCCGGCGATGGCGAGGGCGTCGAGCGCGAAGGCGAGGAAGGAGACGACGGTGGTGGCGATCTGATGCGCGGCCAGCGGTGCGTCGCCGAGCCCGGCTGCGACGAGGGTCGCGATGATCAGCGAGGTGCGCAGAGTGAGGGTGCGGACGAGGAGCGGCACGCCGTCGGTGGCCGCCGTGAGCACCTCGCGCAGATCCGGACGGACCGAGGCGTGCGCCGCTCGAGCCCGCCGCACCACGACGAGGCACAGCCAGATCGCGGCGAACCACTGGGCGATCACCAGCCCGAGTGCGGCGCCGCGCAGCCCCCAGTCGAGGCCGTGTACGAGCACCAGGGTGATGACGACATTGACCAGATTGGCCGCGATCATCGCCATGAGGGGTGTGCGCAGGTCGAGGAGCCCCCGCAGCGCGCCGGTCGCGGCGAGCACCAGCAGCAGGGCGGGCACGGATGCGGCGCTCACGACGAGGTAGTCGTAGGCGAGGTCGGCCACCTGTGGAGAGCTGGCGAGGGAGCGCCCCAGCGGGCGGGCGAAGACGACCAGCCCACCGCCGAGGACGGCACCGAGGCCCAGGGCCAGCCAGACACCGCCGAGGGCGCTCTGCAGGGCGCGGCGGTCGTCCCCTGCGCCCTGGTGGCGGGCCACCGTGGCGGTGCTGCCGTAGGCGAGGAAGATGCAGAGGCCCACGATCGTCATCAGCACGGTGGAGGCGGCCGCCAGCCCGGCGAGCTCGGAACGGCCGACGTGGCCGATGATCGCGGTATCGGCCATCAGCATCAGCGGTTCGCTGATGAGGGCCGCGAAGGCGGGCACGGAGATGGCGAGGATGCGCCGGTCGATGTCCTTCATCGGGCTGGGGAGAACATGGGGAAAACGCGCATCGTAGAGCAGTCTACGACCGCTTGTCACCCCCGCCCTCCTCGCGTTGTCCACGCGGCACCGAGGACCGGAAGGTTTCTTCATTCCACACGCTGTGTCCAGTGTCTTCGCAGGTCAGAGTCTGTTTCACGAAGGAAGAGCATGGATTGTCCACAGAGTCTTCCACGGTCTGTGCACAAGAGCGTCGGCGTTTCCCACCGGTTCTCCCCAGGCATACACAGGCCCTGTGGATAGAGCACTGGAACCGGACACCGTCGCGGGTCTACTGTGACGCGTCGGAGCGTTGTCCGAAAGTGTCGGCATGAGCCCGTACGGTGGCAGTTCAGACCCCTTCAGGAGGAGAATCAGCGGTGAGCGTCGCGGATCTGTACGAGGAGCCCCAGCCCCCCGAGGGAGCCGGCAGCGTACCGCCGCAGGACATGGCCGCCGAGCAGAGCGTGTTGGGCGCGATGCTGATGAGCAAGAACGCCATCGACCCCGCCGCCGACCTGCTCGAGGCGCGTGACTTCTACCGCCCGGCGCATGAGCTGATCTTCGAGACCATCGTCGATCTCGCCAATCGCGGCGAGCCGGCCGATGCGATCACCGTGGCCGCCGAGTTGCAGCGGCGCGGCGAGATCACCCGGGTCGGCGGGGCCACCTATCTGCATGATCTCGTCGCCGGCGTGCCGATCGCCGCCAATGTGGACTACTACGCCGAGATCGTCCACGAGAAGGCGGTTCTGCGCCGGCTGGTGGAGGTCGGGCAGCGCATCGCCCAGCTCGGGCAGAGCGGTCAGGGCGAGGTCAGCGAGATCGTCGACCGCGCGCAGGCCGAGGTGCTCGATGTCGACGGCGCGAGCAAGGGCGAGGACTACAACCTGCTGTCGACCCTGATGACCGACACGATCGACGAGATCGAGCAGATCCAGAATCGCGACGGTGACCTCGGCGGCGTGCTGAGCGGCTTCCCCGAGCTGGACAAGCTCACCACCGGTTTCCGCGCCGGTCAGATGATCGTGGTCGCGGCTCGTCCCGGTGTCGGCAAGTCCACACTCGGCCTCGACTTCATCCGGCAGGCCGCGATCCGCGACAACATCCCATGTGCGATGTTCTCCCTGGAGATGACGGGCGCCGAGATCGCGATGCGTCTGCTCTCGGCGGAGGCCAAGGTCGCCATCCACCACATGCGCGGCGGCGGCATGTCCAATCGCGACTGGGATGCGATCGGCCGGGCGCTGTTGACGGTCCAGTCCGCCCCGATCGTCATCGACGACTCGCCGAATATGACGATGCCCGATATCCGCTCCAAGGCGCGGCGCATCAAGAAGCAGCACGGTCTCGGCTTCATCGTGCTGGACTACCTGCAGCTGATGACCTCGGGCAAGCGGGTCGAGAACCGCCAGGTGGAGGTCTCGGAGTTCAGCCGTCAGATCAAGCTGCTGGCCAAGGAGCTCGAGGTGCCGGTGGTGGCGATCAGCCAGCTGAACCGTGGGTCGGAGCAGCGCACCGACAAGACCCCGCAGCTGTCGGATCTGCGTGAGTCCGGCTCGATCGAGCAGGATGCCGATATCGTCATGCTGCTGAACCGGCCCGATGCCACGGGGGCGGGGGAATCTGAACGACCGGGCGAGGCCGACATCATCGTGGCCAAGAACCGTTCCGGGCCGGTCAACAAGGTCGCGGTCTCCTTCCAGGGTCACTACTCGCGCTTCACGCCGATGGCCCGTGAGCCCGAGCCGCCGACGGGTGGCGCCGCCGCCGGCGACTTCTTCTGAGGGTTCTCAGGCACGTGACCCAGTTCGAGAGGACCGGTGACGTCACACTCGACGGGTCGGGTGTCGTTTGAGCTGTGGCAGTGGCCGGATCCTGCCAGGATGACGACATGAGCTGGCAGGACAGAGCGCGACAGACATGGGCCGACTTCATCGGGCCCGAGGCCACCCCGATCGACGAGCGGGTCACAGCGGGAGCCGCGGCCGCCGGAGCCCTGATCGCCCCGATCATCGCGCGCCGTCGCGGAGGCAGTGTCCCGGACACCGTCATCGCATCGGCGCTCGCGACCGATCTGTGGGGCGGTGCGTACGTCAACAACACCCGCGCGTGCGCCCGCCGCTATCACGGCGAGGGCACGGACGAGGCCGACCGGATGCGCTTCATCGCCCTCCATGCCCATCCGGTGCTCGTGGCGTGGCTCGACCGGCACCACGAGGGCCGGTTGCGCGGGGTGGTGAAGACCGCGGCGCGCTACGGCTATCTGGTGGGGGCGACGCAGGTGATCGCCTCGCGCCCGCGCTACCGCCGTTCGCTGGGCTACGGTCTGACCGCCGGCGGCATCGTCCTGGATCGTGCGCTGGGCGGCTCGAAGGCCACTCCGTGGTTCGCGTGGGCGTACTACCCGAAGCTCCTCCTCGGGCATGCTGCCGCCTCACTCTGGAGCGACGACGATCTGAATGCTCGCCTGCCCTGATCTATGCTCGACTCCGCTCTCCTCGTCGTCATGGTCGTGGGCTTTGCGTGGGGGTGTGTCGTCGTCCATGAGTACGGGCACTTCATCACCGGGCGCCTGGTCGGCGTACCGGCTGGTCATCTGAAGGTAGTGATGGCCTCGCCTCCACACACGGCGCTCAAAGACGGTGGGCAGTGGCGATCCCCCGATGACGAGCTCTTCATCCCGGTCTTCCGGCGACACTGCGGTTCTCTTGGCAAGGCTTGGTGGTTCATCGCCGGTGGGTTCGTGATCGAGACGGCGGTGACCACTGCCGGATGCGTCGCGCTCATCCTTGTCGGCCAGTCGTGGGTGGCGGTGTCGTGGGCATCGACCTCGCTAGCGATCTACCTGCTCTATGTGATCGCCGACGCGATGCTGAGCTGGCGTCGGCGATCACCCTATGGTGACGTCACATCGATGTGGCACCTGAACCGCATCGGTTCGGTGGCCTTCTTGCTGATGGTCGTGGCGGTGAAGTCCGCGATGGTGGCGGGAGCCGTTTCGGTGTGAGGTCGCTCGGTCTCAGCCCGTCACGGCACGGCGCAGCGGGCCGGCGATCCAGTGATCGGCCTCGTCCGCCGACCGCAGCCGGACGATCCGAAGATGCGGGTGTCTCGCCTCCAGCGCGGGGATGCGCTCGCGGTAGACGTTGCGGGTGCTGACCGACCACCGCACGATGTGCTCGCGATCGGTGAGGAAGGTGTGCAGTGGCGGTTCGACGTTGCCGTTCCACAGCTTCTCCCGCCGCAGCCGACGTCGTAGCGTGCGCCGGATGACGCGAGGCAGGACGACGGTCGTGAACGGCAGGTCCAGCCAGATCAGCAGCTCGGCGCGGTCCGCGAGCCGCTCGCGGACCGGTGAGTACTGCCACTCGGTGACCCATCGGTCACCGGCGATGAGCGCCTCGACATCGCTCACGAACTCATCGCGCGGGGTCCACGCCGGGCCGTGGAACAGGGCGTCGATCTCGGTGTGCGGGAGACCGGCGACCTCCTCGACCCGAGCGGCGAAGGTGGTCTTGCCGGCCCCCGATACGCCCGCCACCAGCACGCGCCGAGGGCGCGCCGGGAGCGGTTCGTCGTAGCCGAGCACCGATCGAGCCTAACCACCCGCAGTCAGCACGCCGTCGCTCTGGTCGAGTGAGGACGTCGAGAAACTCATGATTCACGAAGAGCCGTTCGCGGCCGACCTTGACATCGTGGCTGCTCGCGTACGTTCTGCGATCCAGTCGATCCATGCGCCTTCGGCTGTCACAGCGCGGCGGATAGGTTAAGTCCGTTGACGTGTCGTGTCAGCGCCGGTCGCGTCGTTCCTCCGGGGCCGAGTCCGGGAGCGGGACATCGATATCGAGGGGAACACCCTCGTCCGGCTTCGGTCGAGTGAGGTTCATGACGACCGCCAGGATCGCCGCCGGGACGATGCCGGTCTCCAGGAGCACCTTGATGTTCTCGGGCATGAGCGCCATCGAGTCGGGCACGGCCGCGAAGCCCTGACCGACGCCGATCGCCACGGCGATGACGAGCATGTCGTGACGGTCCAGGGGATTCTCGGCGATCAGCTTGATGCCCGCGCCGAGCATCATGCCGAACATGACCACGGCGGCGCCGCCGATCACCGACGACGGCATCAGTGCGATGAGCGTCGCGAGCTTCGGGAAGAGGCCCAGGAAGACCAGGAAGGCGGCACCGATCGAGACGACGTGGCGGCTCATCACGCCGGTGAAGGCGACGAGCCCGACATTCTGCCCGAACGTCGTGTTCGGCAGGGCGCTGAACAGCGAGGCGAAGGCGGTCGAGACGCCGTCGGCGATCACGCCGCCGGACATCTCCTTCTTGGTCACCTCGCGTCCGGCACCGCTCTTGGTGACCGCGGACAGGTCGCCGATGGTCTCGACCGAGGTCGCGATCGCCATCGCGCCCATGGCGATCAGCGCCGCCACGGGGAAGTCCAGGCCGAATTCGAGCGGGGTCGGGATCGCGAACCACTTGGCGTCGTTGATCTCGGCGAAGTCGACCTTGCCCATCGGGATCGCCACGAGGTAGCCGACGACCAGGCTGATGAGTACCGCCGAGGCCCCGATGAGCCCATTGCCGAAGCGGTAGAGCACGAGCATGATGACCAGCACCAGCGAGGCAAGGCCGAGATTGGCGAAGGAGCCGAAGTCCGGTGAGCCGTTGCCGCCGGCGAACAGCGCCATGCCGGTCGGCAGCAGGCCGATGCCGATCACCAGCACCACGATGCCGCTGACGAGCGGTGGGAAGAGCACCTGCAGCCACCTCAGGCTGAAGCCGAGCGCGACCTGCACGGCACCGGCGAAGATGGCTCCGCCGAAGACCGCGGCGATGCCGTAGTCCTGGGCGAGCGGGATCGAGACGGCCAGGAAGCCGAAGCTGGTGCCCTGCACGATCGGCAGTCGGGACCCGACCGGTCCGAAGCCGACGGTCTGCAGGAAGGTGGTGAGGCCGGCGACCAGCAGCGCCACCTGGACGAGGAAGGCCGTCTCCCCGGTGGTCGCGCCGATCGCCGTGGCGAGCACGATCGGCAGGGTGACATTGCTGGCCATCATGACGAGTACGTGCTGGATGCCGAGGAGAGTGGCCTCGCCCCACGGGGGCATCTCATCGATGTCGTAGCGCGCGTGGATGGAGTTCTGGGTACTCACGGGGCCCTTTCGGGTCGAGGGGTATCGCTTCGATCCTTCCGTCTGTGACATCGGTCTCACTACCCCAGGTCTCCACGGTTCGGTAGCGGAAAAACTGGCATATGTCGACAATCGCTGCTCCTCGTCGCCAGTATTTATCACGACTGTGATAAACAGGAGCCATGGGCCATCTCGACCTCTCCGGCTGCTCGCTGACACTCCCCGACGGGCGTGTCCTGCTCGATGACGTCTCCTTCCGGGTGGGCGAGTCGGCCAAGGTGGCGCTGATCGGCGCCAACGGCGCCGGCAAGACCTCGCTGCTGCGGATCATCGGTGGCGACCTCCCCGCCGACTCCGGTGCGGTGACCGTCTCGGGCGGTCTCGGCGTCATGTGGCAGTTCATCGATCAGGCCGCGGAGACGGTCGGCGATGTGCTGCTCTCCGTCGCGCCGCCGACGGTGCGCGCGGCGGCCTCCCGCCTTGAACGGGCCGAGCAGCGCATGCACGCCTCCGGCGATGAGGACTCCCAGCTCGCCTACGCCTCCGCGCTCGCCGCGTGGGGAGATGCCGGCGGCTACGAGGCCGAGGTGCTGTGGGACACCTGCACGGTCGCCGCTCTGGGCGAGCCGGTGGACCGCTGCCGGGGACGTGCGGTGCGGACCCTCTCCGGCGGGGAGCAGAAGCGGCTCGTGCTCGAAGCCCTGCTCCGTGGCGACGACGAGGTACTGCTGCTCGACGAGCCCGACAACTATCTCGACGTCGCCGGCAAGCGCTGGCTCGAGGAGCAGCTGCGTGCCACCTCCAAGAGCGTGCTCTTCGTCAGCCACGACCGAGAGCTGCTGGCACGCACGGCCGACAGCATCGTGACCCTCGAGCTTGCGGGCTCCGGCAACACGACGTGGACCCACCCCGGCGGCTTCGCGACCTACCACGAGGCCCGCGAACGGCGTTTCGAACGACTCGACGAGCTGCGCCGCCGCTGGGACGACGAGCACGCCAAGCTGAAGACGCTGGTCCAGACCTACAAGCAGAAGGCCGCCTACAACTCCGACATGACCTCGCGATATCGCGCCGCGCAGACCCGGCTGGCCCGCTTCGAGCAGGCGGGGCCGCCGCAGGAGCGGCCGCGGGAGCAGCGCATCGACATGCGGCTGCGGGGCGGCCGGACCGGCAAGCGGGCCATCGTCTGCGAGCAGCTGGAGCTCACGGGCCTGACCGATCCCTTCGATCTGGAGGTCTGGTACGGCGACCGGGTCGGGGTCCTCGGCCCGAATGGCACGGGCAAGTCCCACCTGCTGAGGCTGCTCGCGGCCGGCGGCACCCGACCCGATGTGCAGCATCGTCCGGTTGGCGATCTGCCCATCGAGCCCGTCGAGTACGCGGGCGTCGCCCGTCTCGGGGCTCGGGTGCGGCCCGGCTGGTTCGCGCAGACTCAGGGCCGCCCGGACCTGCACGGCCGGACCCTGGTCCAGATCCTGCACCGCGGCGACGAGCATCGTGATGGGATGGACCGTGAGACCGCATCGCGAGCGCTCGATCGCTACGAGCTGGCCACCTCGGCCGAACAGGACTTCGCCTCGCTCTCGGGCGGACAGAAGGCCCGCTTCCAGATCCTGCTCCTCGAGCTGGGCGGGGCGACGCTCCTCCTGCTCGACGAGCCGACCGACAATCTCGACCTGCTGTCGGCCGAGGCGCTCCAGCAGGCGTTGCGCTCCTTCGATGGCACGGTGCTCGCGGTGACGCACGATCGCTGGTTCGCGAGGGAGTTCGACCGCTACCTCGTCGTCGACGACGCGGGAGCCGTCCGCGAGGCCGACGAGCCCGTCTGGGCGGCCTGACATGCCGGCCCGACTCGATGCCGACCGCCGTCGATCCGATGTTGTCGCCGCAGCGTTGCGGCTGGTCGCCCGCGAGGGCGCGGCGGCATTGTCGCTGCGACGGGTGGCCGACGAGGCCGGTCTCAATGTCGGTTCCGTCCGGCACTACTTCGACGGCAGCGATGACCTGTTGACGGCCACGGCCGAGGAGGTCGGCCGACGCATGGGCGAGCGGCTGGCCCGGCATCGGCTGGAGGGCATCGGCGCCGAGTGGCCCGAGCGTCTCGCGGTATTCGTCGAGGAGGTGCTGCCGGTCGATGACCAGCGGGTCGATGAGGCGGCGGTGCTCGTGGAGTTCATCGTCGCCTCGCGTACGCGTCCGATCCTGGCCGCGGCGACGGCCCGGATGGGGCATGATCTGCGCGAGGCGTTGTCCGCGGCGCTCGTCTCGGCCGGGGTGGCGGGGCATGAGGAGGAGGCCACACGGCTCGGCGCCCTCATCGGCGGGCTCACGCTCGATGCGATCACTCCGCACGGCCGCGTGGATGCCGACGGGGTCCGGGCTGCCCTCCGCCACCACCTGGCGAGCCTGCGCGGGAAGTGAGGCTCCGGCGTCGGCCGGCACCCCTGTCACTCGCGGGCGAGATGGCACCACTCGGCGTGGTCGCGGGCCCGGCTTCCGGTCCGTACCGCACCCGCCCGCGCGGGGGAGACGACTCAGCCGAGGGACTTGCCCGGATTGAGGATCCCGAGGGGGTCGAGGGCGTGCTTGACCGCTCGCTGGACCTCCAGGTGCACCGCACCGACCTGCTCGGCCATCAGCTCGCGCTTGGCGAGGCCCACCCCGTGCTCGCCGGTCACGGTGCCGCCGAGCCGCAGTCCGAGCCGCACGATCTCCTCGGCCGCGAGCCGCGCACGTGATGCGGCATCGGCGTCGCCGTGGTCGAAGACCACGGTCGGATGCATGTTGCCGTCGCCGATGTGGCCGAAGCAGGCCACCGTCACCCCGTGACCCTCGCCGATCTCCTGACATCCCGCGACGAGATCGGGCACGGCCGAGAGCGGCACGCACACATCGTCCAGCAGCCACTGGCCGCGGGCCTCGAGGGCGTCCAGCGCGGTGCGCCTCGCCATCGTGAGCAGCTCGGATTCGGCATCGTCCTGCGTGGTCATCACGAATCCGGCACCGGCCTCCTCACAGGCCCGCGCACAGCGTTCGATCGCCTCGGCATCCCCGTCATCGGTCTGCACCAGCAGGAGGGCCGCGGCCTCGGTGTCCAGTCCGCTGGGCCGGTACTCCTCGACGGCGCGGAGCGTGGGCGCGTCCATCAGCTCGCACATGCTCGGGCGGCCCTCCCTCACGACGCCGGCCACCGCCCGTCCCGCGGCATTGAGATCGTCGAAGCTCGCGACGAGGGTCGCGACCGACCGCGGCGCGGGGCGCAACCGCACGGTGATCTCGGTGACGACCCCCAGCATCCCCTCGCTCCCCACGAAGAGCCCGAGCAGATCGAGTCCCGCCACGTCCTTGACGGTCCGTCCGCCGGTCCGCAGGATCCGTCCATCGGCGAGGACCACCTCGAGCCCGATGACGGAGTCGCGGGTGACGCCGTACTTCAGGCAGCACAGGCCGCCCGCATTGGTCGCGACATTGCCGCCGATCGTGCAGAACTCGGTCGACCCCGGGTCGGGCGGGTAGCGCAGACCGTGACCGGCGACGAGCCTCTTGAGATCGGCCGTGATCACGCCCGGCTGGACGACGGCGCACTGGTTGGCCGGGTCCACAGCCAGCACATCGTCCATCGCCTCGAGGCTGAGCACGATCCCGCCCTCGACCGCGTTGGCGGCACCGGCCAGACCGGAGCCGGCGCCCCGCGGGACGACGGGCACCGTGTGGCGGCTCGCCCAGCGCATCACCGTCGCGACCTGCTCGGTGCTCCTCGGTCGCACGACCGCCTCGGGCAGCGCGGATGGCGCCCAGAGCTCGCGGTCACGTGCATAGGAGAGCAGCACCTCGGCATCGGCGACGACGCTGCCCGCTGGAAGCTCGCGGATCAGCTCCTCGATCACCCCGGCACCAGGCATCACTGTCCCGAGGTGCGCGCGAGGATGGCGTCGGTCAGAGCGCGGGGAGCCTCCTCGGGGATCCAGTGGGAGATCCCCTCGAGCTCGACGAAGCGGTAGTCGGCGTCGACGTGATCCCCGCAGCGTTCGGCCCCGGCGCGACCGAGGGCCTGGTCGGCGGTGCTCCAGACATAGGTCGTCGGCACGCGGACCGCGGGCAGGTCGGTCTCCGGGCCCATGGCGCGATACCAGTTGAGGGCCGCGGTCAGCGCCCCCGGCTCGCGCAGCGTCGCGACGTGCTCCTCGATGAGCGTCTCCGGTACACGGCCCTCGAACATCGCGATGAGCCGCCGGGCATCGTCCTCCAGCAGGAGGCCCTCGGCGCGCTGCCCGTCGCGGAACAGGCCGATATAGGAGGCGCGCCGCTGCTGGTCGGGATCATTCGCCAGGGCCCATCCGTACGCCGCCAGGTGGGGCACCGATACCGCCGTCAGGGTCTCGACCCGTTCGGGATGCAGCGCCGCGAGCTTCCACGCCACCGCCGATCCCCAGTCGTGCCCCACGAGGTGGAAGCGATCCAGGCCCCAGGCATCGGCGAGTGCGAGCACATCCTCGGCCAGGGTGTCCATCGAATAGGACTCGACTCCGTCGGGCCGTGCGCCGGGCGAGTAGCCGCGCTGATTCGGCGCATAGGTGCGGTGGCCCGCCTCCTGCAGCATCCCGGCGACGGTCCGCCAGCTGGCCGCGGTCTCGGGGAATCCGTGTAAGAGCACGACCGGTGGACCGTCCCCGCCCTGTTCGACGTCGAAGGTCATGTCACGTGCGCTCGTCTGCTGCATCCGGCCTCCCAGAGAATCGGCATAGGTGCCGTGGCGATCCTTCCTGAGCGGGTCAGGGGACGCAAGCGTCACATTCGATGACGCACGCTCGGCGGGAGTAAGTTGACGCTCGGCGGAGTTGTCCGAGAGGTGAGCGATATGAGCGCGGTCGACGCGGGGGTCCAGCGAGTCATCGAGCGGTTGCGCACCGAGTCCGGGAGCGCCCTGCTGCTCGTCGGCGTCGCGCTGATCGCCCTGGTGTGGGCCAACTCCCCGTTCTCCGACGGCTACGAGCATCTGCTGGAAATCCCGATCATGGTCGAGGTCGGCGACTTCATCATCGACATGGACCTGCACCACTGGGTCAACGACGGCCTCATGGTGGTCTTCTTCTTCCTCATCGGCCTGGAGGTGCGCCAGGAGTTCGCCGTCGGCTCCCTGCGGGACCGCCGTCGCGCCCTCGTGCCCCTCGTCGCCGGCCTGTTCGGCGTGGCGCTTCCCGCCCTGCTCTACCTGGCGATCGCCGGCGGTGAGGCGGCCCGAGGATGGGGCGCGGTCGTCGGCACCGACACGGCCTTCCTGCTCGGGGCGCTCGCCCTCGTCGGACCCGCGATGTCGAGCCAGCTGCGGGTCTTCCTGCTCACCCTGACGGTCGTCGACGACTTCCTCGCCGTCTCCATCATCGGCATCTTCTACACCGACGATCTCGCCATCACCCCGCTCCTCATCGCCTTCGGATGCCTCGGTCTGCTGTGGCTGCTCGGCCGCTCGAAGCAGTGGCGGAGCAGCCCCTATGTCGTCGTGATCGTCGTGCTCTGGGCGGCCACCCTGCTCTCGGGCATCCATCCCTCGCTCGCCGGTATGGCCGCCGGGCTGCTCGTCCCCGCGGCGGCCCCCGAGCGCGAGGACGTCGTCCGCGCCAAGTACCTCTTCCGGGACTACTGGCAGTCACCGCAGGCGCGGGTGGCCCGGTCGGCCCAGGCGGGCCTCGCGCGCTCGATCTCGGTGAACGAGCGTCTGCACACGGTCATCGCCGCACCGGTCGCCCTCGTCATCGTGCCGATCTTCGCGCTCGCCAATGCGGGCGTGGACCTGCGCGGAGGCGTCCTCGGGGAGGCGCTGCGCTCGCCGGTGACCTGGGGCATCGTCGTCGGCCTGGTGGTCGGCAAGACCCTCGGCATCTCGCTCGGCGCGTGGGCGGCGGTCCGGCTCCGACTCGGCACGCTCCCGGACGGCGTCGGTCCCGGCAGCGTCACGGGCGGTGCCGCCCTCTCGGGGATCGGCTTCACCATGTCGCTGCTGATCGTCTCGCTGGCCTTCGAGGGGGAGACCGCCCGATTCGCGGTGGTGGGCGTCCTGCTGGCGATGGCGCTCTCCTGGGTGCTCGGCTGGATCGTCTTCCGTGTCGCGCGGAACCACCTGGGTGAGGAGAGCGCCGATCTGCCGACGGTGCTCGACCCGCCGCTGGATCCCGAGCGCGACCACATCCACGGCGATCCCGATGCCCCGGTCGTCGTGGTCGAGTATTTCGACTTCGAATGCCCCTTCTGCGCGCGGAGCACCGGCATGGGCGACGACCTGCGCGCGCACTTCGGCGATGACCTGTGCTTCGCGGTGCGGCACCTGCCCCTCGAGGATGTCCATCCGCGCGCCTTCGATGCGGCGATCGTGGCGGAGGCCGCCGGACGGCAGGGCAAGTTCTGGGAGATGTACGCCCTGCTGTTCGGGTCGCAGGCGCACCTGGAGGATGACGACCTGGTGGGCTATGCCGATCAGCTCGGCCTCGACCTCGACCAGTTCACGCAGGACTGCGCCGATGCCCAGGTCCGCGATCGGGTCCGCGACGACGAGGCCAGCGCCTCCGCCAGCGGTGCGATGGGCACGCCGACCTTCTTCCTCAACGGCATCCGCCATCGGGGCCCGCACGATGCGCGCACCCTCATAGCCGCCCTCGAACAGCAGCGCGCCGCCGATCGATCTCTGCGCGGGCGGCTGTGAACGCCTCTGCGCGGCGGCTCAGGACGCGGCGAGCTGCGGCCGACCGGCGGAATTGGCCCCGGAGCCCGGTTCGCGCGGCAGCACGATCGTGAAGGTCGATCCTTCGCCGACGATGCTGTGGACCCGCAGTTCCCCGCCGAGAGTCCGGATGAGGGCGAGGGCGCTGGAGAGGCCGAGTCCCGTGCCGCCGTCGACCACATCGGAGCGGTGAGCACGGTAGTAGGGCTGGAAGATGTGCTCCAGGTCCGCTTTCGCGATGCCGGGACCGTGGTCATGGATCGCGATGGTCATGTGCCGAGCGCTCTGGGTCAGCTCGACGATGATGTCCTCGTCGGTGTACTTGACGGCATTGTCGAGCAGATTGACGAGAATCCGCAGGAGCGTGTGACGCTGCGTGTGCGCGGTGATCGAGCCGTCGCCGGTGACCGCCAGCCGTTGGTAGACGTCACCGGGCAATACGACGGTGGCGGCATCGTGCACGACATCGCCCAGATCGAACTCCTCGGCGGCGATGGACGTGAGACGCGGGGTCTCGGCCTGGGCGAGGCCGGCCAGCTCGCGCAACATGTCCGCGGCCTGGTCGCTGGCGGTGCCGATGTGATCGAGAAGGGGGCAGGGATCCTCGACGGTCTCCTGCAGGAGCGCGGTGTACCCGACCAGTGCGGTGATGGGAGTCTGGAAGTCGTGCACGAAGGTACGCAGGAAGCGTTGCCGGGACTCCTCTTCGAGCCGCGCCGGCGTGATGTCACGGACAACCTTGACGAATCCCTCTGCCCCGTCGCCGGCGGAGACGGCGGTGATCATCACATGCGCCCAGAACTGGGTCCCGTCGGCCCGCAGCCGCCACCCGGTGTCCTGCACGAAGCCGTCGCGCCGCGCCGCCGCGAGCAGCCGATTCGGCGTGTCCCGCTGCCGGTCCACGTCGCGATAGAAGGTCTCGAAGGAACGACCGATGATCTCCGCCGCCGTGTACCCCTTCATGCGTTCGGCGGCATCGCTCCATCCCACGACGATGCCGGTGGTGTCGAGCCGGACGATCGCCGGTGAGGCGTAGGGCTCGAGGAACTGCTGTGAGATGTTGACGCTACGGTCCACGCCGTGCCCGTCCTGTCGATGATCGAGCCGTACGCCCGTGGTGGAAATTCCCTGATGTCGAGTGGACCACGGGCCGGTCACCGCCGCAAGACGGCCGCCGGGACGTCGCGATCAGTCCTCGAGGGTGGGGTCCTTCTGGGCCTTGCCGCCGGTCTTGAGCAGGCTGGCGACCGTCGTGATGACGAGGATGCCGATGATGACGATCAGCGACATCCCGGTCGACACCTCGGGCACCTCGACGTGCTCGCCGCCGTTGATGAAGCCCAGCGTGTTCTCGTGCAGGGCGTGCAACACCAGCTTGACGCCGATGAACGCCAGGATCAGCGACAGGCCGTAGGAGAGGTAGACGAGCCGGTCGAGCAGCCCGCCGATGAGGAAGAACAGCTGACGCAGGCCGAGGAGTGCGAAGGCGTTCGCGGTGAACACCAGGTACGCCTCCTGGGTGAGACCGTAGATCGCGGGGATGGAGTCCACCGCGAAGACCAGGTCGGCGAAGCCGATCGCCACCAGCGTCAGCAGCATCGGCGTGACGAGTCGCTTGCCGTCGATACGGACGGTGAGACGGTCGCCGTGGTACTCGTCGGTGGTCGGCAGCACGCGCTTGACCAGCCGGGCGATGCGGCTGTCGCCGTCATCGTCGTCGTCCTTGACGTGGTCGATGATCAGCTTGACGGCGGTGTAGATCAGGAAGGCGCCGAAGAGGTAGAAGACCCAGGCGTAGGCGTTGATGGCCGCCGCGCCGAGGGCGATGAAGGCACCGCGCATCACCAGGGCCATCGCGATGCCGATCAACAGCACCTTCTGCTGGAACTCCCGCGGCACCGAGAAGCTCGCCATGATGATGACGAAGACGAAGAGATTGTCGACGCTCAGCGCCTTCTCGGTGACATAGCCGGCGAAGTACTCGCCGCCGTAGGTGCCGCCCCACACCCACATGACGATGAGGCCGAAGATCACGGCGATGCCGATGTAGAAGGCCGACCAGAAGCCGGACTCCTTGAGGGTCGGGGCGTGCGGAGTGCGTACGTGGGCGAAGAAGTCGAACACGAAGAAGCCGGCGATGACGGCGATCGTGACGAGCCAGGTCAGCAGGGAGACGTCCACAGAGAATCCTTCGGTGCGTGTCGGATCACCGGAGGTCTCTCCCGCCGGGTGGAACCGGCCGCCGACCCGGGACGACATCGGTGTCGCACGTGATGACGAGTCGGACGTGAGTGGGGATACTCCCCTCCTGGTGCACTAGTGAACCACGCCGCGCCCACGATCGCCTACTTCGACGGCTGGCCGATCGGTTGACGCCGCTCTGGCGGATCGATGGATGTTCCCCGCGGTGGAGGGCGCCGAGGATGAGGACATGACCACGACCACCGCCCCTGCCATCCGGCTGCGTGGGCTGCGCAAGACCTACGGATCGGTCGTCGCCGTGGACGACATCGATCTCGAGGTCGCTCCTGGTGAGATCCTCGGCGTGCTCGGCCCCAATGGCGCCGGCAAGAGCACGATGATCGACTGCGTCGCGGGGCTGACCCGCCCCGATGCGGGGACCGTCGAGATCCTCGGCATCGACCCCTGGCGGGACCGCGCCACCGCGAAACGCGATATCGGCGTGCAGCTCCAGCAGGCCGGTCTGCAGCCGAAGCTCCGCGTCGGCGAGGCGCTGGAGCTCTTCGCGAGCTTCTACGAGGATCCCCGCGATCCGGACGAGCTCGCCGATCGGCTCGGCCTCACCGAGCGCCTCGGACACGCCTGGACCGCGCTGTCCGGCGGACAGCAGCAGCGCCTCTCGATCGCCTTGGCGCTCATCGGCCGTCCGCGCATCGCCCTGCTCGATGAGCTCAGCACCGGACTCGACCCGGCTTCGCGGCGCGAGGTGTGGTCGATCGTGCGGGAGGTGCGGGAGTCGGGCACCACCGTCGTCCTCGTCACGCATCTGATGGAGGAGGCCCAGTTCCTCTGCGATCGCCTCGCCGTCATCGAGCAGGGCCGCCTGATCGCCCTCGACACCCCTGCCGGACTCGTCGGCAGCACGGCGGCTCCGGCGGTGATGCGCTTCGCCCCCTCGGCGCAGGTCGCCCCCGATCTCCTGCGGACCTTCGACGGGGTCGCCGATGTGACCTCCAGCGACCAGACCCTCCAGGTGGTCACCGATGACGACGGCATCCTCGCGGTCCTCGACCACCTCGCGGCCGAGGGCATCCGACCGCATGGCCTGCGGATCACCGATTCGAGTCTGGACGAGGCCTATCTCGATGTCGTCCGCCGTGAATCCGAAGGAGCCGACCGATGAGCACCACCGCCACCACGGTCCGCGCCGTCCTGGGCGCCGAGACGCGACTGATGCTGCGTGAGCCCGGCGCACTGTTCTGGATCATCGTCTTCCCGCCCGCGCTGCTGGGGATCCTGGGCCTGATCCCGGACTTCCGCACCCCGAACGAGGACCTGGGCGGGCTGCGGACGGTCGACCTCTATGTGCCGACCGCGCTGATCCTGACCGCCATCATGGCCTCGCTCATGACGATGCCCGCGGTCATCTCCACCTATCGCGAGAGGCTGGTGCTGCGGCGGTACGCCACGACCCCGGCCCGGGCGGGCGACCTGCTCCTCGCCCAAGGGGTGCTCCACGCCGGGGCCGTGCTCCTCGGTTCGGGGCTCGCGCTGCTCGTGGGCTACGCCGTCTACGATGTCCGGATCGCGTCCCTCGGTTCGGCCGCGCTCGTCTATGTCTGCGCGGTCGCCGCGAATCTCGCCTGCGGTGCGCTGATCGCCGGGCTGGCGCCTTCGGCGAAGACCGCGACGGTGATCGGCACGGCGGTGTTCTTCCCCTCGATGTTCACCGCGGGCGTCTGGTACCCGATCAGCGCCCTTCCCCAGTGGGCGGAGACCCTCGTGGGTCTGACCCCCAATGGCGCGGCGGTCCTGGGGCTGGAGCAGGCGGTCGCCGGCGACTGGCCCGATCCGATGCACCTGATCGTGCTGCTGGCCTGGACCGTGCTCGCCGGAGCCGTCGCGGCACGTTACTTTCGCTGGGAGTGACGACCATCGGCGGATCGAGGAGCGGCATGAGCGAGCGCAGCGGCAGCGATCTCGCGACGGACCTCGACCGACGCTGGTCGTGGCTCCTGCGCCGGGGTCCCTATGTGCTGCTGGTCGCCACCGTGGTGCTGTGCCTGGCCACCGGGCCCGCCTTCGGCACGGCCGACCGGGCCCCGGTCATCCTCGGGCTCTCGGCTCTCCTGGCGATCGGGCACTGGTGGTGCGGGGACCGTCCTCGCGAGGAGCCCACCGATGATGCTCTGGGTCACGTGTACGTGATGGTGCGCACGCTCGTGGCCTTCGCCCTCACCTGGCTCAACCCGCTCGGCTCCCTGTACGCCGCGGCCGGCTACTTCGACGCCGAACGCTATGCCCGGGGCCGCTGGGCGATGGTCGTCCGCGTGGGCAGCGCGATCACCTTGGCCGCGGCGCAGTCGGGCGGGTTACCGCTCCGCGGCCTGCAGTACGTGCTCTTCGGACTTCTGCTGATCGTGCACCTCATGCTCATGACGGTCTTCGCGCGGCTCGGCCGCGACGAGACCGCGCTCGCCACGGAGCGCGCCGCGACGATCGCCGCGCTCGAAGAGGCGAATGCCAAGCTCGAACGGGCGCTGAACGACAACGCCACGCTGGAGGCCGAGCTCTGGGAGCGCGCGCGGGCCGAGGGGGTGCGCGACGAGCGGGAGCGTCTCGCCCTCGAACTGCACGACACGGTGGCCCAGGGGCTCGCCGGCATCGTCACGCAGCTGCAGGCTGCCGCCGATGTGCCGGTGGCGCCCGCCGTGGCCGAGCACCTGCAGCGCGCGGAGGCGCTGGCCAGGTCCTCGCTCCAGGACGCCCGGCGGGTCGTCGTGGCACTGGGGCCGGACGGGCTGGGCGGGTCGTCGCTGCCGAGCGTGCTGACCGAGCGGGTCCGTGCCTGGTCAGGCCAGCACGATATCGCCGCCGAGGTGGTCGTCACGGGTGATCCCCTCACGCTCGGTCCCGACCGAGAGGTCGTCGTGCTGCGGATCGTGATGGAGGCCCTCGCCAACACGGCGCGTCACGCCCGGGCCACCCGCGCCGCTGTCACGCTCTCGTACACCGACGAGGGGGTCATGGTGGACATCCGCGATGATGGTTCCGGCTTCGACCCGCGGGCGACGGTGGCCGACGAGGTCAGCGGCTTCGGTATCGGCGGGATGCGCCGCCGGGCCGAGCGCGCTGGCGGCGACCTGCTCGTCGAGTCCGAGGACGGCGGCGGCACCGCCGTCTCGCTTCGTCTACCATCGGCGCACGATGACTGAGCCGATGCGCATCTCGATCGTCCTCGTCGACGACCATCCGGTGGTCCGCGACGGTCTGCGGGGCATGCTCGAATCGGCCGGCGACCTCGTCGTGGTCGGTGAGGCCTCCGATGGTCCGGCGGCCGTCGAGCTGGTCGCGCGGACCGACCCCGATGTCGTCCTCATGGATCTGCGGATGCCCGGTGGCAGCGGGGTCGACGCGATCACGGAGCTGGCCCGGCGGAGGATCCGCGGCCACGTGCTCGTGCTCACCACCTACGACACCGATCGCGACATCATGGCCGCGCTCGACGCCGGGGCGACCGGCTATCTGCTCAAGGACGCCAGGCGCGAAGAGCTGTTCGCCGGGGTACGCGCGGCGGCGCGCGGTGAGTCGGTGCTCTCACCCTCGGTCGCCACCCGGATCGTCTCGCGGGTGCGCGCGGACACGGCCGAGCTGAGCGACCGGGAGGGGGAGGTCCTGCGACTCGTCGCCCGCGGCCGCTCCAACCGCGAGATCGCTCGGACGCTCTTCGTCAGCGAGGCCACCGTCAAGACCCACCTGACCCATGTCTACGAGAAGCTCGGGGTCGGGGATCGGGCCGCAGCGGTCGCCGTGGCCTATGAGCGCCGGCTGCTGGGCGATTGACGCTGTCGGTCGGTGTAGGGGCCGCGCAGGTGGAGCAGCGGGAAGGGACGACCCTCGCCGTCGGTCGGCGAGCGTCCGGTCTCGACGAAACCGCGCGAGCGGTAGAAGTCCACTGCCGTGGGGTTCTGCTCGTTGACGTCGAGATCGAGGGTCGCGTGCCGAGCGGTGGCGTGGGCGAGGAGCCGGGTGCCGATCCCGAGATTGTGGGCATCCGGGTCGACGAAGAGCATCTCGACGCGATGCTCCTGCAATCCGAGGAAGCCCACGATGCGCCCGCTCAGCTCCGCAACGGTCACGTCCAGCGCCGGGAGGTAGGCGTCGCGGATGTGTCCCTCGTAGAAGTCGATGTCCTCGGGAGAGAGGAACTCGTGGGTCGCCTCGACGGCCCGGCGCCAGACGTCGACCACCGAGGCCTCGTCGGCACTGCGCAGAGGGCGAAGGACGGGATACACGCCTCCATCATCGCCCTGTACTAGGGTGTCGGCATGGGATCGATAACCAAGGCCGCCTACGGGCGGCTGAGCCTCGTTCGCGAGCGCAGCGCCTGACGGCGCGCCCTCGCTGAACCTCGTCGCGCCGTACCTCCAGTACTCGTCGTTCCCTCTTCACACTGGAGCACTTCGTGCGATCCCCTTCTGGTGGCCGACCTGAGCTCGGCCAGAACTTCCTGCATGACCGCGGCGCCATCGGCCGCATCCTCTATCTCGTCGACCAGACCTCCGGCCCGATCCTGGAGATCGGGTGCGGGCACGGCGCGTTGACCCGGCCGCTCGCCGCGCGCGGCCGATCGTTGCTCGCCATCGACATCGACCCGGCCTGCGTCCGGGCGACACGCGGCTCAGCGCCCGCCGCCCGGGTGATGCATCTCGATGCCCTGCGCGTGCGGCTGGACCGCCCCGTGGTGGTGGGCAATCTCCCCTTCAATCTCAGCACGCCGATCCTGCGGCGACTGCTGTCCGCACCCGGCTGGAGCGATGCGATCCTGCTGCTGCAGTGGGAGGTGGCGCGCAAGCGGTCCGGGGTCGGGGGTCGGACGATGCTCACGGCCCAGACCGATCCGTGGTTCACGGTGCGGCTGGACCGTCGCGTCCCGGCGACGGCCTTCCGGCCGCGACCGAATGTCGACGGCGGCATCCTCACGGTGCGACGGCGAGCCGATCCGCTGGTGCCGAGCGACCGGCGACGCGACTACGAACGTTTCGTGAAAGCCGTCTTCACGGCCCGCGGACGGGGGATGGCCGCGATGCTGCGTTCGGTCGGAGCCTCCGGCACCGATCGGGCCCTGCGCGATCTCGGCATCGGGTCGCGGTCCCTGCCGCGCGATCTGACTCCGGCGCAGTGGGCCGGCCTGTTCGAGCGCCTCACCTGATCCCCCGCCCCGTGCGGGAGGGAGAGGGGAGGTGCGTCACGCACCGCTCACGGGTGCGGAGGGCGGGACGGAGGGTGGCTGGCGATAGCGTGAGCCCGCTGATCGGTCGACGGAGGAGGACGCGTGGAGCTGCGGGTGGAGACGGCGCGCGATGCCGATCTCGAGGCGGTCGCCGATGTGCTGGCCGAAGCCTTCCGCGACGACCCGTTCATGAGCCGGCTGTTTCCCGGGCCGGACCGCCAGGATCGGATGCGGCGGTTCTTCGCTGCCTCCGCCCGGATCCTCGGCACCGAGCACGAGACCATCGACATCGCCCGCGATGGGGACCGGATCGTGGCCGCCGCGGTGTGGACGCCGCCAGGGCATCACCGGCGTCTCTCGCGATTGCTGGTCCAGACGCCGTCGATCGTCGCCGCGATGGGTCCGCGGGGACTCGCCGCCGCCGTCGCGTGGGGGCTTCGGGTGGCTTCGCGCCGCCGCCGGCAAGGCTCCAAGGAACCGCGCTGGTATCTCGCCGATATCGGGGTCAGCGCCGCGGCACGAGGCCGAGGAGCGGGCGGTGCGCTGCTGGCGCACCGACTGGCCGTCATCGACGCCGCCGGGCAGCGGGCCGCGTTGACCTCCACCACGCCCCGGTCCGCCCGGCTCTACGCGCGCTGGGGCTTCGAGCCCACCTCGTCGACGACCGCCTTCGAGCACGTGTCGCTCACCTCGATGGTGCGCCCCCGGCGTCACCGCGAGGACGTGTCACGAGAGGGCGGCGGAGGCCGGACGCCGTAGCCGTCCTCTCGGAGGTCGATCACCAGGGTGACCAGGGACAGCCCGGCGAGGAGAGCGAAGACGATCAGGAGCAACCACATGGCAGTTATTCTGCTATCGTGAAATTCCGGCCACGAGTGGCTGGAAGGACATCGTTCGTCAAGATCCCGCCAGGAGGCCCCATGCACTCCGTCGCCGTGATCGTGCCGGAGGGAGTGGAGACCTTCGGACTCGGCGTCATCACCGAGATCTGGGCCGAGCCCTTCCACCCCGAGGACGACAACCCGGTCTTCGATGTCACCATGTGCACGCCACGGCCGGGACGGGTGGGCGGTTCGTCCGGCTTCGACCTGTACGTCGAGCACGATCTCGAGCGGGTGGCGACCGCCGACCTGGTCGCCGTCGCCGCGAGCCGGGACTTCCGGATCGAGCAGCCCGCGATCAGCGAGGCTCTGCGGGCGGCCTACGATCACGGCTCCACCATCGTCGCCTCCTGCACGGCGGCCTTCACGCTCGGCTACGCGGGACTCCTCGACCATCGCCGCGCCACGACCCACTGGCGCTACGGCGAGGAGATGGCGGCACGCTTCCCCGCGACCGAGGTCGACGTCTCGGTGCTCTACGTCGAGGACGGGCCGATTCTCACCGGGGCCGGATCAGCGGCCGGGATCGACGCCAATCTGCACCTGATGCGACAGGCCTTCGGCGCCGCGACGGCGGCCACGGCCGCGCGCCGCATCGTCATGCCCCCGCATCGTGGGGGCGGCCAGGCGCAGTTCGTGCCGACCCCGGTGCGAGCCGAGGACTGCGAGTCCCTCGGCGATGTCCTGCAGTGGGCCCGCGATCGACTCGACGAGCCGATCTCCGTGGCCGAGCTGGCGCGCGTGGCGAGCATGTCCGAGCGCACCTTCGCCCGGCGCTTCCGCGACGAGACCGGCACGACCCCATTGCAATGGCTGACCGCCGAACGGGTCGGCCGGGCCGAGCAGCTGCTGGAGCAGACGCGGCTGTCCGTCGAGGAGATCGCCCGCCGGTGCGGATTCGGCGCGGCGGCCACGCTGAGGCACCACTTCGGCGCACTGCGGGGCACGAGCCCGGCCGCCTACCGCCGCCAGTTCACCTGCCTCGACACCGCCTGACCCGTCCGCGGCGGCGGTAGCCGGTCAACCTCGTGGCCGGTGGATGAGGGTGACGGCGTACCGCCCACCCAGGGGTAGGGCTGGTCAGGCGGGGGCGGGGCCCCGGTTCTCCGGCGCGATCCCCAGTCGCTCGTAGTCGTCCTCGGACAACGGGGGCATGGCCGGTCCGCCGGGTCCCAGTGACGGCAGGATCAGGGCCAGATATCGCCGGCGCACGGTCCGCGAGGAGGCCTCGGAGGTCAGGCCGAGCACCAGCATCCGCAGGACCCAGAGGAGGTCCACCGGCTCGAGATCCGGGCGCAGGACGCCTGCCTCCTGGCCGGAGCGCAGGAGCTCCACGAAGGGATCTGCCAGCGCCTCGAGGGCCTCGTCGGTCACCTCCGAGACCTCGCTCGCGCTGAGCAGCGGTGCATAGCGGCCGATCGCCGCCACGAACTCCTCGGCCACCGCGAGCAGGTCCAGCTCGTCCGCCGCGGCAGCGCGGTCGACGATCGGGGCGATCTCCTCGGCGAACAGCGCCTGGCAGGTGGCCATCTCCAGCGAGCCGCGATTCGGGAAGTGGCGGTAGAGCGTCGCGATGCCCACCCCGGCACGCTGGGCCACCTGCTCCATCGACGGTGAGGCATCGGCGGTCCACAGTTCGCGCAGTGCCTGCACGATGCGCTCGGCATTGCGACGGCTGTCGCGGCGCTGTGACATGACTCTCCTGTGCTCAACGTGGTCCGGCTTGGGACTTCATTCTACGATATGAGAGTTGTCTATCACTTTGTTCTGAGGAGATCGCCCGCGTGTCCACGCTGCTCTACCGGCTCGGCAAGTCGGCCTTCGCCCACCCGTTCCGTTTCATCGGCGCGTGGGTGATCCTGCTCGCCGTCATCGGCGGCTCGCTCGCGCTGAACACGCCGCGGATGAGCTCGGAGTTCACGATCAACGACGTCCCGGCGCAGGATGTCATCGACCAGCTCTCCGCGGACCTGCCCGAGGCCGCCGGCGGGCAAGGGGCCATCGTCTTCGAGGCACCCGACGGCGAGAACTTCTACGACGACCCGCAGGCGGCCGCCGCGCTCGGCCAGGCCGCTGCGGATGTCTACGAGAACGGCGAGGTCGTCGATCCCGCCGAGCTCGCCGCGAGTGCCGACCCCGAGGCCGCCCAGGCCCAGGCCGCCGAGCAGGTCGCCGCCGTCCAGCAGGCGCTCGCGGCGCGTGCCTCGGGCGTCGAGCTCGACCAGCCCCTTCCGCTCGTGGTCGGTGAAGGAGCCCAGGCGCAGCCGGTTCCGGGCATGGTGGTCTCCGCCGATGGCAGCGTGGCGATGCTGCAGTTCCAGTTCACCCAGCAGACCTTCGACCTGCCGCAGGGCACCATCGAGGATGTCCTGCATGCCGCTGAGCAGCCCACGGAGGACGCCGGGATCAACGTCCTGCCGGGCGGGTCCCTGCAGGAGCTGCCCGAGGTCGTGGGTTTGGGCGAGGTGATCGGCCTCGTGGTCGCGGCCGTGGTGCTGATCCTCACCCTCGGCTCGCTCGTGGCCGCCGGTCTACCGCTGCTCACGGCGATCGTCGGCGTCGGCACCGGTGTGGGTGGCGCCTATGCCCTCGCGCACTTCTACCAGCTCAACTCGATGTCCCTCGTCCTCGGCCTCATGCTGGGCCTGGCCGTGGGCATCGACTACGCCCTCTTCATCGTCAATCGGCAGCGTCGATTGGTCATGCGCGAGGGGCTCACCGCACATGAGGCGGCAGGTCGCGCCGTGGGCACCGCCGGCAGCGCGGTGTTCTTCGCCGGCACCACCGTCGTGATCGCCCTGCTCGCCCTGCTGGTGATCGGCATCAGCCTGCTGAGCAGCATGGCGATCATCGCCGCCGCGACAGTCGCGATCTCGGTGCTCGTCGCGCTGACCCTGCTGCCGGCTCTGCTGGGGCTCGTCGGAGAGCGGATCGTCCGCCCGAAGGCCCGGGAGAGCTACTCGCGCAAGGTCGTCGACGGCGACGACCACGGCATCGCCCGGGGCTGGGCCAATTTCGTGACCAAGAACCGCTTCGTGGTCGCGATCGGTGTCGTGGCCATCGCCGCCGTCGCAGCCATCCCCGCCCTCGACATGCGCATGGGCTTGCCATCGGGGGAGAACTACAACGAGGGGTCGGTGCAGCGCGAGAGCTACGAGGTCACCAGTCGCGCCTTCGGTGAGGGCTCGAACGGCCCGTTGCTCGTCGTGGTGGCATCGGCCGATCAGAATCCGGTCGATCCGACGGCCGTCGGGGCGGTGGCCGAGGACATCTCCGGCAATGAGGATGTCGCCTCCGCCGAGGTGGCGGGCATGAGCGAGGACGGCCGGACCGTCATCATGTCCGTCGTCCCCCAGAGCGGCCCGACCGATCCGGAGACCGACACCCTGGTGCACGAGCTGCGCGAGGCCTCAGACGGCTACGAACAGGACTTCGGCGTCACGCTCGGGATCACCGGTCAGACCGCGATGGGCATCGACATCGCCGAGAAGATGGCCGATGTCATGCCGGTCTACCTGGCGATCGTGCTCGTGCTGTCGTTGCTGGTGCTGACCCTGGTGTTCCGTTCACTGCTGGTGCCGTTGAAGGCCACGGCCGGCTTCCTGCTGTCGATCCTCGCGACCCTCGGTCTGACGACCGCGGTCTTCCAGTGGGGCTGGGTGAACCAGCTCTTCGGCCTGGACTCGACCGGGCCGGTCATGGCCATGCTCCCGATCCTGGTCACCGGCATCGCCTACGGCCTCGCGATGGACTACCAGGTGTTCCTGGTGTCCTCGATGCGTGAGTCGTGGGTGCACGGCCACCGGGGTCGCGACTCCGTCATCGACGGCTTCTCGCACTCCAGCCGGGTGGTGGTCGCTGCCGCGATCATCATGGTCTCGGTGTTCTCGGGCTTCATCTTCAACGGCGATCCGATGATCAAGCAGATCGGCTTCGCCCTGGCCGTCGCGATCGCGATCGACGCCTTCCTGGTGCGGATGACCCTCGTGCCGGCCCTCATGGCGATGTTCGGGGACCGGGCCTGGAGACTGCCGCGCTGGCTCGACCGGCTGCTCCCCGATCTCGACGTCGAGGGCGAGAAGCTGCTCGAGTCGCTGGGTGAGAAGCCCGCCGCGAAGGTCTAGGGCACTCGTTGAGTGTGGGGTGCCCCACACTCAACGGGGACACTCAGTCCACGCGGAGGGTGAGGAGCACGAGGTCGTCGCGGCGGTCGGTCCCCTGGGTCAGGGCGTGGGCGATGTCATCGGGGTCGAGGGGATCGCGCTCGTCGAGGGCGCGGGTCAGTGCCGTCAGCCCACGTGAGACGTCGGCTCCCCGCTGCTCGACCAGTCCGTCGGTGAACAGCGCGAAGACGTCCCCTGGTGCCAGCCGGGTCCGGTGGTCGGCGCGGATGCTGTCCGCCGCGACGCCCAGCATGAGATCGGGGGCCGCCTCCATCAGCGCGGCCGGCTGCCCTGAGCGTCGGAGGATCGGAGGCAGGTGACCCGCATTGCTCCACGTCAGCGTGCGGCGTCCATCCTCCTCGGGGGCTCCGAGGATCGCCAGCACGACGGTGGTGAGGGCGTCCGGCCCGATGCTGACGTTCAGATCGTCCAGGGCCGTCAGCAGCGCCGACGGCTCGGCGTGCCGGCTCCACAACAGGGTGCGCAGGGCGAAGCGCAGCTGCCCCATCGCCGAGGCCGCCTCGATATCGTGACCGGCGACATCGCCGACCGCGATCGCCACGCGGCCATCGGACAGCTCCAGAACGTCGTACCAGTCCCCGCCGACCTCGTCGGCGGCCTGAGCGGTGCGGTAGACGGCGCGGATCGGCAGCCCGGCGATCGCCGGGACCTCCGAGAGCATCGACCGCTGAAGATGATGGGCGGCATTCTGCCGCGCCTCCAGCAGCTGGGCGCGGTCGAGTGCGACCGAGGTGTAACGGGCGAGGGCGGTCAGCGTGAGCTGGTCGGCGGCGGGAACCGCGAGCGTGTCGGACCAGACGATCGCCGCCAGGCCGATGGTGCGGGTCTCGACCCGGAGGGGGAGCACGGTGGCCGCGCCGGTGGCCGTCGCGGTCACGTCATCGGGCAGCAGCTCCAGCAGCTCCGGTCCGAGAGCGGCCGGCGAGGTCGTGAAGACCGGGGTGGCGGGCAGTGCGCGCCGGAGTCCGTCCCAGTCCTCGGCGCTGATCGAGGTCCGGGTGCCGTCGCCGGTGTGCCAGGTCAGCGTCCCGGAGCCGTCCGCCAGTCCGATGCTGACGGCTCCCGCTCCCACGAGCTCGCCCAGTCGGCTCGCCGCTTCGAGTACGTCGCGGATCGTGGTGGTCGCGGCGAAGGCCTCCGCCATCTGCAGCAGCGCGGCCGTCCGCCGGCTCTCGCGCTCGGTGCGCTCGCGGGCGGCCGTCGCCTCGGCGGCCGCCACCGATGAGCGCAGGTGGGCGGTGCAGGCGAGCGAGATGTCGTGCAGGACCGCGAGCTCGCGGTCGTCCCAGGCGCGGGGCTCGGTGTCGATCGCGCAGAGGGCGCCGATGGTGGTGCCGTGGCCGTCGCGCAGCGGCACTCCGGCATAGGCGACGACACCGAGATCGCCGATCGCGAGGTTGTCGCGGAGCGTGTCCACCTCGCGGGCGTCGCTGACGACGAGCGGGGCGTCGTCGGAACGCACGTACTGACAGAACGAGTGCGACAACGGGGTGGTGCGATCGGTCTGCCACGGCTCGGGGAGGCCGACGGCGCCGATGAACTCCTGATGGTCGTCGGCGACCCTGGTGACCAGGGCGACGGGGACGCCGAGGAGGTCCTGGACCAGGCGGGAGTAGCGGTCGTACACGGCGTCGGTGTCGTCACCCGTCTCCTCTGCCGATCCCATGTGTTTCAGGGTAGGACGGGGAGCGTGGGAGCGCCCTCGGAGCGGTACCTGTGGATGATCCCCGCGCTCTGTCGGGGCGACCTGACACGATCGGGACATGAGCACCCAGGAGCAAGCCCTCGAGCTACTGCGCCGGTTGACCGGCCGCCCCGACGCGGTCTTCCACGACGGTCAGTTCGAGGCGGTCAGCGCCCTCGTCGACGATCGGCGGCGGGCCCTGGTCGTGCAGCGCACCGGCTGGGGCAAGTCCGCGGTGTACTTCGTGGCCACCGCGCTGTTGCGTGCCCGCGGCGCGGGCCCGACGCTGCTCGTGTCCCCTCTGCTGGCGCTGATGCGCGACCAGGTCGCCGCGGCCGAGCGAGCCGGGGTACGGGCCGCGGCCATCAACTCCGCGACGGTCGACGAGTGGGAGTCCATCAGCGCGCGGCTGGCAGCCGATGATGTCGACGTGCTGCTCGTCTCGCCCGAGCGGCTCAACAACCCGCAGTTCCGCGAACAGCAGCTGCCCGATCTGCTCGCCCGCATGGGGCTCCTGGTGATCGACGAGGCGCACTGCATCTCCGACTGGGGTCACGACTTCCGCCCGGACTATCGGCGCATCGCCACCCTGCTCGCGAGTCTGCACCGTGACGTCCCGGTGCTCGCCACGACGGCTACGGCCAATGCTCGTGTCGTCGCCGATGTCGCCGATCAGCTGGGCGACGATGTCCTCACCCTGCGCGGCTCCCTCGCCCGCGACTCCCTGCGGCTGGGGTGCCTGCAGTTGCCGAGCGCACGTGAGCGGCTGGCCTGGCTCGTCGCCCACCTGGGTCAGCTGCCGGGCAGCGGGATCGTCTACGCGCTCACGGTCTCCGCGGCGGAGGACACCGCCCGTCTGCTGGCCGAGGCGGGACACCCGGTCGCGGCGTACACGGGCCGTACCGATCCCGACGAACGTGAGCGCCTCGAAGGCGCACTCAAGGCCAATGAGGTCAAGGCACTCGTCGCCACGAGCGCGCTCGGCATGGGTTTCGACAAGCCCGATCTCGGCTTCGTCGTGCATCTGGGGGCACCCTCCTCGCCGGTGGCCTACTACCAGCAGGTGGGCCGTGCCGGCCGCGCGACGGAGCACGCCGATGTGCTGTTGCTGCCCGGTCCCGAGGACCCGGACATCTGGCGCTATTTCGCCACCGTCTCGATGCCCGATCCCGAGCGGGTCGCGGCTGTACTCGGGGAGCTCGAGCCCGAGCCGCTGTCCACCCCCGCGCTGGAGGCACTCGTCGACATCCGGCGCACCCAGCTCGAGCTCCTGCTGAAGGTGCTCGATGTCGACGGCGCCGTGCGACGGGTGCGAGGAGGCTGGGTCGCCACCGGCGAGAGCTGGGAGTACGACGCCGAGCGTTACGCCCGCATCGAGCAGGCGCGGATCGCCGAGCAGCAGTCCATGCTCGCCTATGAGCGAGGTGAGCGGTGCCGGATGGAGATCCTGCAACAGGACCTCGATGATCCCACCGCGACCCCCTGCGGCCGGTGCGATGTGTGCACCGTTGCCTGGTATCCGACGGAGGTGCCTGGGGGCGCCGCCGAGCAGGCCTCGGGTCAGCTGCGCCGGGTGGGTGTGCCGATCGACCCGCGGGGGCAGTGGCCCACCGGTGCGGATCGTCGGGGGCTCGATGTCCGAGGCAGGATCGCCGTCGAGGAGCGCCCGGAGGCCGGTCGTGCCATCGCCCGGCTCACCGATCTCGGCTGGGGTGGTGTGCTGCGGGAGATCTTCGCGGCGGGCGCCCCGGACGCGCCGATCGACGAGCGGCTGGTGGAGGGCGTGATCGCCACCCTGCGCGACTGGCCGTGGCAGCAGCGTCCGGTCGGCGTCGTCGCGATGCCCTCGGTCACCCGGCCTCAGCTGGTCGCCTCGGCGGCCCAGCTGATCGCCGAGCGGGGCCGGCTCCCGCTGCTCGGCACCCTCGAGGTCGACCCGGCGGTGCCGGTCGTCGGCCCTGGGGGCAACAGCGCCTTCCGACTGGCCTCGGTCTGGGGACGGTTCGCGGTGGGCCCCGAGCTGTCCGGTGCGTTGGCCGGTGCGCCCGGCCCGGTCCTCCTGGTGGACGATCTCGTCGACAGCCGATGGACCTTCACCGTCGCCGCCCGGGCGCTCCGTGCCGCCGGTGCCCCTGCCGTGCTGCCCTTCGCGCTGGCCTCGGTGGGGTGATCCCAGATCAGCCGACGAGCTCGGATGTGGTGATCGCGTCGGCGAACACCACATCGACCGGCGCGACGTAGAGCCTCAGCGGCTCGGACGCTGCCTGTGACAACTCGTTAGGCTGAGTGATGATGGCCGACACCGTTGACACCCGACCCGTGCTCGCCGCTGAGGGAATCACCGCCAGCATCGACGATCAGGTGCTCGTGCCGCCCACCGATATCGCCGTCGACGCCGGCGAGTGCGTGGCGCTGACCGGTCCCAATGGATCGGGCAAGACCACACTGCTGCGTCTGCTCAGCGGTCGACTCGCCCCGAGCGGTGGCACGGTCCTGCTCGACGAGGAGCCGGTCGACGAACGCTCCGCCGAGGTGCGGTCGGCGCTCTCGGTCCTGATCGGCGTGCCGGCGCTCTACCCCGACCTCACACTCGGCGACCATGTGCAGCTCGTGCACGCCACCTGGGGCTCTGGCGGTGAGGTCGAGGACGATCTGGAGCGCTTCGGGATCGGCGCTCTGCGCGATCGTTTCGTCCACGAGCTGTCCTCCGGCCAGCAGCAGCTGTTCAGCCTCGCGCTGGTCTTCGCGCGGCCCTCGCGGGTCCTCGTCCTCGACGAGCCGGAGCAGCGCCTCGACGCCGATCGCAAGGACCTGTTCGCCACGGCGGTCGAAGCGGTCCTCGCGGACGGACGATCGGTGGTCATGGCCTGTCACGACCACGACCTCGTCGCGCGGCTGGCGCAGCGACAGGTCAGCCTGTGACCTCACCCGACCGGCTGCTGCGGGAGATCCGCACGCGGCCGCGTGGGGCCGACCGTGCGACGGACCTCTACATCGCGATCCTGTCCGTCCTCGTCTTCGTCCTGCCGTTGGCGCGGTGGGGAACCCAGCAGCTCGCCCCGGCCGCCGACTGGTCGCTGCCGTGGTGGGCGGGTGCCGCGGGTGCCGGACTGGTCGCGGTCGCCGTCGCGGCAGCGGGGCGAACCCGCGGACCCGTCTCGGTCCCGGCCCCCTACGCGGAGTGGGTGGTGTCGGGACCCGTGCCGCTCGATCGGCGGCTGCGGGCCCCCTGGCGGCGCAGCCTCTCGGCGGTCGTCGCCACGGTGGTGTTCCTGGTCGTCGTGGCGCTCGTGTCGCGTTCGGAGTGGCCGGGCCCGTTCGCCGCTCTCGCTGTCGTGGCGGTCGCCGTGGGCAGCGGCGCGCTGCTCGCGGTCGGGTGGCTGGCGGGACAGGCGCGGCGGTGGAGCGCCATCGCCCTTCTCGCTGTGCTCATGGCGTCCACAGGGTTGGCCTGGACGGCCGGATGGGGATCGCTCGACGGTTCCCCCGCCTGGTGGACGTTGGTCGTCCTCCCGATCGGGGCCGCGACCCTCGCGCTGGTGCCGGGCTGCCTGTCGAAGATCCGTCCCAGCGCACTCCGGGGCCAGGCCGTCCGGTGGAGCCGGGTCGAGGTGTTCGCGGCGACCGCCGACCTCGCCTCGGCGGCAGCAGTGCTGCGGGCGCCGACCCGGATCGGCCGGCACTGGCGACCGTCCTTCGCCGCTCCGGCGATCCTGCGCCGTGATCTCGTAGGCCTCGTGCGCGCGCCGGGCCGGACCCTCACGGGTCTCGTGGCCGCCGGCAGCGCGGGGGCGCTCGTGCCGATCGCGCAGCGGGCCGTCACACCACTGGTCGCCATCATCGCGGTGCTGGCCGGCTATGTGGCGGTGTGCTTCCTCAGCGATGGACTGCGCTTCCATGCCTTCGACCGGGACCGTCCCTCGGCCTTCGGCACCTCGCCCGCCGCCACGGTCCGGCAGCATCTCGTGGTCCCCACGGCATCGCTGACCGTCGTCATGGGTGCCGCGGCCGCGATGGGAGGCGCGCCCCATGTCGCGATCGCGCTCGCCCTGTTGATCGTCGCCTGCCGCGCCCTCTCGGTGTTCAAGGGGCACATGCCGCTCGAGCTGCTCACCCCGATCATGACGCCGGTCGGCGAGATGTCATCGGCCGGCCGGGCGGTGTGGCTCGCCGATGCCGTCCTCGTGGCGGTCCTGATCGGGGCGACCACCGTCTCCCAGGCCGCTGGATGGGATGCCGCCGCGATCCTGGTGGTGGCCGCCGCGCTCGTCGCCGTCTGGGCCCGGTCGCGCTGGCGTCAGTGAGCCGCGCCCACGGTCATCCGGGCGATGCCGAGATAGCGCTCGGCCAGCTGATCGGGGCTGAGCGGGCCATCGGGTCGGTACCACTGCGCCACTGACGTGCACATCGTCACCACGGCCCGACTGGCTTCGACCGGATGAGGTGTCGTGAACACGCCGTCGCGGACGCCGGCGTCGACGATCTCGTCCATGAGCCGCTGCTGGGCGTCGCGGCGCTCGATATGTGCACCGCGTGCCTCATCGTCGAGACTTCGGATCTCGCTATAGGCGAGGAAGGCCTGTTCGCGTTCGCGGGCATGGAACCGCACGAGGCAGCCCAGCAGCGCATCGAAGCGGCCTCCCGCATCCGTCCCCGCCCCCTCCAGGGAGGCCAGGCTCTGGGCGTACAGCGACTCCATCGCATGCCGGACGATGGCTTGCAGCATCTGCTGTTTGGAGCGGTAGTGGTGGTAGAGGCCCGGCACCGAGAGCCCGGCACGCGCGGCGATCACGCGGATCGAGGTGCCGTGGTAGCCCTGCTCCACGAAGCAGTCCTGCGCCGCGCGCAGGATCGGTGTCAGCGGGTGGGGCCCATCGCCGGTCTCGCGAGGCACTGCGGTCATGGCGTCGCTCCGTCCAGGACTTGACAGGGATCACAGGGGTGCGAACACTCTAACCGAGCGATCGATCGGTCGGAAGGGAAATGTGGCATGGAGCATCGGTGGTTGTCGTTGTACCCGCAGGGGCTGGAGGCCAGCATCGAGCGCGGCCACGAGACCCTCGTCGAGGCGTGGAATGCCCGGGTGAGACGTCAGCCCGGAGCGCCGGCCCTCGCCTACTTCGACGGTCGCTACTCCGTGGCGGACGTGGACGTGATGGCCGAGGCCCTGGCGAGCGCCCTCGCTGAGCGCGGCGTCGAACGAGGCTCGCATGTCGGCGTCTACCTGCAGAACATCCCGCAGTACGCCGTCGTCCTGCTGGCGCTGTGGAAGCTCGGCGCGGCCGCCCTCACCCTCAACCCGATGTACCGCGGCGAGGAGCTGCGCCGGCTCATCGTCGATGCCGAGGCCGTCGCGATGGTGTGTGAGGACGAGACGATCGACGCCGCGCGCACCGCGATCCAGGACACCTCCGTGCGCTGGCTCATCAGCACGAATCCGCGCGACTTCCAGAGCCGCGACGATGAACGGGTCTTCGGCGCGGCACCGTCCGAGCGGGTGGTCGCGGACGCCGATCTCGCCGATCTCATCGAGGAGCACCGCGGGCGCCGGGTTCCCGAGCTGGCGCTCACGGCGGACGATGTCGCCCTGCTGACCTACACCTCGGGCACGACCGGGCCGCCCAAGGGCGCCATGAACAGCCACGGCGCCGTTCTCCAGGTGGCCGTCTCCTATGCGCGCTGGACCGATCTGCGCCCCGGTGACGTGGTCTTCGCGATCGCCCCGCTCTTCCACATCACCGGCGCCGTCATCAATGCCACGATGGCGCTGGTCCACGACACGCTGCTGGTCTTCGTCCATCGGTTCCGTCCCGAGGTGGCCCTCGATGCCTTCGTCGAACACGGTGTGACGACGATGGTCGGCTCGATCACGGCCTTCAACGCGCTCTCGGAGGTGCCGGGAGCGGGGCGGGAGCACTTCGCGTCCATGCGCGCCGTGTACTCCGGCGGCGCACCGATCCCGCCGGCCACCGTCCGCAGGTTCATCGACCGCTTCGGTGTCTACATCCACAATGTGTACGGCATGACCGAGACCAGCTCGGCGATCATCGCGGTCCCGCTCGGGGCCGAGGCGCCGGTCCACGAGCCGAGCGGCACGCTGTCCATCGGGGTGCCGCTGCCGGACATGGAGGCGCGCGTCCTCGACGAGCACGGGAAGCCGCTGCCGCCCGGGGAGCAGGGCGAACTGGAGCTGACCGGCCCGCAGCTGATGAACGGCTACTGGCGCAAGCCCGAGATCACCGCGGAGACGATGCCGGGCGGCCGGCTGCGCACCGGCGATGTCGCGATCATCGACGAGGCCGGCTGGGTCTATCTCGTCGACCGGTTGAAGGATCAGATCAATGTCTCGGGCTACAAGGTCTGGCCCCGCGAGGTCGAGGATGCGCTCTACGAGCACTCCGCCGTGCTCGAGGCGGCGGTCGTCGGGCGCCCCGACGACTACCAGGGCGAGTCCGTCGTCGCCTATGTCTCGACGGCCACGGGCGCGACGGTCGCGCCCGAGGAGCTCCGGGCCTTCGTCAAGGAGCGCCTGGCGGCCTACAAGGTGCCGCGGGAGGTGCACGTCGTGGACCAGCTGCCCAAGACGGCCACCGGCAAGATCCGCCGCAATGTGCTGCGCGATGCGGAGGGCTGAGCGTTCGGGCTGAGCGGGGATCTCGCTTCCCGAGTGCGACGTCGTGTCACGTCAGGGGTGGGTGGACTCGCGGATGACGAGGCCCGGCGCGAGGCGTTCGACGTGCGGCTCGCGCCAGGCCTCGTCCTCGCCGGTCAGCAGCGCGAGCGTGCGCTGAGCGATCTCGTCGATCGGCGGATGCAGCGAGGTGATCGGCGGGTCGGTGAGTTCGAGGAGCTCGGAGTCGTCGAAGCTCACGAGGGCGAGGTCGTGGGGGAGCGAGACGCCGCTGCGCTGGAGGGTCGAGTGGACGCCCACCGCGAGCACGTCCGCTCCGCAGACGACCGCGTCGATGTCGCCACCCGCGTCGAGGAGCCGGCGCGCGGCCTCGCGGCCGGCCGAGGTCGAGAAGTCCGAGACGAGGGTCGCGGGTGAGTCGGGTCCGGCGAGCTCGGTGAAGGCGGCGAGGCGTTCGGCACCGGCCGAGGACGCGGTCTCGGCACCGACATAGGCCAATCGCGTGCGTCCCACGTCCCGGAGGTGGTCGACCAGGCGGCGGACGCCGGCGGCGTTGTCGAGCACGACCGCCGTGGTCCCGCCGTCCTCGGTGCTGCGGTCGACCTGCGCGACCGGCACGCTCCCGCTCGCCTCGCGGACGGCGGCGCCGGAGGCCGCCGAGGAGACCGGCACCACGGCGATCGCGTCGACGCGACCGTCGGTGAGCCGGCGCAGGTGGGTCGCCTCGGACTCGACATCGTTGCGGGAGTCGGCGATGAGGAGGTCGGCGCCTCCGTCGCGGGCCTGCCGGGCGAAGGCCTCCGCCAGCGCGACGAAATAGGGGTTGGTGAGCGTCGGGACCACGATGCCGAGGGTGCCGGTCTGTCCGGTGCGCAGGGCGCGGGCGGACAGGTGGGGGCGGTAGCCGATGCGGCGGGCCACGGTCCACACGCGCTCGGCGAGCACCGGGTCGACGGTACGGGGAGAGCCCGACAGCACCCGCGAGGCGGTCGCCCGGGAGACGCCAGCGGCCTCGGCCACGTCGATGAGCCGGACGCGCTGCCTGTTCACGGGTCTTCCTCTCATCGGTGGACGGGCCCCGAGGCTATCGCAAGGCGGCCTCGGCGACACCGGGGGTTGACGAGGAAAGCGACCTGGGTCACCATAGGGAAATCGATTGCCGGGAAAACGATCTCCCAGATTGGAGTCGCCGATGCGACCGCAGGTCACCGTCGTGGGCTCGGTGAACCGAGACTCGACCGTCGAGGTGCCCCAGTTCCCGCACCCCGGTGAGACGCTGCTCGGCGGCGACCTCGCGCAGGGACTCGGCGGCAAGGGTGCCAATCAGGCGGTCGCGGCCGCACGGCTCGGCGCCGTGACGCGCTTCGTCGGCGCGATCGGTGTCGATGGCACCGACGTCCGACGTCAGCTCGCGGAGGCCGAGGTCGGCATCTCCGGTCTCGTCACGCTCGAGGACGTCCCCACCGGGTCCGCCCTCATTCTTGTCGACGGCGCCGCCGAGAACATGATCGTCGTGAGCCCCGGTGCGAACGCCCGCCTCGCGCCCCACCACCTCCCGGCGACCTTGCTCGACGGCCCCGGCGGTGTGCTGCTGCTCCAGCAGGAGGTGCCGGTGGACGTGGTGACCGAGGCCGCCCGACGTGCCCGGCAGGAGGGCGGGACCGTCGTCCTCAACCCGGCCCCCTCCCGGCCGATCGCGGCCGAGCTGCTGGACGCCGTGGACGTGCTCGTGCCGAATCAGCATGAGCTCGCCGCCCTGCTCGATGCCCCCGAGCCGCGCGGGATCGAGGACTGCCGGGCCCTGGTCGCCCGGCTGCCCGAGCGCATCGACGCCTGCGTGACCCTCGGCGCCGATGGTGCGCTGGCACGCTCGGGCACCGAGATCGTGCACATCCCGGCTCCGCGGGTGACCGCGGTCGACACCGTGGGATCGGGAGATACTTTCTGCGGTGCGCTGGGCGTCGCCCTCGGCAACGGCGCATCGTTCACCGACTCCGTGACGTGGGCCGTCCGCGCGGCCAGCATCGCGGTCGGCTATCGAGGCGCACAGGGCGCCTTCCGCGGCACCGAGGATCTCGCGCATCTCGGACCCATCCCGGTCTGAGCACCGCCGCACACAGTCAGGGCGCGCCATCGTCGTCGCGCCGGAACAACGGAGGAACACACCATGTCGAATGAAGCTCACGAGCAGCCGGTCGTGGCGCAGAAGGGCCCGGAGCAGAACGGCGTCAACCCGGTGCCGCTCGACGAGCGTCGCGGCAGGTCGGCGGGGCTCTTCGCGGTGTGGTTCGCCTGGAATGTCTCGATCATGGGCATCGGCTACGGCATCTATGTCTTCGGGCTCGGCCTCAGCCCGCTGCAGGCGATCATCGCCGGCACGATCGGCTACGCCGGTTCGGCCTTCCTCGTCGGCATCCTGTCCGTCGGCGGACCGCGCACCGGCCTGCCGACGCTGACACAGACCCGATTCGCCTTCGGCTATGAGGGCAACAAGATCCCGGCCTTCTTCGCCTATCTGTCCAATATCGGCTGGAAGGTCACGATCATCACGCTGGCCTCGACCACCGGCGCGAATATCTTCGCCCGGCTGTGGCCCGAGCAGTTCGCCACGGCCGCGGGGCGTCCCGTGTCCTGGCTGATCCTCGTCTGGTTCGTGATCGTCCTGGTGCTGACGATGTGGTTCGCCGTCGCCGGTCACGCCGTGATCATGAAGGCCGAGCAGTGGATCGCGGCGCTCACCGGTGCGATGACGCTGGTCTTCATCGCGATGATCGTCCCGCACATCCACTGGGACCGCCTCGGCGACAACCCCTCCGGTTCGGCACTCGCCTTCATCGGCGGCATCGTCATGGCCATGACGATGGTCGGTCTCGGCATGCTCAACTACGGCGGCGACTTCGCCCGCTACCTGCCGCGCGACACCCCGGCCCGCGGCGTCATCGGCTGGACCACGCTGGGCATCGCGCTGCCCGTCACGGTGCTGTTGATCCTCGGCATCCTGCTCGCCGGCTCCAATCCCGACCTCGGCGGACAGGCGGCCATCGACCCGATCGCCGCGCTCACGGTGCTGCTGCCGACCTGGTTCTTCGTGCCGTTCAGCATCGTCATCGTCATCTCGTTGATCTCTGCGGCGATGACGGGCATCTACTCCTCCGGTCTCGCGCTGATGGCCGTGGGCGTGCCCGGCAGCCGCGTCATCATCACGATCATCAACGGCGTCATCATCGCTGCCGGCGCCTTCTACCTGCTCTTCGTCTCCACCTCCTTCCTCGCGACCTTCCAGGCCTTCCTCGCCCTCATCGCGGTCGCGATGGGGACCCTGGGCGGTATCCAGCTGGTCGACTTCATCCGGCAGCGCCGGATGGGATGGAATGTCGACATGGCGCTCCCCGCGGGTCAGGGCGGCCGCTCCGGGCGCTGGACGGCACTGATGGCGCTCGTCGTCGCGACCGTGCTCGGGCTCGGGCTCGTCACCTCGGGCGACCCCTACATCGCCCGCGTCGTGGGCTTCCTGCTCACCGAGGAGCAGCGAGACGGCGTGCTCGGCGCGAGCAATATCGGCGTGGTGATCGCCATGGTGGTCGGCTCGGCGCTGTATGCGATCGTGACCTTCGTGTTCAAGCAGGACCCGAAGCCGGACTACTCGGCCGTGGAGAAGGAGCAGCCCGCTCGTGCCTGAGACGAGCGTCGTCTCGGCCGGGACCGCGGAGCAGTTCGCCGCCCCGGGGCCGTACAACGCCCCGGCGGCGTACTGGTTCTGGCATCGGCTGCCGACTCCGGAGGAGATCACCGCTCAGATCCGCGACATGCGGGAGGCGGGGTATCAGTCCTTCCAGATCCAGACGCGGATGTCCTTCCCGCTCGAGGAGTACCTGTCCGAGGAGTACCTGAGACTCTGCCGGCTGGCCGCCGACGAGGCCGCCGGGCTCGGCATGGTGGTGGGGATCTACGACGAGTACAACTGGCTCAGCGGACATGCGGGGGGCCGCGTCGTCGCCGGTCACGATCACCTCCGCGAGCGACACCTGTTCCACGTCGCGGTGCCGGCGGCGGCCGGACGCGTCACGGCGCGCATCGACGGCATCCGCCCGCAGGACGTGGCCTACCTGCTCGATGCCGGGATGAACTGGGTCTTCGAGGGCGGGACGCCCCGCTGGGACGACTGGTCGCTCGTCGCCGCCGTCCTTCGCGACGGCGATGTCGTGCGGGAGGTGACGCACGCTGCGGCGGTCACCGACATGAGCGAGGACGGCTGCGAGCTCGCGGTCGAGGTCGCGGACGGGTCCGGCGACGATGCCGAGATCGTCTTCTTCGTGAGCGCCCGGTGCGCGAGCAGCCGGATGATCAACTATCTCGATCCCCGGGCCGCACGACGGTTCACGGAGGTCGGCTACGACCCCTATGCGCGAGCCTTCGGCGAGCGGCTGGGCACCACGGTCCAGTACGTCTTCTTCGACCAGCCGCACGCCTGCTTCTTCACCTGGGAGCAGAATCCCGGCGTCATCGCCGCGACGCTGATGTACGAGGCCGCGTTCTACGACGAGCTCAGGGTCGCCGTGGGGGATCGCTGGCCGGCCATGCTCGCCTCGCTCGCCGGCGACATCGGGGACGCGACCGCGGCGCTGCGCAGCGAGTTCTTCGAGCGCTACGCCGGGCGCGCCGTGGACGCCTTCTTCGGCACGCTCCGCGGCTGGTGCGATGAGCACGGGGTGCTCCTGACCGGACACGAGGTGCTCGCCCACGTGTCGTCCTGGGATCCGACCGGCACGATCATCGCCGACGACCCGCGTCCCAATGTCGGTCTCGACTACTTCGGGGTCGACGGCTGGCGACAGATCACCGCCGTCGACGCCCGCAACGAGTATCCGCAGCTGCCGGCCAAGTTCGGTGACTCCGTCGCACGTGCCCACGGGCGGTCCGGATGCATCGTCGAGCAGTACTTCGGCCGGGTCGTCCCCGGTTCGCACTTCGCGGCCGGATGGTGGGAGCTCACCCTGGCCCAACTGCGCTCGCAGACGCTCCGGCACTTCGCGCTCGGCGCGCGGCAGATCCTCATGCACGCCTATTGGCTCACCGACGGGCACGAGGGCGAGGAGATGTTCACCAATCCGCGCTTCGACTTCGCGCCGGGCGTGAACTTCGAGCCGTGGTTCGGCTACCACCGCGCGTATGCGGAGGAGACCGCACGCGTCTCGGTCTTCCTCGACGGCATGGAGCCGCTCGGCGAGGTCGCGGTGCTGTATCCGCTGCGCACCGCGTGGTACGGGGGACCGGGACACGAGTTCGGCGAGCACACCGCTCTCTGGACCGAGCATCTCGCCCGCGACGGCGTCGACTATCACCTGATCGACGAGCGGGACCTGCGCGCCGCGACCGTCGCCGATGGTCGCCTCACGCTGCCCCACGACCGGGCGTATCGGGTGCTGGTGCTGCCCGGCGTCGAGGTCCTCCGCGATGAGGAGACCCTCGCGGTGATCGCCGACTTCGTGGCCTCCGGCGGCCGGGTGTTCTCGACCGGCGTCACGCCGCGGGCGACCCAGACGGACGGACACGATCCGGGGATCGCCGGACACATCGACCGGCTGCGGGCATCGACGAGCTGGACCGCCTGGGACGGGCTGCCGGACTGGTCGGTCGTGCGACCCCGGCTCCTCGACGCGCTGTCGCCGGCCCTGCGGATCGACGATGAGAGCGGCGTCCCCGGCCAGCTCTGGGTGCGGCGAGGTTGGAGCACGGACGGTGTCCGCCTCATGGCCTTCAACGATGCCGACCATCCCCGGCCCGCCGTGGTGCGACCGGCTGCCGCCGTCAGCCGCGTGCGCCGCTGGGATCCGGCCACCGGCGCCGTCGCGCCGGAGCAGGAGGTGCAGGGGCCCTTCGCCTTCACCCTCGCGCCCGGCGAGGTGTTCCTCGCCGAGGTCGTCTCCAGCGGCGCGCCCATGTCGCGACGACGCCATCTCGCGGACGGTTGGACCGTGGAGATCGAGGGATCGTGTGTCCCCGTCGACCCGGCCAGAGGCTGGGAGGAACAGGGCTTCGAGACCTTCTCGGGCACGGGCGTGTACCGCCTGAGCGTGCCGCTCGATGATGTCGATCAGGCGTGGGAGCTGGCCCTGCCGGTCGTCCACGGCTCGGCTCAGGTGACGGTGAACGGCCGGACGATGCGAGAGCTGCCGTGGGCCCCGGGCCGCGTACCGATACCGTCCGGGACGCTGCGCCGCGGCGACAACGAGATCGAGATCCAGGTGGCCTCCTCGGCGGCCAATGCCTACTACCGCGGCACCCATCAGCAGGGCGACGGGCTGGCGCCCAGCGGGTTGGGCGCCGTGCCGGTGCTGTCGCCGGCCGAGACGATCACCGCGATGAGAGAGGGAACCGAAGATGCTGAAGGGCGTTGACCCGCTGCTGGGGCCGGAGCTGCTGTACGCGCTGGCGCGGATGGGCCACGGCGACCGGCTGGCCGTCGTGGACACCAACTATCCCGCCTACGCGGCCGGAGCCGAGGTCGTCCGGCTCGATGGGATCGACAGCACGACCGCCATCGGGGCCATCACCAGCGTGCTGCCGCTCGACCGCTTCGTCGCGGCTCCATTGGGCTACATGATCGGCGCTCCGGGCGAGGCGCCGCGCGAGGTGGCGCGGGCGGCGATCGAGGCGGCCTCGACGGCCGAGGGACGCGAGATCGCCGCGGAGCCGGTCGATCGCCTGGACTTCTACGAGGAGGCCCGTTCGGTGCGGCTCGTCGTCGCGACGGGGGAGAGCCGGCCGTACGGCTGCTTCCTGCTCACCAAGGGCGTGTGGCCCGATCTCCAGCCCGGGGACTGATCCGCCCCACCCCGCGGCTCGACCCTCCACGAGAGGTGGCGGTGGGCCGTCAACCTTTCGCTTGCGTGGGAGGTGGGCCATCAACCCCATGGAGTCTCGATGAGGTTGACGATCTACCGCCAGGAGGACACCGCCGCGCGCCGGGCCTCGATCAGACCGCGATCTCCTGCAGCGGATCGCCGCCGTCGATGAAGAGGCGCCCGCCGGGTGTAGGGCATCGAGGATGCGACGATGCGCGGCCTGCCGGAGGCGGGGGTGTCGTCCGTCCAGGCAGCCGACACGCACGGCGAAGGCGAGGTCATAAGGCTCCTCGTCAGGTCCGAGCACGAAGTCCTCGATCGCGACGCAGCGCACGGACAGGACACCCGCGTCGATCAGCTCGCTGGCGCGGCGCCGGGTCTGCGCGGCCCCGGCCACGGACCGGTCGATGACGAGGACGTGCCCCATCTCCCCGACGCGCCGCGCGACCTCGACGGCAGCCGCACCGGGCGCGCCGCCGACCTCGAGGACACGGAGACCGGGCTCGAGCGGCAGCGCGTCCACGATCGCCGCCAGCCGGTCCGAGAGTCGGGCTCCCATGGCGACAGTATGGGCGCGCGCGGGCGTTTTCGTCACCCCCGCTCTTCGTCGCCGAGCCGAACCGCACCCGCCGCGGGCAGGTCGATGTCGTCTCCATCGCGGGAATCGACTGGATCCCGCACAGGTCGTCAGGCCCTCGCGAACACCGCGACGAGCCACGCGAACGCCACCCACAGGAAGAGCCGCTGCCACCGCCCCGCGACGGGTGAGTCGTCCTCCCAGGCGGTGGCGAACCGCGCGGCGAGGAATCCCGAGACGAGCGCGACCACGAGCGAGAGCCAGCGGATGGGGAGGTCGTCGCCGGTCAGCGCCGTCACGGCCGCCGCGATCGGGAATCCGCCGAAGACGATCGTCCCGGCCTGGTCGTGCCGGCGATGTGCGGACGAGAAGCTCGCGGGCGTCGTCGCGGGTGTGCCCGGTGGGTACCCGCGCATCGGGTCCATCCGCCAGCCTCCCGAGGCGATCAGCGCGATCCCGACGACACCGACCGCGATCGCGGCCCACGGCTGCGAGAGCGCCAGCCCGGTCGCGCCGATCACGATCCCGGTGCCGCTGAGGAGGAAGTTCGCGGTCTGCACCCAGCCCCGCGCCCCGAGTGCCAGGGCGCTCACCGGGTGTCGTCGCGGGTCGTATCCCGGCCGTGGCCGGCCGTCGAGGACGAACACGACCGGGAAGAGGGCCGCCGCGACGGCACCGACCAGGGTCACCGGTCCCAGCGGAACGTGGCCGCCGCGATCACCGCGCCGAGCACGGCGGTCGACCCGAGGCTCACCCAGGACCGCCACGGGACCGTCTCTCCGGCCCAGGCCGCGGAGAGCCCGTCGACCGTGGCCCCGAAGGGCAGGATCGACCCGAAACGGGCGACGGCATCGGGGAGCGTGTCCGATCCGCCGAACATCCCGCCGATCGCGCCGATCGCGAAGAAGAGGATCAGGCCGATGGCGATCGCGGCATTGGGCGTCGGGGCGAGGGCGGCGACGACCATGCCCAGCGCGTACATCGCCGCGATCGACACGATGACGATGCCGATGGCCGGGAGGAGGTCGATCGGCAGCCGAGCGTCGAAGGCCAGCGCCGCGACCGTGAAGGCGATCGTCAACCCCAGCAGCGCCTGGAGCAGGCTGACGATCACCTGGGCTCCGAGGACGGTCATCGGCGAGACGGGGGTGACCGCCAGCCGACGCAGGATCCCGGTCTTGCGGTAGATCGTCAGGAAGCTCGGCATGTTGATGATGCCGATCGTGGCGATGACGATGGCGAAGACGATCGGCAGGACGAAGATGTCCAGCGCGGTCCGTCCGTCGACGATCTCCTCGCTGCTCGCCGCGGAGGCGTTCATCACCATGATGAGCAGCGGCAGCGCGACCGGGATGACGAGTCCGGCGGTGTCGCGGATGACCATCTTGGCTTCGCCGCGCACCAGCATCGCCAGCGGCCTCAGCCAACCAGCCCCTCGCCCTGTACCCAGATTTGCTGGGTTTTCGTTGACCGAGGAGGGCCCTGGTTGACGATGGGGGAGCAAATCTCGGTTCTGATCGGGCTCGCTCATGCCGCGTCCTCCTCATCGTCGTCGGCGTCGAGGTCGTGGCCGGTGATCACGACGAAGGCCTCCTCGAGGGTGCTGGTCCCGGCCCGTGCCGTCACCTCGGCGGGTGTGCCCTCGGCGACGATCCGACCGGCATCGAGCAGCACCACCCGATCGCACAGCCGCTCTACCTCGTCCATGGCGTGACTGACGAGGATGACGGTCTCCTCGGTCAGCGACTCGATGGCTCCCCAGATGCGTCGCCGCGCCCGTGGATCGAGTCCCGTGGTGAGCTCGTCGAGGATGACCACCTTCGGTCGTCCGATGAGCGCGAGGGCGATCGAGAGGCGCTGCTGCTGACCGCCGGAGAGCGACTCGAAGCGGGTGTCGCGTTTGCCGCCCAGCTCGACCATCTCGATGACCTCGTCGGCGGTCCGCGGGTCGGCGTAGAAGCTGCGGTACATCTCCACGAGCTCGCTGACCGTGAGGGCGTCGTGCAGTTGCGCCTCCTGCAACTGCACCCCCAGCACGCGGCGCACGGCCTTGCGGTCGCGTCGCGGGTCGAGGCCCAGCACACGCACCGTGCCGGAGTCGCAGGACCGCAGGCCCGCGATGATCTCCACGGTGGTGCTCTTGCCGGCGCCGTTGACGCCGAGGATCCCGAGCACGTCACCGGGGTCGACGCGCAGACTGACGTCGGCGACCGCGAGCGTGTCCTTATAGCGCTTGCGGATGTTCTCCACGAGGATGGCGGGTTCTGTCATGACGCCGACGCTAGGTCGATCGCGGGACTCCGCGCCTGTGCCGATCGTCAGCGATGGGCGCATGACTTCCGGCACCCCCGGCGGGCCGCGCGGAGCCCTAGGCTGGCGTCATGCGTCGCGTGGCTCCCGAGGAATGGTCGGGTCTCGTCATGCTCGTGGTGTGCGCCGGGGTGGCCCTGCCGGTGCTCCTGGGATGGAGTGCGACGTCCATCCCCTATCCGCTGTGGCTGTCGCTCTTCGTCCTCGCCTTCCTCGCTCTGGTCTTCGCGGCGATCGTGAGCACGGGAGTCGGTCGTACCGCCTATGCGCTCTCGATCGCGGCGGGATGGGCCTTGCTGCTCACGGTCGACCATCCGGGGCTGCTGCCGATTCTGCTGGTGATGCTGGCGGCCTTCGGCCCGGATCTGGTCACGGGCCGCACGAGTGCCGTGATCATCGCCGCCAATACCGTCGTCATCGGCGCCGCGACGTGGCGGAGTGGCCAGGGGTGGGAGAGCGTCGTCATCTCGACCGGCTTCTACCTGCTGATCCAGATCGCCACCTATTTCAGTGTCGCGGCCATCTCTCGCGAGCAACGGCTGCGCGGGGAGCTGACCGAGGCGCATGTGGAGCTGCAGGCGCAGACCGTCCTCTTGGAGGAGACCTCCCGGTCGGCCGAGCGGTTGCGGATCTCCCGGGACCTGCACGATCTCATCGGTCACCAGCTGACCGTGCTCACCCTCGAGCTGGAGGCCGCGCGGCACCGGGAGGGTGGCGAGGCCAGGGAACATGTCGAGCGTGCCGACCGGGTGGCGCGTGAGCTGCTGGCGAATGTGCGCTCGACGGTCGGCGAGCTGCGCGAGCGCCCCACCGAGTTGGCGACCGTCCTGAAGCAGGTCGGCAAGGACGCCCCGGGGCTCGACGTCGACGTGGAGGTCGGGGACGGCGTGACCCTCGATGAGCGGCAGACCGAGACCCTCGTCCGGGCGATGCAGGAGATCGTCACCAATACCCTGCGGCATGCACGGGCGGACAATCTGACGGTCGATGTCCGATGCTCGGATGGCCTCGTCGTGCTGACGGCGGTCGACGACGGCGTCGGAGCCTCGGGGGTCCGGCCCGGCAACGGGTTGAACGGACTCGCGGAGCGGTTCGCGGCGCTCGGCGGGGCGGTCGAGTTCGATGGTGGGGGCGGGTTCCGCGTCGAGGCCCGGGTGCCGGTCCGATGACCCGCGTGGTGGTCGTCGACGACCAGACCCTCGTGCGGCAGGGGATCCGCACCCTGCTGGACCTGGCCGGGATCGAGGTGGTCGGCGAGGCCGATGACGGGGCCGCGGCGCTGGAGGTCATCGAGCGGACCGCCCCGGACGTGGTGCTGCTCGACCTGCGGATGCCGCGCTATGACGGCATCTGGACGCTGAACCGGCTGCGCGAGCACGGCGGCGAGATCCCGGTGCTGGTGTTGACGACCTTCGACGACGATGACCTCGTCCTCGAGGCCCTGCGCGCGGGGGCACGGGGTTATCTCCTCAAGGACGTCACGGTCGAGCAACTCGCGCGTGCCGTGGCGACCCTCGCCGAGGGAGGGACGCTCATCGCCCCCTCGATCACCGACCGTCTCGTACGCGCGATCCAGGCCGGGCCTCCGCCCGTAGGCGCCGACGCTCCGGCCGTCCAGGAGCTGACCGAGCGCGAGGTCGAGGTGCTGCGTCTGATCGCCGCCGGCCACAGCAATCGCGAGATCGCGGAGGTGGTGTTCCTCGCCGAGGGGACGGTGAAGAATCATGTCTCCACCATCCTGCTCAAGCTCGGCGCCCGGGACCGCACCCGTGCGGTGCTCCGCGCGCTGCACGAGGGGATCCTGCGCTAACCCGGTTCGGCGGGGGAGGTTCCGAGGTCGTTGAGTTGCCGCGCTCGGATGATCAACAGGATAGAGAGTGAGCACTTTCTTTTTCGGCGGGGGCGTGACATGCTCGCGTCATGGCGACCCAGACCGAGCGGCGTGAGCGCACCATCGCGCTACTGCTCGACGCGACGATCGCCTCCTTGAACGAGCGCGGCTATGCCGCCACCACCACGCAGGCCGTCTGCGAACGGGCGGGCCTCAGCCAGGGCGCTCTCTTCCGGCACTTCCCGAATCGCCGTACGCTGCTGGCCGCTGCGGCCACCGAGGTCGCCCGGCGTCAAGGCGCGGCCTTCGCCGCCGCCGGTATCGAGCCGGTCGACTCACGGGAGACCCTGCGCCGAGTGCTCGACGAGCTGGTCCGCCTCGGGTCCTCGACGGAGAACCGCACCTGGCACGAGCTCATGCTCGCCGCGCGCACCGATGCCGCCCTGCGCGTCGCGCTGGAGCCAGCCACCGAGGAGTATCACCGGATCCTCATGTCGGGGGCCGCCGGTCTGTTCGCCTCGTCCCCCGTGTCCGACCCGCGGGCGCTGCTCCGCGTCGTCATCAGCGTCGTCGACGGGCTCGCGCTCGCCGTGCCCGTCTCCCACAGCCCTGCCGATATCGATGCCGCCATCGACCAACTCGCCGCCCTCGTGTGGCCCGTCCTCCAGGAGTGAGATGCAGTCATCCTCGCGTCAGCCGCACGCCATCGTCGTCGGCGCCGGTCTCGCCGGTCTCGTCGCCACCTATGAGCTCGCCCGCGCCGGCAAGCGGGTGCTCGTGCTCGATCAGGAGAATCGCGCCAATCTCGGCGGACAGGCCTGGTGGTCCCTCGGCGGACTGTTCTTCGTCGACTCGCCCGAGCAGCGCCGGATGGGCGTCAAGGACTCCTTCGACCTCGCCTGGCAGGACTGGCAGGGATCGGCGGGATTCGACCGGCTCGACGATGAGGACATCTGGGCGCGGCAGTGGGCCGAGGCCTATGTGCGCTTCGCGACCGATGAGAAGCGCGACTACCTGCGCGAGCTCGGGCTGAAGGTCCTGCCGATCGTCGGCTGGGCCGAGCGTGGCCGCGGCGATGCCCTCGGTCACGGCAACTCGGTCCCGCGCTTCCATCTCACCTGGGGCACCGGGCCCGAGGTGGTCCGGGTCTTCGCCGAACCCGTCCAGGCCGCCGAGCGCACCGGGATGGTCGAGTTCGGGTTCCGGCATCGGGTGGACGAGCTGATCGTCGAGGACGGCACGGTCGTCGGGGTCCGCGGGGCGATCCTCGCCGCCGACGAGGCCGACCGCGGAGTCGCCTCCAACCGCGACGAGGTCGAGGACTTCGAGCTGCGGGCTCCCGCAGTGATCGTCACCTCCGGCGGCATCGGCCACAACCACGACCTCATCCGCGACAACTGGCCCACCGACCGGCTCGGCCCCGCGCCGCGGCACATGATCTCGGGCGTCCCGGCGCATGTCGACGGCCGCATGCTCTCCATCACCGCGGATGCCGGCGGGCGCATCGTCAACCGGGACCGCATGTGGCACTACACCGAAGGCGTCCACAACTGGGATCCGGTGTGGGCCGATCACGCGATCCGGATCATCCCGGGCCCGAGCTCGCTGTGGCTCGACGCGACCGGACGCCGTCTCCCCGCCCCGAACTTCCCGGGCTTCGACAGCCTCGGCACACTGCGCGAGATCCTCTCGACCGGTTACGACTACTCCTGGTTCGTGCTCACCCAGTCGGTGATCGAGAAGGAGTTCGCCCTCTCCGGCTCCGAGCAGAACCCGGATATCACCGGCAAGGACCTTCGCTTCCTGCTCAAGAGCCGTCTGGCGAAGGGCGCCCCGGGGCCGGTCGAAGCCTTCAAACAGCACGGCATCGACTTCGTCGTCGCCGACACCGTCCGCGAGCTGGTGCAGAAGATGAACGGCATCGTCACCGAGGACGAGGAGCCGCGCGGACCGATGCTCGATGCCGATCTGGTGGAACGGCAGGTGCTCGCCCGCGACGCGGAGCTCGCCAACGACTTCGGCAAGGACCTGCAGCTCATGGCGATCGCCAACGCCCGCCGCTCGCGGACGGACAAGCTCGTGCGGGTGGCCAAGCCGCACCGCTTCACCGATCCCGACGAGGGCCCCCTCATCGCCGTCCGGCTCAATATCCTGACGCGCAAGACACTCGGTGGGCTGCAGACCGATCTGGACTCGCGGGTGATCGACGCCGACGGCGATCCGGTGCCCGGTCTCTATGCGGCCGGCGAGGTCGCCGGCTTCGGCGGAGGCGGTGTGCACGGCTACAACGCGCTGGAGGGGAGCTTCCTCGGCGGCTGCATCTTCTCGGGCCGGGCCGCAGGCCGGGCGGTCGCGCGAGCCTGACCCCCTGGTGGCGGTAGGCCATCAACCCTTCCGCCTCGGCGGCGGTAGGTGGTCAACCCTTCGCGAGCGAGCGCGGTACCTCGTCAACCTCAACCGGGCTCGATGACGTTGATGACGCACCGCCCCCTCGAGCAGGCCGGGACCATCAGGCGCGCCGCCAGGGGGCGTCCCCCTGGCGGTGCCACTGCTCCGTGCGGATCACTGCCGGCCGGGTGAACCAGTAGGTCGCATCGGGATGCCAGCCGGCGATCATCGTCGCGGCCGTGTCGTCGACCGGCAAGGCACGGGTCGCGCCTGCCAGATAGGCGGAGGGCTGGACGTGCACGCCGGCCCACTCGCATGCCACGACGCGCCAGTCGGGGAGCACCCACCGTCCGCGCCGTCCGGTGACCTGGTGCCAGGTGTCGGCCATGTCTCGGGGGACCTCGCGCGGATGGCGCCGACACAGTTCGATCCACGCGTCGGACGCGTCGATCTCCAGTACCGCGCCCGGGACGTCGACCAGCCGGGCCTCGTAGCGCGTGTGGTCGAAGGCGTCCTCCTCCAGCCACAGCCCGACCGGCCCGAGGTCGCCGACGGCGCGCGTCGTGTAGGCGGCGGGCATCGGTGTCGACCACCACCCGGCGAGCTCCCATGGATCGTCGGCGAGGGGTTCGCCGTCCGTGAGATCCGAATCCGCCAGCCACCACTGCTCCGCCGCGGCCGGTGTGGACCACCAACAGGCATCGGGGTGTGCGACGACCTGTTCGGCGATCGGTCGCAGTGCCTGGATCACCGCCGGATGGGCGCAGAGGACGTCCTCCTGATCCGGGGATTGCCAGTACATCGCTCGGTCGGCGGAGGCGGAGAAGGCACGCATGAGCCGATCGGCGTCGAGGACGACGTCGATGGTGGCGAGATGCGCGGTGAAGCCGTCGAGATCGGCATCGTCACGCACCCGGGTCGGCTCCTTCGCGGACGGCATCGCGGACCGGAAGGCATGAAGGGCTCTGCCCCAGGACCTGCCCGCAGCCAGATACGGCGCCGATCCCGGTTCGGGGGTCATCAGTTCCCACACCCAGCCCGTGAGCCCGTCGGCGGCCTGCGCGATCAGCTCGAAGCACAGCCTCCGTCCCCGGGGACCCGCGAGCAGGCGGTCGGCGTCGAGCATGTGCGTACGGTAGCGCGCGCGGGGACCTGGGCTGCGACGATCGGCGCCGATCGGCCGAGCCTACGATGGGGGCGTGATCGCCCCGACCGCTCCGGCAGCGCGTGCTCTCCGCGCGCTGGTGGTCGGTGCTGTCGTGACGGGCGTGGCGCTGCTGGCGCATGTGCTCGGACACGGCACTCCACCCCCGGTGGTGGCCCTGATGCCGGTGGTGGTCGTGGCGGCGCTCCTCGCCCTCGCGATGTCCGGTCGGCGCTGGTCCTTTCCGATGCTCCTGCTCGGGGTGGGTACCGCCCAGGTCGCCGTGCACGGTCTCTCGTCCTATGTGACCGGGGATGCCCATCTCTCCCTCGGCATGCTCGCCGCCCACATCGTGGCCACCGTGGTCAGCTGCGTGCTACTGAGCTCCGCCGAGGATCTGTGGTGGCGGCTCTGGCGATGGCTAACACGCGCCCGCATCAGACTGACCGCCGCCCCGCCGAGTCTGCGAAGGCTCCCGGGCTACGGGGCGACCGGTCGGCTGGTGCCGGTCGCCTGTCACACCGCGGTGCTCCCGACCCGCGGACCTCCGTCCGTCGACTGACTCCCGATCCATCCGCGGCCCGTGACCGATCACGGTGCCGCTCCCTCTCCTGCCCTCGCAGGAGCTCAGTCGAAGGACCCTTCATGCATCATCGTCATCTCACGCGCGCCGCCGTCATCGGCTGCACCGCGTCCACCCTGGTGATCCTCGGCGCCGCCGGCGCCTCGGCTCATATCGACATCACACCCACCACCACGGAAGCCGGTGCCTACTCGGTTCTCAGCTTCGCCGTCGGGCACGGCTGCGACGGTTCGCCCACCACGTCGGTCGCGATCGACATCCCCGAAGAGGTCGTCACGGTCACCCCGACCGCGCACCCGGGCTGGGAGATCAGCACCACGACCGCCGACGATCACATCGACCAGGTGATCTTCACCGCCGATCAGCCACTCGAGGACGGCATCCGCGACACCTTCGAGCTCGCCCTCCCGCTTCCCGAGACCGCCGGGGAGGATGTGGTCTTCCCCGTCCTGCAGACCTGCGAGGAGGGTGAGACGGCCTGGACCGAGACCGCCACGGAAGGCGAGGACGAGCCGGCCCACCCGGCGCCCTCGGTCACGCTCACCGAGGCGTCCGGCTCGGGGGTCGACGAGGACGACACCTCCATCGCCGGAGCCGAGATCGCCGGATGGGGCGGCCTGGTGCTCGGAGCCCTCGGTCTCGCGGCCGGCGGAACGGCTCTGCTCCGCAGTCGGCGCGCGGCGTGAGCCCGGCGACCGCCCGGCGGGCGGTGCTCGCCGGGCTGGTCGCATCCGTCCTGCTGGTGCTGGCGGCACCGTCACCGGCGTCCGCTCACGCCAATCTCGTCGACACCGACCCGGCCGACGGCCAGGTCGTCCCGACGGCTCCCGACCGGATCACCGTCCGTTTCGATGAGCCGGTCACCCCCGCCTCCGCCGGCAATGAGCTCCTCGACGCCGAGGGCCGGGCGGTCGCCGCGGAGGTCTCCACGGATGGGGAGGACCTGGTCATCGCGCCCTCCGAGGAGCTCGCCGACGGCACCTATCTGCTGCGCTGGCGGGTGATCTCCGCCGACAGCCATCCGGTGACGGGCGGGATCAGCTTCTCGGTCGGCGCGCCGAGCGAGAGCGTGATCCCGCTGCCATCGGTGCAAGAGCAGCGGGAGGTCGATGTCCTGAAGGCCGTGGCCGAGGCAGTGCGCTACGGAGGCGTCCTGCTGTTGGCCGGTCTCGCCGTCTTCGGGGTACTGGCGGCACCCGTCACCCGGCGCGATGAGGTGGCCCGCGCGCGGTTGCGCCGGGCCACCTCCGGATCCGCTGTGGCCGCGTCCGTCGGGGCCGTGCTGCTGGTGCCGTTGACCGCGTGGTGGGAGTCCGGAGAGCCGCTGGGAGTCTGGTCCGCAGGGATCACGGCGACCGGCTCCTCGACGGTCGCCGCCCTCCTCGTCGTGTTCGGCGCGGCGGCGATCCTGGGTGCGCCTCGGCGCGGCGGGCCGGTGCTGTCGGGGGCGGGTGCCGGCGCGGTGCTCGGATCCCTGGCGGTGGTGGGCCATACGCGCAGCTACGGGCCGGCGTGGCTCGTGCTGCCCGCGGACCTGCTCCACGTCGCCGCGGCGGCGGTGTGGGCCGGCGGGATCGTGGGACTGCTGATCGTCCTCTCCGCACGGCCCCGGGCCCGCGATGCGGCCCGGATCGTCGCCCGCTTCTCATCGGTGGCCGCGTGGACGATCGCCTTGCTCGTGATGGCCGCGGCCGTGCTCTACTGGCGGATCTCCGGGTCGTTCGAGGGCCTCTGGCAGACCGGCTACGGGCGGTTGGTGCTCGTCAAGATGATCGTCACGGTCCTCGTCGTCGGCCTCGGCGCGTGGAACCGCCGCCGGCTCGTCGGCTCGGTCGAGCGATCGTCCGATGCTCGTCGGACCTTGCACCGCATCCTCACCCTCGAGGCGAGCGCATTGGCCGTGGTCGTGGCGATCACCGGCGTGCTGGTGTCGGTGTCACCGCGATCCTCCTCGCTCGCCGAGCGGTCGGGCGAGCCGGCTGGCCCCGTCGCGGTGCTGGTGATCCTGATCCTCGGCTGCGCCCTCGGCGCAGCCCTCTTCCGACTTCTCCCTTCCTTCCGAAAGGATGTTCTCTGATGCGTCTCCTACGTCTCTTCGGTGCCGTCTCGACGGCGTCGATCCTCGTGCTGCTGTGGTCCGGTTCGCCGGCCGCGGCCCACGCCCAGCTCATCGGCAGTACGCCGGCCGCCGACGAGGTGCTCGATGCGGCCCCCTCCGAGGTCGAGCTGGAGTTCAATGAAGCCCTGATCGAGACCGGATCGACCCTGCTGGTCATCGACAGCGAGGGCGAGAACCGCGCGGTCGGGGACGCGGTGCTCGATGGTCGTTTCGTCCGTGCGGAGGTCCCCTCGGACCTGCCCGACGGGTCCTATGAGATCCGATGGCGCGTGGTGTCGGCCGATGGTCACCCGATCAACGGCCGAATCCCGTTCTCCGTCGGCGCTCCGGGCGACCCCGTTCCCGATGACGCGTCCGATGACGAGGAGGACGAGGGCTCGATGACGATGCCCATCGTGCTCGTCGCCGGTGGCGTCGTGGTGGTCGGTCTGGTGGGCTGGCTGGTGCTCGGCGGTCGTCGGCGTTGACCCCGCCCGCCACGTGGCGGCAGGCCGTCAACCCTTCCCCCGCGCTGGCGGTAGGCCGTCAACCTCATCGTCACCGAATGAGGTTGATGGCCTACCCCTGTCGGGACCGGGTACGGCGCTCGTGGGCGAAGGACCACCCGAGGGCGGCGAGGGCGACGACGATGCCGGCGATGCACGTGGCGACCACCGCGGCCGTCTCGCCCCAGGCATGGACGATGATGCCGACGAAGGCCCACACCAGCGTCACCGGATACAGCGGCAACCGGGCGCCGTAGAGAGCGGTCACGGCCGTTCCCACGAGCACGGACGCGATGAGCACCGCCAGCTGCCACCAGGGCTCGGCCGGGTCACCGAAGCTCGCTCCGATGTCCGAGGCCCAGTTCTGGAAGACCGCGGCGGTCGCCCACGCGGCGTAGATCCCGATCGTCGAGCGGACCAGCACGACGAGCCAGCGGGGTGCCTCCACGTCACCGGCGGCCGCGATGCGCGCCGCGTCCAGCAGCGCCACCGCCATGACCGTCAGCACGATCGAGGTCACCCAGGACCACTCCGCGGCCGAGACCGCGATCCACACCGCCGCGCCCGCGAAGGCGACCAGCAGGTTGATGCTCAGCCGTTGCGGGCGGACAGTGCCGGTGGAGGCCGTCACGACCATCGCGATCGCCGCGACGATCGACAACGCGTAGATCAGTCCCCACAGGGAGAACGTGTACCCGGCGGGCGTGATCAGCAGGTCGGTCGTCGACTCGTTCGGCTGCGCCCCGTTGCCGGTGAAAGGGATCACCGGAGCCGCCGCCTGCGCGATCGCGGCCAGCAGCACCACCGCGAGCATCGCCCGGGAGGCGCCGCGGCGGTCGGTCGGTGAAGGGGCGGAGGGGTGCTCGCTCATAGGACGACGGTAGGCACGACGGCTGCTTTCAGCAGCCCGAGCGGACGTTGCCCGCCCTGGTTAGGCTCGTCGTGACACCGCCGCCGCGTCGCCGGCCGACTGCCAGAAGGACACCGTGAGCGAATCAGAGTTCGAGCGTCTCTCCGAGACGTTGCCCGATCTCCGCGCGATTCCGGACCGTATCGCCGGTGACTCGCGGATGGCGCTCAAGGAGCTCCAGAACCGCCTGGTGGCCTTCCAGCTCAAGTACCAGTTCGCGATCGACCAGCTCGAGACCAAGATCAACATCCTCCGCGAGGAGTTCGAGCACACGCACGAGTACAGCCCGATCGAGCATGTGCGGACGCGGCTGAAGTCGATGGACAGCCTGCTGGACAAGATCGAGCGCACGGGCAGCCCACGGGATCTGGAACAGGTCGGCGAGCACATCCGCGACATCGCCGGGGTGCGGATCACCTGCGCCTTCGTGGCCGATGCCTACTGGATCGCCGACATGCTGACCAGTCAGCCCGATGTGACCGTGATCGAGGTCAAGGACTACATCGTCGAGCCGAAGGACAACGGCTATCAGAGTCTGCATCTCATCGTGCAGACCCCGGTCTACCTGTCCGATCACACCGAGCAGGTCTATGTCGAGGTGCAGATCCGCACCATCGCGATGGACTTCTGGGCGAGCCTCGAGCACAAGATCTACTACAAGTACGAGGGCGAGATCCCCGAGCGCCTGCGCGATGAGCTGCACCAGGCCGCGGTGGTGGCCGACCATCTCGACCGCACCATGGCCCGGCTGCACGACGAGGTCTCGAGGCTCGGCGGCCGCGACGGCGTCGTCCGGCACCAGCGTCACGAATAGGCCGGGGCCGGGGCGTCTGCGTCCTACACTCGGCCCATGAGGTTCCCCATGGCCCTCCAGGACGGTGTCGTCCTCCGCGTGCTCGAGCCCGACGACGCGCCGGCGCTCGCCGCGGCACTCGTCCGCAATCGCGAGCATCTCGCACCCTGGGAGCCGTCACGGCCACCGGAATACTTCACCGTCGATGGCCAGCTCGACCGCATCGAGCGCATGCTCACCGCGGTGGCCCAGGGCACCCAGCTGCCGCTCGTGCTCTCGCACGACGATCATGTCGTCGGGACGATCAATCTCAACGACATCGTCCTCGGCGCCTTTCAGAATGGTCACGTCGGTTATTGGACGGACGCGCGGTTTCAGAGCCGGGGCCTGATGTCGCGAGCGCTGGCGCGGGTGATCGACTTCGCGCGGGGACCGCTCGGACTGCATCGGCTGCAGGCCGGGACGCTGGTGGAGAATGTGCGCTCGCAGCGGGTGCTCGAACGCAACGGCTTCGTGCGATTCGGCGTCGCGCCGGAGTACCTGCACATCGCCGGGCGCTGGCAGGATCACGTGCTGTATCAGCGGATCCTCACGCACTGACGGCGCCGAGCGACCTGCCGCGATCCATGTGAGGAATCCGTGACGGTTTTCGGTTTTACACTGACGGAGCCTCCTAAAGAAAGAGCAATGGATATGAAAACGTTGCAGCGTCTGGCGCTACTGTATGTGGCACTGGTCGTCGGGTTCCTCGTCATTCTCAGCGCTTTCGGCCAGCGGATCGGACCCGCCGAGCTTCTCGTCCTCTTCGTGGTGTTCGTGACAGTAGCCGTGGTCTCCACTCTGCGGCTGGTGCGAGCTCGTACGTGACTTCCCGGACTGGCTGACCAAGCCGACCCCCTTCACCCGTTGTCCGTTTGCCGTTGTGATGCGCTTACCCAGATCGAGGATTCAATGGATGCTGATCACATGGAGGAGTCGAGGGTCAAAGACCGCTGCCGTGTCCTGTAACAGCGGATCCTCACGTACTGACGGCGCCGAGCGACCTGCCGCGATCCATGTGACCCTCGAACCATGAGTGCTTCCTCGCTGTCTCTCGCCGAGGTGACGGATCAGGTCGACCCGCGTCATTGGCGGGTCGTGGAGGGTGTCCTGCGGGCGACCTTCGCCACCGGCGACTTCGTGACCGGCCTGGGCCTGGTCACCCGGGTCGCCGATGTGGCCGAGGAGGCCGAGCACCATCCCGATCTCGATCTGCGCTACGGCCGTGTCCACGTCGCGCTGGTCTCGCACGATGTCGGCGCGCTGACCGAGCGCGACACCGCCCTCGCGGCGCGCATCTCCGCGATCGCCGATGAACTCGGGCTCGAGGGGGAGCCGGCGGCACCGCGCCGGGTGACCATCGCGATCGACACACTGGACGCCGACGCGATCCGGCCCTTCTGGAAGGCCGCCTTGGGCTACGACGAGTCCGACGGGGACCTGGTCGATCCCGATGGCATCTCCCGGCGGTGTGGTTCCAGCGGATGGACGAGCCGCGGCCGCAGCGCAACCGCCTCCATCTCGACGTGCTGGTGCCGGTGGATGTCGCCGAGCAACGGGTGGGCGCGGTCGTCGAGGCCGGCGGCACGCTGGTGACCGATCGCTTCGCGCCGAGCTGGTGGGTTCTCGCCGATGCCGAGGGCAATGAGGCATGCATCTGCACCGAGCTCGATCCGTCCTCCGCCGGCTGAGGAACCCCCAGTCCCGCCTCTCGAGCGGCGTACGCACCACGGCAGAGGGTTAGTCGATCAGGCCGCCGAAGAGCAGCGAGACCATCATCGCGACGATGACGGAATTGAAGGCGAAAGCCAGCAGCACGTTGACGCGCACCAGCCGCCACGCCTCGCGGGTGCGGATGCTCGCCGATACGGTGGCGGCCATCGTCGACAGCAGTACCGCGAGGGTGAGGTAGTCGCCGAATCGCGGCCGCTCCTCGAAGTCGAACTCCACCGCGGGTGCGCCGTCGCCCCCGTCAGCGTCGAGGTAGAGGTACTCCTGGGCGAAGGAGTACGCCATCAGGGCCCACGAGCTGGCCACGGTCAGCAGTCCCAGCCCGATGTAGAGCGGATCTCCACGGACTTCAGGCCGTTGCGCGAGGATCACCATCACCACGACCGAGACGATGGCGGCCGATATGGTCGAGTTGGCCGCGCCCCCCGAGTAGAAGAACCGCCCGACACGGCTCCGCAGATGGCGGCGATCGCGGCGTCCCACCCGCCGCAGCTGCGCCGGATCCAGGCGCGCGTAGGACCGGTGGGTCCACACGAGGTAGATCAACACGTTCAGCGGCCAGAACACGACATAGGTGCTGATCAGCCGCAGGGCTCCGTCCGATGGCATCACCCCGGCGACCGAGGCGGCCACGAAGCTCGCGACGGTGACGATCAGGGCGATGGTGAGACTCGTGTAGGCGCGAACGGGTTCACTGGCCGGTGCGCGGGACATGGGGAACATTGTGGGCGCGATCGGCGCGCCGTGCTCATCGGAACCCGACACGCGTCCCGTCGTCGCGGTTCTGTCGGTGGTCGCTCCTAGGCTGAGATCAGGAGGTCACCATGACGAACGCGATGCTGACGATCGAGATCCTCGAGACGGCCGGAGAGGCCGCGCGCTGCCCCTGGTGCGAGCGCGGTGGGGCGCTTTTCGACACGCTCAGCGCGGACCATCTGGGAGTCGAGTGCCCCTGGTGCGATTTCGCCGATCTGGAGGAGATCGCCGCCCTCGTCTGAGCGTCAATGCTCGTGGCCGCCCGCACCCGGGATCTCTCCGGGCGACTCGCCCGGCTCGACCACCATGAACTGTCCCATCATGCCGTCGTCCTCGTGCCGCAGCGTGTGGCAGTGGAACATATAGGGCCACTCGGTGCTGGTGTGGTGTCCGAACCTCATGATCAGCCGCACCGGTTCGCTCGGTCGCAGCCATACGGTGTCCTTCCAGCCGCGTAGATGCGCGGGTGGCTCGCGGCCGTCGATGTCGAGCACCTGGAACTGCACGTCGTGGACGTGGAAGTTGTGCGAACCGGCATCGGTATTGGTGACGGTCCAGATCTCCGTGGCCCCGGCGTCGACCACCTCGTCGACGCGCTCCATGTCCATCTCCCTGCCGTTGATGGTGGAGTCGGCGAGGCGGAAGGACCGCTCCTGCGTGGCGTCCGCGGGGTCGAGCCGCGGCACCTCGGCCAGTCGCTGCGGTAGCGGAGGCGAGGGGGTCAGCCGGGAGTCGGCGCGGAACTCGATCAGGTCGAGGCGGTCCTGTCCGCCGGCGAAGGTATTGCGCGTGTCGCTGGGCTCGCTGCGCAGCACCACGTCCTCACCCGGCTCGAAGCGCACGACGATCTCCGCGCGCTCGCCGGGGGAGAGCTGCAGCGAGTCCATCGTGACCGGCGCCTCCAGCAGTCCGCCGTCGGTGGCGATCAGATCGATATCTCGCTCGTCGGCGAAGGCGAAGGTAAACGGCCGCGCATTCGAGCCGTTGAGGAGTCGCAACCGCACCGCCTCCGTCGTCACCTCGGCATAGGGGTCGGGCGTGCCGTTGACGAGCACCGTCTCGCCGATCACTCCGGCGGAGCCGAAGAAGGACTCGCTCATGTCCAGTTTCCCGGAGTCGTCCAGGTTCTTGTCCTGCACGATCAGCGGAAGATCATCGACGCCGTAGTCGCGTGGCAGATCGAGTGCCGCCTCCTGCGGGTCGTCGAGGATGAACATCCCGGCGAGCCCGCGGTAGACGTGGTCGGCGGTCGCCCCGTGCAGATGCGGGTGGTACCAGAGCGTCGCCGCCGGCTGGTCGATCGTCCAGGTCGGTGTCCAGGTCTGGTTCGGCTCGACGACCTGATGGGGTCCGCCGTCCATCTCGGCCGGCAGGTGCATGCCGTGCCAGTGCAGGGTCGACGTCTCCGGCAGTTCGTTGCGGACCCGCATCGCGACCGTCTCGCCGCGCTCGGCGCGCAGGGTCGGACCGAGCATCGCGCCGTTGACACCCCAGGTGGGAGTCGGCTGGTCGGCTCCCAGATCGGTCATCCCGCTCTGCAGCCGCAGGTCGAAGTGGCGGACTCCGTCCTCCATCCGCGAGTCGGCCAGCGGCGGGATCGTCACGGGGCGGTCGAAGTCGACCTCGCCGACCGTGTCGAGTGGGGCCTGGGTGAAGGCGATGACGACCCACGCGGCGAAGGCGCCGACCGTGACGACGGCGGCGAGGAGCAGGCCGATGAGGAACTTCACCGAGATACGCATATCCATCAGCGTGAGCGATCATCTCCTGGCAAGACAGGCGATTACGGGGTATCTCAGGGGCCGTTCAGGGCAGTCCCGGAGCCCGGCCTTCAGTGGCGGAGTGCCACCGGCTGCGCCACGATATCTCCATGGGCGTGGACAGCTGGGAGCGTGAGGTCACCGAGTTCTGGGCGATGGCGGAGCGGGAGAACCCGAGCGCCACACTCACGATGATGGAGATGCTGGTCGCCCGTCGGCCCGAGGGGGATCCGGTCGCACTGTACGAGCTGGCATCGGCCCATGACTTCCTGGACCGGCCCTCGGACGCGGTCCCGCTGTACCGTCAGGCGCTCGCCGGTGGTCTCGACCCCGAGCGCGAGCAGCGGGCCTGGGTGCAGCTGGCGAGCTCGCTGCGGGCTCTGGGTCGATCCGAGGAGGCGATCGGCGTCTTGAACGGGCTGGCCCCGTCGCCGGTCGTCGGGGGCGCGCGGGACGCCTTCCTGGCGCTCGCCCTGCACGATCAGGGACACAGCGGCGAGGCGCTGCGGGTCGCGCTGCATGCCCTCGCGCCGACCCTCCCGGAGTACGGTTCCGCGGTCGCGCGTTACGCCGACGCCCTCGCCGACGACTGACGTCTTCACGGCTTTCTCAGCTGTCCTGTCTATGCTCGCCAGGTGAATCTGAGCACGGTGCTGGCGGCCTCCTCGAACACTCCGGGCGTGGAGGACGTGGACGGCCTGGCCGGTTTCATGGTCGACCTGATGGATCGCCTCGGCCTGCTCGGCGCGGCGATCGCCGTCGGTCTCGACAATCTCTTCCCCCCGATCCCCAGCGAGATCGTGCTGCCGATGGCGGGTTTCGCCGCCAGCATGGGTACCTTCTCGCTCGCCGGCGCGCTCTTCGCGACGACGGCGGGCTCGGTCATCGGCGCCTGCCTGCTGTACTGGCTCGGGCGGCTCTTCGGGCGCGACCGCACGGCATGGGTCTTCGTGCACACGCCGCTGCTCAAGCTCAGCGACCTCGAGATGACCGAGCGGTGGTTCGCCAAGCACGGCACCAAGGCGGTGTTCTTCGGGCGCATGGTGCCGATCTTCCGCAGCCTGATCTCCTTGCCGGCCGGCGTGGAACGGATGCGTTTCTGGCTGTTCTTCACGCTCACGACGATCGGCAGCCTGATCTGGAACTCGATCTTCGTCATCGCCGGCTACTCCCTCGGGGCGCAGTGGCACCGCATCGAGCCCTATGCCGACTGGTTCCAGCGGCTGGTGATCCTGGCGGTGCTGGTGGTCGTCTGCTGGTTCGTGGTCGTCCGCGTCCGCGAGATCTATCGCAACCGCCGCGACCGCCCCGCTTGAACCGAGATTTGCTCCCCATTCGTCAACCTCAAGGCACTCCGGTTGACGAATGGGGAGCAAATCTGGGTCCAGGCCGGGCTGGACCCGTTCGCGAGATGCATCGCCAGACAGAAGAGGGACAGATCCCAACCCACGCCGGTGGCGCCCGGTCCGTAGGTGTCCCAGAAGGAGCGGTCCTCGCCGCCGGCGGTGTGCGTGAGCGTCAGCCGCGCCCGATCATCGCCATCGGCCTCGATCGCGACCTCGACCCAGGAGACGGCACCGCCGAACTCCCAGGTCAGGCTGAAGCCGTTCGGCGAATCGCAGGCCGTGATCGTGCCACTGGCATTGCCGTGGATCTGATAGCGCCCGTCGAGCTCGAGATCGCCGGCGACCGGTGCGAACCAGCGGGGGAGCCGCTCGGTATCGGTGCAGGCATCCCACAGATCCTCGAGCGTCCTGCGACCACCCCCGAGGAGGTCTTACAGTGACGAATATGACTGTTTCGCTGCCCACGACTCCCACTCAGCTCTATATCGGCGGATCCTGGCGGGATGCCGCGGAGGGAGCCACGCTCGCGGTCGAGAACCCCGCCACCGGGGACGTGCTGACCCGCGTCGCCGATGCCTCGGTCGCCGACGGCCGAGCCGCGATCGACGCTGCCGTGGCCGCGCAGGCCGACTGGGCCGCCACCCCGCCGCGCGATCGCGGCGAGATCCTGCGCAAGGCCTTCGAGCTCATCACCGAGCGCACGGACGAGCTCGCCCTGCTGATGACCCTGGAGATGGGCAAGCCGCTGAAGGAGTCGAAGGCCGAGATCGCCTACGGAGCCGAGTTCTTCCGGTGGTTCGCCGAGGAGTCGGTGCGGATCGCCGGCCGCTACTCGGTCGCCCCGAACGGCGCCACGCGCCTTCTCACCATGAAGCAGCCCGTGGGTCCGTGCCTGATGATCACCCCCTGGAACTTCCCGCTCGCGATGGGCACGCGCAAGATCGGACCGGCCATCGCCGCCGGCTGCACCATGGTCGTCAAGCCCGCGAGCCTCACTCCGCTGACCATGCTCTGGCTGGCCTCCGTGCTGGAGGAGGCCGGACTGCCCGGCGGTGTGCTGAATGTCGTCACGACCTCCCACACCGGTGATGTGATGGAGCCGATCATTCGGGATCCGCGACTGCGCAAGCTGACCTTCACCGGGTCCACCGAGGTCGGGCGTTCACTCATCGAGCAGAGCGCCGAAGGGGTCCTCCGGGTCTCGATGGAGCTCGGCGGCAACGCCCCCTTCCTGGTCTTCGAGGATGCCGATCTGGACAAGGCCGTCGAGGGCGCCATGCTCGCCAAGATGCGCAATCTCGGCGAGGCGTGCACTGCGGCCAACCGCTTCCTCGTCCACGAGTCCGTGGCCGACGAGTTCGGCCGCCGGCTGGCCGAGCGGATGGCCGGGCTGTCGGTCGGCGACGGCACGGACGAGTCGGTCGACGTCGGCCCCCTCGTGGAGGAGAAGCAGCGTGACAAGGTCGCCGAGCTGGTCGACGATGCGAAGGCCAAGGGCGCTCAGGTCCTCACGGGCGGCGAGGTCCCGGAGGGGGCCGGTTGGTTCTACCCGCCGACCGTGCTGGCCGAGCTGACCGGAGAGGCGGCGGTCTGGTCCGAGGAGATCTTCGGCCCGGTCGCGCCGATCTTCACCTTCGCCGACGATGACGAGGCCGTGCGGATGGCCAATGACACCGAGTACGGGCTGGTGTCCTATCTGTTCAGCGAGAACCTGTCGCGCGCGATGCTGGTCGCCGAGCGGTTGGAGACGGGCATGGTCGGCGTCAATCAGGGCGTCGTGTCCAATCCGGCCGCCCCCTTCGGCGGCATGAAGGCCTCGGGCTTCGGTCGCGAGGGGGGCGACGAGGGCATCGAGGAGTACCTCGAGACCAAGTACGTCGGCCTCGCCCTCTGAGACCCTCGCCCAGGGGCGCCGAGCGCCCCTGGCAGAGGGGCGCCCTCAGCGGGTGACACGGACACGGGCGATGCGGTGGCCGTCCACCTCGACCACCTCGATGACGTGATCGCCGGAAACCACCCGATCGCCCACCTCCGCTACCCGTCCCAGCTGCACCAGCATATAGCCGGCCACGGTCTCGTAGTCCCCGCTGTCCGGCAGCTCCACCCCGGTCTCGTCCGCGAAGTCCTCGATGTTCAGCGCGCCGTCGACCGTGAGATCGCCGTCCTCCGCGGCGTCCTCGTCATCGTGCTCGTCCTCGATCTCTCCGACGAGCTCCTCGACGAGATCCTCGAGCGTGACGATCCCGTCGGTACCGCCGTACTCGTCGATGACGACCGCGATGTGCACGCGCTGCTGCCGCATCATCGACATGGTCGGCAACAGCGGATTGGTCGCCGGCACCACCACGATCTCGCGCACGAGATCGCCGATCAGCACGTCGCCGGCGGTCTCCTGCTGCTGCGCGGCGAATAGATCGCGCACGTGCACGAAGCCGAGGACATCGTCGAAGTCCTCGCCGGTCACGGGATAGCGCGAGTACGGCTGCTCGGCGATGGTGGCGACCGTATCGTCGAGGGTCGCGTCGCGGGAGAGGAAGACGACATCGGGCCGCGGCTGCATCACCTCGGCGACCGAGCGGTCGGCGGCGCTGAAGACATCGTGCAGGATGCGGCGCTCGTCGTCGGGGAGTCCCTCGTGGGTGATGACCAGCTCGCGCAGCTCCTCCTCGGTCATCTCCTCGTTCGTCGCGCGTGGATCGCCGCCGAGTAGCCGGACGACCGCATTGGTCGAGATCGAGAGCAGCCAGATCACCGGCCGCATCAACCGCGCGAAGCGATCCAGCGGCGGCCCGGTGATGAGTGCCAGGCCGGTCGACTTCTGCAGGGCGAAGCGTTTGGGCACCAGCTCGCCCAGAACGAGGGAGAGGTAGGCGATCAGCAGGGTCAGCGCGATGAGCGAGACGCTGTCGGCGACACCGGCCGAGAGCCCCAGATCGCGCAGATACGGGGCGACATCGGGGGCGATCGTCGAGGCACCGTAGGCGGCGGAGAAGAAGCCCGCGACGGTGACACCGATCTGCACCGCGGCCAGGAAGCGGTTCGGATCGCGCGCCACGGCGGCGACCCGGGCGCCGCGCCCGCCACGTCGATCGAGCTGATCGATCTGGCTCTCGCGCAGCGAGACGAAGGCGATCTCGGTGCCGGCGAAGACACCACCGATGAGAATGAAGAGTGCGACGAGGCCGACATTGGCCAGAGTGCCGAGATCCATCCCTCACCGGCTCCTGAGGGATGGGCGGATACTTCGAGGCTTCATGTCCTTATCGAACGCGACTCCTCGTTCTCCCGCAACCGGCGCGTAGACGGTAGCGTCGGCGCATGGGTCAACGTGTCGTCGTCCAGCTCGCGGTCACCGTGGATGCGCCGATCAGCAGGGTCTGGGAGCGAGTGACCTCGCCGGAGGGGATCAACGACGAGCTCGCGCCGATCCTCTCGATGGGGATGCCCCGCGGGTATCAGGACGCGACGGTGGCCACCGTGCCGGTCGGCGTCCCGCTGGGCAAGGCCTGGTTGCGGCTCGGGGGCCTCCTGCCGGTCGACTACGACGATCTGATGATCGCCGAGCTCGATCCTCCCTATGGCTTCCATGAGCGGTCGTCGATGCTGGTGGCGCGCAGCTGGGAGCATCGTCGCCGGCTCATGCCGGTCGGCGAGGACCGGACGCTCGTCACCGACGAGCTCACGATCGAACCCCGCCTCCCGGTCCCGGCGCGGGTGCCGAGGACGATCGTGCGCGCCCTCTTCGGCCACCGGCATCGTCGCCTCGCCGCCCACTTCGCGGACGAGGGGCGAGGGACGTGATCGTCCTGCCGGAGGCACCGCGGCTGGTCGAGCCCACGACCTCGGTGCGGGTGTCTTATCTGACCGGCGAACAGGCTGACATGCGGGCTCGCGGTTCGGATACCTCGTGGCTGCACGCCGCGAGCCTGGACTTCGAGACCTTCGTCGCCGATCGCGTCGGGGTCCGCGAGCGCTGGGGAGTCCCGTCGACGCTGTTCTGGTTCGTCGCCGGCGAGCACTATCTGGGCTCGCTGGTGGTGCGCCACCGGCTCACCCCGGATGAGGGCGGTGGCCATATCGGCTATCACGTGGTCCAGCCCTGGCAGCACCGCGGACACGCCACGCAGATGCTCGCCCAGGGACTCGTGCTGGCCCGGTCGCTCGGCCTCGATCGCGTCCTGCTCACCGTCGCGCCGGACAACGAGTGGTCGCGCCGCGTCGTGCTCGCGAACGGGGGTGTGCCCGAGGACGGACTGAACCACGAGGGCGAGCAGCGCTTCTGGATCGACCTATAGCGGGATATCGGCGCGCCGGGCATCCGGCTCGCGGCGCCGCACATGGGTGAACTGCTCGCGGTACAGGCGCGCGTAGAGGCCATCGGACTCCAGCAGCTCCGCATGGGTGCCGTGCTCGACGAGACTGCCGTCTTGGAGCCCGTAGATGACATCGGCGTTCTGGATCGTGGAGAGCCGGTGCGCGATCGCGATGGTGGTGCGCTGATGGGTCGCGCGATCGAGGGCCTCCTGCACCAGCCGTTCGGTCTCGGTGTCGAGGGCGGAGGTGGCCTCGTCGAGGATGAGGATCCGCGGGTCCATGAGCAGCACGCGGGCGATCGCGAGCCGCTGCTTCTCCCCACCGGAGAGCCGGTAGCCCCGTTCGCCGGTGATGGTCTCGTAGCCCTCGGGGAAGGACATGATCCGCTCGTGGATATTGGCGTCGCGGGCGGCCCGCTCGATCTGCTCCGCGGTGGCGCCCGGGCGGGCGTAGGCGATGTTGTCGCGGATGGTCCCGTGGAAGAGGTACGGCTCCTGGGTCACCATGCCGACGGTCCCGCCGAGTGATGACTGGGTGACCTCGCGGACATCCTGGCCGTCGATGAGCACGGCACCCTCGGTGACATCGTAGAAGCGGGGCACCAGATAGGTCATGGTCGTCTTGCCCGATCCCGATGGCCCGACGATCGCCGCCAGCTGCCCGGGCTCGACCGTCAGCGAGACACCGGTGAGGGCCCAGCGATCCTCCTCGACCTCCTGGCCCTCGATGCGGATGCCGGTGTCGCCGAAGCGATCCCCGCCGCGATCCCCCGAGAGTCGTCGCGCCTCGGGATAGCGGAACCAGACATCGCGGAACTCCACCCGCCCCTCGACCTCGCCGAGGGGCCGGGCGTCCTCGCGGTCGGTGATCGCGGGGCGCAGGTCCAGGTACTCGAAGATCCGCCGGAAGAGGGCGAGCGAGGTCTGCACGTCCAGGGTGACGCGCATGAGCGACAGGAGGGGCATCTGCAGCCGCGCCTGGACTGTGGTGAAGGCGACGAGGGTGCCCGCGGTGAGGCCTCCGGTGCCGCCGCCGATCATGAAGCCGGCGGCGAGATACAGCAGGGCCGGGGTGATGGCGAAGAAGGTCTGCACGGTGGCGAAGAAGGCCCGGCCGGTCATCGCCTGCTGCACCTGCAGTCGGGTCTGCTGACGGTTGGCCGCCCGATAGCGTTCGACCTCGGCATCGCCGCGGTCGAAGACCTTGGACAGCAGGATGCCCGAGACGCTGAGCGCCTCCTCGGTGATGGCGGTCATCTCCGAGAGGGACTCCTGAGTCCGGCGTGCGAGCTGCTGGCGACGGCGGCCGACCTTGAGCTGCAGCCATACGAAGAGCGGCATGAGGACCAGCGTGAGGAGGGTCAGCTCCCAGGACAGGATGACCATCGAGATGAAGGCGGCGGCGACGGTCACCGAGTTCTGCAGGATGGACGTCGCCGTATCGGTCAGGACGGTGCGGACACCGGCGACGTCATTGGCGAGCCGGGACTGGATGGCCCCCGTCTTGGTGGCGGTGAAGAAGGCCAGCTCCATCTTCTGCAGATGCGCGAACAGATCGCCGCGCAGGTCGGCCATCGCGGAGTTGCCGATGGTGGAGGTCAGCCAGTTCTGCGCGATGCCGAGCAGCGCGGTGAGCAGGGGCAGTGCGCACATGGCCGCGACCAGCCAGCCGAGCAGGGACAGATGCGGGCCGGAGCCGTCCTGGGGGAAGAGGGCGTTGTCGAAGACCGCGCGGGTGAGGAAGGGGACGATCGAGGTGAGGACGGCCGCGATCACCACGAGGCCCGCGACGGCCCCGATCTGGGCCCGATAGGGGCGCAGGACCCGGGCGATGCGACCGAGCACCGGGCCCGCCTCGACGCTGCGTACCTCGGAGGGGTCGAGGTGGGTGGCCTGGGTGCTCGGGCCCGGCCTCATGTGAGCACCCGGATCATGCGGTCACCGCGTGCCGCCGGGGACGCGGTTCAGGCTGATCTCCGTGTGGTCGCCGGTCACGCGGACGAGCTCCAAGGTGCCCCAGCCGGTGTCGCCATCGCGCAGGAGGGCCCAGAGGAACAGACGATCGGGGCGTGCCACCTGGGCCGGGTCGGCGTACAGGGCGACACTGGCCGGGAGCTCGTCGATGCTCGCGGCGGTCGCGGCGAGCACCTCGCCCTCGGCGTCCACCAGCTTGACGCTGAGAACGGCCCCGGGGCGGACCTCCTCGGCGTCGTCGAGCGTGACCGATCCGGTGACCTCCAGCACGTCGTCCATGTTCCCGAGCCTAGTCGCCGGGTGTGACAGCCGCCGGTCCGCGCGGCCCCTCGTCGGCCCCCGGTTAGAGTCGCCTCCATGAGTGAGATCCCCGGACTGGACGGGGTGCTCGGCGTCGAGCACCTGGAAGTCGGCCCCGACAAGGTCGTCGTGCGCTTCACGATCACCGACCGGCACCTGCAGCCGTTCGGGATCCCGCACGGGGGCATCTACTGTGCCGTGCACGAGTCCACGGCCAGCATCGCCGGGCAGGTGTGGCTCGGCACGAAGGGTGTCGTCGTCGGCACCAACAACTCGACGGACTTCCTGCGGCAGGCGAAGGTCGGCGACACGATCACCACCACCGCGACGCCGATCCACCGCGGCCGCTCGCAGCAGCTGTGGCACCTCGACTCGACGGATGGCCACGGCCGGCTCATCGCCCAGGGTCAGGTGCGCCTGGCCAATCTCGATCAGGAGATCCCGCCCGAGGCCCTCGCCGCCTTCACCGCCTCCTGACCCGGTGGCGGTAGCTGGTCATCGCTACGCCCGGGGTGGCGGTAGGCCATCGCCTCCAGTCGCGGGGTGAGGTTGATGGCGTACCTCCACCGGGCAGACGGGTGTCCGGAAGGTGAGCGCGGATTTGGTGGGGTCGCCCGTACCAGTACGATGGAGACGTCTTGTCGCGACTGGCGTTGAGGTGGGTGACCACCAGGGAGCGATGGGACAGTTCGACACCGGGACCGTTCGCCTGGGCCCCGCGTCAGCCCCTTGACTGCTGACCGGAGGCATGACTGAGATGACGATGATGACGATGAACGCTGCGGCCACCGAACCGCTCCGCACCCTCGATGACGCTGACGTGCGCGTACTGCTGCTGGAGAACATCCACGCCGACGGCGCCGACTTCCTGCGCGGCAAGGGCTATCAGGTCGAGACCCTCGACCGCGCCCTCGGCGAGGACGAGCTGATCGAGGCGATCCAGGGTGTCCACCTGCTGGGCATCCGCTCCACCACCTACATCACCGACCGGGTGCTGCAGAACGCCCCCGAGCTGATGGCGATCGGCGCCTTCTGCATCGGCACCAATCAGATCGACCTCGCCTCGGCCAGTCGGCACGGCGTCGCGGTCTTCAACGCGCCCTACTCGAACACGCGCAGCGTCGTCGAGCTGGCGATCGCCGAGATCATCTCCCTCGCGCGCCGCCTGCACGAGAAGTCCACGGCGATGCACGCCGGCGTGTGGAACAAGTCGGCCGCCGGCAGCCACGAGATCCGCGGCCGCACGCTCGGCATCGTCGGCTACGGCAATATCGGCAGCCAGCTCTCGGTGATCGCCGAGGCCCTGGGTCTGTCCGTGGTCTTCTACGACATCGACGACAAGCTCGCCCTCGGCAATGCCAAGCGCTGCTCGACCCTCGAGGAGCTCCTCGAGATCGCCGATGTCGTCACCCTGCATGTCGACGGGCGACCGGGCAATGCCGGGCTGTTCGGAGATGCGGAGATGCGGCGGATGAAGCCCCGCTCGCTGTTCCTCAATCTCTCTCGCGGTATCGCGGTCGACACCGCTGCACTGCGCCAGCACATCGAGTCCGGGCACATCGCCGGCGCGGCGATCGATGTCTTCCCGGTGGAGCCGAAGCGCCAGGGCGACCCCTTCGAGAGCGACCTGCGCGGGCTGCCCAATGTGATCCTCACGCCGCATGTCGGCGGCTCCACCGAGGAGGCCCAGCAGGACATCGGCCGCTTCGTGGCCTCCAAGCTGCGCTCCTACGCGGCCTTCGGCTCGACCTCGCTGAGCGTCACCTTCCCCGAGCTCAACCCGCCGACCGATCCGGACAAGCATCGGCTCGCGCACGTCCACAGCAATGCTCCGGGGGTGCTCGCCTCGATCAACGCGATCCTCGGGGATCACGGGGTCAACATCGAGGGTCAGCAGCTCGCCACGCGTGGTGAGCTGGGATATGTCGTCACCGATGTGTCCTCGGAGGTCAAGCCGGATGTGCTGACCGCTCTCGCCGAGCTGCCCGAGACCATCCGTCTGCGCCAGCTCTCCTGACCCGCGCGTGGTGGCGGCAGGTCATCGACCTTTCGTCTCCGTCTGCGGCAGCTGGTCAACCTGATGAATGTCGATGACGTTGACCGACTACCGCGGCCAGGATCGTAGGGTTGCTGGTCTACCGCCACGACCGAGCGCGGTGAGGTGAGGCGCGGGCGCCGCGAGGGTCTCGGCGACACCCGCGTCGAGTTTCAGGCCGGCGAGGTCGTCCCCCCGCGTCGGTCCACGGTTCACGATGACGATGTCGGTGGCGTCCTTGGCGGCGCGCCGGACGAAGCGCAGCCCGCTCATCACCTGGAGGGATGAGCCGAGCACGAGGAGCACGGCACCCTCGTCTCGGGCCCGCTCGACGAGATCGAAGCAGCGCTGGACCCGGGGCTTGGGCACGGTCTCGCCGAAGAAGACCACATCGGGCTTGAGTCGGCCCCCGCAGGTCGGGCATTCGGCGACGACGAACGCATCCGTGTCATCGAGCAGCACGTCGCCGTCCGGGGCGAGCTCGACGTGCCGGTCGGCCCAGCCCGGGTTCAGGTCGAGAAGTCGTCGATGCAGGTGGCGGCGGTCGCTGCGCTCGCCGCAGTCCAGACAGGCGACCCGGTCGAGTCGGCCGTGCAGGTCGATGGTCCCCGCCGCCCCCGCGCGTTGGTGCAGGCCGTCGACATTCTGGGTGATGAGACCGAGCAGCTGCCCGGCACGCTGCCGCCGCGCGAGGTCGAGATGTCCGGCATTGGGTTCGGCGGCCCGCATCTGGGACCAGCCGATATGCGCCCTGGCCCAGTACCGCTGTCGCGCGGCAGCCGAGCCGAGGAACTCCTGATAGGTCATCGGGTTGCGGGGCCGGGAGCCGGGTCCGCGGTAGTCGGGGATGCCGGAGTCGGTCGAGATCCCGGCACCGGTCAGCACCAGCCACCGGCGGTCGCGCCAGTCGAGGGTCATGAGCCGCGGGCCTTCTCGGCGAGGGTGCGCACGGTCCGCAGATTGCGTGCCGTGCCGGGCACTCCGAGGGCACGCTGCAGCACGGACGTCGTGAGTTTGGTCTGGCCGGCTCCGGCGTCGAAGAGCAGATGGAGGTCGCTGCCGATCAGCTGGACCCGGTCGCGGCCGAGCTGCGCATCGGTGAACTCCGCGTCGCCGGCCGGTGGTCCGGCCAGGAAGTGGATGTGCGCGCGGCGCTCGCTCCCGTCCTCGACCTCGAAGGGATATGCCTCGAGGGCGGCGCTCAACTCGTCGGGGGTGCGGACGATCGCCTCCCGGGAGAAGCCGAACTCGTCGGAGATCCGTCGTTCCAGCCCGCGCGCGAAGACATCGGCGTCACCCTCGGGGGTGCACAGCAGGTTGCCCGAGGCGATATAGGTGGACACGTCGGTCGCGCCGAGCTCCCCGGCGATGGCACGCAGGCGGGCCATCGGCAGCTTGGCGCCGCCGACATTCACGGCGCGCAAGAGCACCACGATCTCCGCCACGGAATCCAGTATGGACCAGCTCACATGACATCCCCTGCGCCTCGGAGTGCGGAATGTTGGCGAATCACTAGCGTGGTCCGAGCGGCGGGAACCGCCGTGACCCGATGAAGGAGCTCGTCACATGATCATCCTCGGAGCCATTCTGGCTATCTTGGGGGCCGTCCTCAATGTCCCGATCCTCTACACGATCGGCGGCATCCTCCTGGTCGTCGGGGTCATCCTCTGGATCCTCGGCGCGACCGGTCGTGCGGTCGGAGGCCGCAAACACTGGTTCTGACGCAGGGCAGACGAGGGGCGGGACCGAGC
>JAEZEJ010000155.1 GCA_023417775.1 Actinomycetes bacterium | reverse complement strand
TCATCGCGGAGGCCGGCTGCCGGTGAGCTCGCTCGTCAGTCCGTCGACACCAGCCGAGCCTGTCCCATCGACCAGGTGACGACGACGGGGTCGCCGGGCTGGTGATCGTGCACGCCGGACATCTCATCGGCGATGAACTCCTGGCCGAGAGCCGAGAGCACGATCCGGCGACGCCCGCCGAGGTAGATGACCTCGGTGACCTCGGCCAGGGTCGTCTTCCCGTCCTGTTCCACGGGAGACTCGCGATCGACGGGACGGACGACCAGGTCCTCGGGACGGATCATCATCGCCACCTCGGATCCCGGCGCGGCGCCGCGCGGATCCATGATCTCGAAGGCCCGGTCGCCGACCCGCAGGGCGTGACGATCCCCGCTGTTCTCGAGTGTTCCGTGGATGACATTGGAGTCCCCCAGGAACTGTGCGGCGAAGAGCGTCTCCGGATGCTCGTAGAGCTCCTGCGAGGTGGCCACCTGTTCGAGATGCCCCTCGTTGAAGACCGCGATCCGGTCCGACATCACCAACGCCTCGTCCTGGTCGTGGGTGACGAACACGAAGGTCACGCCGACCTCGCGGTGGATGCGTTTGATCTCCAGCTGCAATCCCTCCCGCAGCCGCTTGTCGAGTGCACCGAGGGGCTCATCGAGCAGCAGCAGCTTGGGGCCGAAGACCAGCGCCCGCGCCAGGGCCACACGCTGCTGCTGGCCACCGGAGAGCTGCCTCGGATAGCGGTCCGCCAGGTGGGACAGGCCGACGATCTCGAGCACCTCGTCCACCTTCTTGGCCATCTCCCGCTTCGGCACGCGACGCTGTCTGAGCGGGAAGGCCACATTCGAGGAGACCTTCATGTGCGGGAAGAGGGAGTAGTTCTGGAAGACCACCCCGATATCGCGTTTCCACGGGGGTACCCCGGTGATCGATCGGCCATCGAGATCGATCGTGCCCTCATCGGGCTCGATGAAGCCGGCGATCGCATTGAGCGTCGTGGTCTTCCCCGAGCCGCTGGGACCCAGGAAGGTGATGAACTCGCCCGGAGCGACCGAGAGGTCGACACCGGCCAATGCCGTGACATCGCCATAGCGCTTGGTCAGACCCGAGATCTCGAGCGCGACACCGTGTTGGGACATGTCGACTACCGCCTGTTCCTTGAAACCGTGATGACACCGAGCACCACCATGAAGAACCCGGTCGTGGCCAGAAGCATCGTCGATGCGGCCGCGATCGTCGGGTCGATGTCGGCAGTGACGCTCTGGAAGATCTGAATGGGAAGGGTTCGCGCGAAGGGCCCCGACAGGAAGAGCGAGACGATCGCCTCGTCGAAGGACGTCAGGAAGGCGAACAGCGCGCCGGTGAGGATGCCCGGCGCGATGAGGGGCAGTGTGATCTGACGGAAGGCGGCCCAGCGATTCGCGCCCAGACTCCATGCCGCGGTCACCAGCGCCTTGTCCAGGCCGTTGAGCGATGCCGATACCGCGACCACCACGAAGGGCAGCGCGAGCACGGTGTGGGCGAGCACGAAGCCCCAGAATCCCTGGGTGAGGCCGAGATTCAAGAACACATAGTAGATGCCGACCGCGGTGATCACGCCCGGCACGATCATCGGGGCGAGCATGAAGCCGTTCGCGGGTCCGCGCCACGCACCACGGCCATTCGACAGTGCCACCGCCGCCGCGGTTCCCAGCACCGTCGCCAGGACGGCCACGGCCAGCCCCACGCGGACGGAGAGCAGTGCCGACTCGTACCAGTTGGGGTCGGTGAAGAAGTTCTCGTACCACTGGGTCGACCAGCCCTCCGGCGGAAACCGGAAGCTCTTCTCGGAGGTGAAGCTCAGCGGCACGACGATCAGGGTCGGCCCCATCAGCAGCACGCCGACGAGGCCGCAGAAGCCGACCAGGAGGATGCGCGACGGGCTCCACGTGAAGGTGTTCACAGATCCAACCCCGTTTCGAAGGCACGTCGGTACCGCCGTGTCACCAGCCCCACCAGTCCGAGGAGGACGAAGGTGATGATCAGGACGACGAAGGCGATGGCGCTCCCCCGCCCGAAGGCCAGCAGCTCGCTGACCTGGGTCACGATCTGCTGCGCCACCAGGCTGTTGCGGGGGCTGCCGAGCAGCGCCGGGGTGAAGTAGAACCCGAGGGTCAGGATGAACACGATCGATGTGCCGGCGAGTATGCCCGGCACCGCGAGCGGCAGGTACACCTTGACGAAGGCGACGGCCGGCCGGGCGCCGAGACTGTGAGCGGCGGTGAGCAGGCTCCGGTCGATCCCCGACAGGGCCGCATACAACGGCAGGATCAGGAAGGGCAGGAGGACCTGCGTGGCCCCGATCGTGACGCCCACGGTATTGCCCAGGAGGCGCAGATCATCGACGCCGATGGCGTGGAGCATGCTCTGGACCGGTCCGGAGTCGCGCAACAGGATCACCCAGGCGAAGGTCCGGACCACCAGATTCGACCAGAAGGGCAGGAGCACCACCCCGACCATCAGCAGACGCATGCGCGGACCGACGATGGTCATGAGATAGGCATAGGGGAATCCGAGGATCAGGCACATGAGGGTGACCCATCCCGCGACCGCGAAGGTCCGCCTCAGGATCGTCATCTGGGTGTCGCTGCCGAGGAACCACAGATAGTTCCCGAAGACTCCCGAGGTCGATCCCACGAAGTCGGTGAAGCTCAGCCGGAACATCTGCAGCAGCGGATAGGCGAAGCAGACCGCCAGCAACAGCAGCGGCAGCCAGATCAGCAGTGTCGTCGGGCGGCGTGACAGCCGCCGGACGATCGAGGGCCGACCGCGTGCGGTCTGTTCGTCTGGCGACTCGTCCGTCGCGGTCAATGAGGCTGACATAGAACGCTCCTCGACTCCCTCCGCTGCAACCATTCGGACCGAGCGGCACACCTCGTCGGCGGTCCTGCCGGTGCACGTCAATCTAGGGAGAAGGTGAGGGACCTCATAGCCCGATCCGAGGACAGGACCCACCTGGGGGATGGAAGCGGGCCGGGTCCCTCGGGTCCTGAACTATGCCCGGGTGGGGGACGCTGTCGACCAGGGTTTTTCACTAGGCTCGCCGAATGGTCAGCACTCCCCGAGCCGTCGGATCGGCCGCTCTCGTCGATGAGGAAAGCCCCGCGCGGGAACGGATCCTGGCAGCGGCCACGCGCTTCTTCCGGCAGTTCGGCTATGAGGGCACCTCGATCACGAAGATCGCCAAGGAAGCGGGCATGACGCCGGCCAATATCTACTGGCACTTCCCCTCGAAGCTCGACCTCCTCCGCGAGGTCCTCCACGCGGTCTATCTGAACTCCTATGCCGACCTCGCCGCCGCAGTGGGCGACGGCACCGCCGAGGAACGTCTGGCCGACTATGTGCAGGCCTATGCGGCCATGCAGCTGACCTCGCCCGATGCCCGAAGCAATTTCGGCTATGCGAGCCTCGCCTCCTCGCTGAGCCCCGAGGACCAGCGAGAGCTGATCCAGACCGGCAAGCCCTATGTCAATCTGTTGAGGGGGATCCTCCGACAGGGAGTCGACGAGGGTTCCTTCGTCATCGAGAATCTGGCGGTCACCTCCTTCGCCATCTCGAACATGTGCGAGTACGTCTTCACCTGGTTCCGCGACCACGGGCGCCTCGACGCGGAGCAGGTGGGCGAGTACTACGCCGAGCTCGCGCTGCGCATGGCCACCGAGAGGTGACCCTGCCGGGCCCGGCTCGCGGCGGAGCCGACCGCACTCCCCCGATCGGGCTCGATCCCCGCCGGAACCCCTGATCTCGCCTCTCTCTGCGATGTGCTGACGTCATCCCCGACCAGCGGCCGATGGTCGCATCACGGCGCGGGGCACCGCACACCGAAGGAGAGCACCCATGAAGATCATCGTCGTCGGCGGCGCCGGGGACATGGGACAGGTGGCCTGCGAGACCGTAGCCATCGACCCTGTCGTCACCCAGGTCATCATCGCCGACCGAGATATCGATCGCGCCCGGGCACTGGCCGACAAGATCGGCTCGAAGGCCTCCGCCATCTCGCTCGACATCACCGACAAGGACTCCCTCCTGGACGCGGTCTCGAAGGCCGACATCGTCCTCAACACCGTGGGCCCGTTCTATCTCTACGGTCCTCCGGTGCTGGAGGCCGCGATCGCGGCCGGGAAGCACTATGCCGATATCGCCGATGATTGGGAGCCCACCCTGGCGATGCTCGACCTCGACGAGGCCGCACGTGATGCCGGCATCACGGCGGTCATCGGTATCGGCGCCTCCCCGGGCATCTCGAATCTGCTCGCCTCGGCGGCCCATGCCGAGCTGGACACGGTCGAGAGCCTCCACACCGTCTGGCGGGGAGGCTCCGGCGTTCCCCCCGTGCCGGCGACTCCGGAGGAGGCGCAGCCGAGTGCCGCGATCGACCACTGGATCCACAACCTCGCCGAGCCGATCCGCCTGTGGCGCGACGGTCGCTATGAGATGGCGGAGGCCTTGGAGACCTTCGAGATCGTCTACCCCGGGATCGGACCGGGCCAGGTGTGGACCTGTGGGCACCCCGAGCCCATCACGCTCCCCCGCGCCTTCCCCGACATCACCAACTCGTACAACATCATGTTCGCCCGGCCGGGACTGATCGAGGCGGCTCGCGCGGTGCGCGACCGCGTGCGCGACGGCGAGATCGATGTCGCCCAGGGCAGCAAGGAGTTCCTGCTGTCCCCCGGTCGCCGCTGGCCGGAGGCCGGCGAGATCCCGGCCTTCCCCGGCGTCTTCGCCTACGCCGAGGGCACCAAGGACGGTGCCGCGACGCGAGTCGCGGTGATGTCCCACGTGCTGCCCGAGGGAGAGATGGGCGAGATCACCTGCGTTCCTCTCGCGATCGCCGCCGGCATGCTCGCACGCGGTGAGGCGCTGAACACGGGTGTGCATGCTCCCGAAGGGGCACTCGATCCGGGCATCTTCTTCGAGCGGCTGGAGCCCTTCGCGGCCGACCTCGACGGCAAGCCTCGGCTCGAGGTGTCCATCGAGGCGATGTGACGCGGGGCCACGCCGGTTGATGCCGCGACGCCGATGCCCCGTGCAGGTCGGTCCCTCCCGGGACTCCTGCACGGGGCACGGTCGTGTCAGGGCGGGTCGGCGAAGGGCATGGCGAGACGACGATGGGCGAGCGCCGTGGTGAGCGCCACGGACAGCGTGACCAGGGCCAGGCCGATGAACTGCAGCGCCACCAGCTGCTCGGCCAGGAGCCAGGATCCGACCACCACGGCGAAGAGCGGTTGAGCACAGTCGATGAGCGAGGTCGTGCTGGCGCCGAGGCGGACCAGGCCGAGATAGTAGGTCGCCACCGCCGCGGTGAGCATCCCGGCCTGGACCAGCAGCATGAGCCATGCCGACGCGGCCGTCGGCAGACCCAGGGTGCCGCCGAGCATCCCGTATCCCGCTGTCGCGAGGCCCACGCCGACCGACACCTGACCGCCCACCCGCAGCGGCGGCAGGTCGGCGACGAGATCCCCCGCCACCACCACGTACAGCGCGTAGAAGACCGCCGCCACGAACACCAGGACGATGCCGACCACATCGACCATCGCGCCCGAGACCGGATTCGTGAGGGCGACGATGCCGGCGAGCGCCATGAACGCGAGACCGAGCTCGCGTGGCGAAGGCGGACGTCCTCCGCGGATGGCGACCAGGAACAGGACGATCGTCGGGTAGATGTATCCCAGGGCGACTGCCAGGGAGGTCTCGATGTAGTCGAAGGCCGTGTAGAAGAGCATCAGCTGAGGGGCATAGAGCAGCACGCCGACGATGAGTCCGGCGTTGCGGCGACGCCACCGGTAGCCGCGCAGGACGGGTCGAGCCCGTCCCCGACGCACCCCGACGCGGTCGACGAGCATCGACAGGACGAAGAGCATCGCCCCGGCGAGCAGCCCCCGATACGTCAGCACCTCGACCAAGGGCATGTCGTCACGGAGGAAGGTGACGACCGCGGGGATGGATCCGAAGATCGCCGTCGAGACCATCACGAGGGCGACCCCCACCCAGGTGTCCCGCGCCCCGCTCATGGCATGCGGCTGCCGTGCGCGCGAGTCCATCGCCGTGTCGAGCGTCTCCGCCGGACCGCGAGTGTGACGGCGTCCTGGACGGACGGCCCGGCGAACATGATCCACTCGCTCCTCTCCACGATGGCGTGCCCTCGAGGTCCCCTGCGATGGCCGATCGGTCCCGGACGCAGGATGTGGTTCCGTGGTCGTGCTGGCTGCCGTGGACGCACCTCGTCCGTACGCGGCTGACGTGGGCGAGTCGCCCTAGAGGTCGGCCGACATCCCACGGGCCGCGCCGGGACGCGCCCGGCGCTTCTGCAGGATCTCGTCGGCCGCGCGTTCACCGGAGCGGGCCGCACCCTCCATCGCCGTCGCCCATTTCGCTCCGGTCGCCTCCCCCGCGAAATGGATGCCGCCGACCGGCGCCGCCATCACGACCCGGCGTGCGACGCCTCCCGCCTGGGAGCTCACGACTCCTCCGAAGAACTCTTCGCGCGTCCAGTTCTGCACGATGCCGCCGATGCGCACCGGCGTCAGGCCGGCGGCCGCCTCGACCTGCCGGTCGAGCAGCGAGAGCGCCGCCTCATGATCGTCGAGGAGACCGTCGCCGGTGTCGGGCATCGTGCCCAGCACGGTCACCGTGTCCTCGCCGGTGCGCTTGAGCCAGAACATCGCCGCGGTGGTGTCGGTCAGCACCGACGGCCCCGCCGCGTCCCAGATCCGCTGACCGTCTCGATACTGGCCGACGATCTTCCCCCCTTGGGTCATCGGCGACTGCAGGAGCGCCTCGCGCTTCCACTCCGGGAGGACCGGTTCGAAGCCGATCCTCCGGGTGGCGTGGACCGAGGCGGTCACGACGACGTCGTCGGCCGTGAACTCCCCGTGATCGGTCGTGAGCCGGTATCCGCCTCTGATCCGCGAGATCAGCCGGACGGGCTCCGAGTAACGGATGTCGAGCCCCTCGGCAGCTCGGTGCGCGATGACATCCGTGCTGCCGTCGAGCAGCCAGCACAGCCGGCCGATGTCGCCGGGGTGCACGTGCCAGGACGAGGTGACGGCCGGCCGCTGCACCGGGTTGAAACCCGTCTGCATCGTGTACGCCGCGAATGCGGCCGGGGAGAGCCCGACGCGCCGCCCCCAGGCGACGACCGTCTCCGCCGATCCGGGTGGGGACGCCACCAGCGCCTCGGCGACCTCGGCCGCGAGGCGCTCGCGCTCGGCCTCGCCCACCGCCTTGCCGTCCACCACGACCTTGCCGAGCAGGATCGACGCACCGCTGTAGCGTCCCCCGGGCCCCTTCGGGTACATCGCGACCTCGGCGGACAGCTTGATGTCGTTCTCGAGGCAGAAGGCCAGGAGCCGGTCCTGCCCACGGTCCAGCCAGGACGCGCCGAGATCGGCGACGGCACCGTGGCGCAACGACTCACGGTCGCCTCGCGTGCGGCCTCCGAGGTACTCGGTCGCTTCGAGCAGGACGACATCCTCTCCGGCGGCCGCGAGCCGACGGGCGGCGAAGAGGCCGGCGATGCCCGCTCCGATGATGGCGGTGGTCATGACAGCGACAGCCTTTCGGTCACGTGATCGGTGTGGAAGACCCCGGCGGTGCGTACCACCTCGTCGGCAGCGCGGAGTCCGGACCTGACAGCCCCTTCGAGCGTTCCGGCCATCGGGCCGTCGGTGTAGTCGCCCGCGAAATGAAGCCCGGGTTCCTCACCGCCGAGGATCGCTGCCACGGTGGCTCGTGTTCCCTCCGCGGGGGCGACGGTCACACCGAGGGCGAGCGGATCGGCCCACCAGTTCTTGATCTCGCCGCCGAGCCGGGTGACCGGACCGCCGACGATGCGCTCCACCAGTTCGTCCAGGGCGGCATAGGCGGCCTCCGGATCGGTCATGAGCCCTCGCTCCGCACCGGCGAAGAAGGACGTGACGATCGCGGGTGAGCCGGGCTCATAGGCGACGCTCACCCACGCGGCGTCGATCACCCCGTCGGTGCACACCAGGGATCCGAACCCCTCGCGGACGGCGTCCCCCTCGGCATACTGGGCGATCACCTTGCCGGCCATCGCGGGAAGCAGGGAGGTGGCGGTGGTGATCCGCTCATCGGAGAGCGGCGGATCGAAGCCGATGGTCGAGACCGCGTAGGGGCCGACCGCGCAGATGACCTCGCGCGCCGGGAACCACGCACCGGAGGCCGTGGTGACACGCGCGGTGCGCCCGCGCTCGACCCGGACGACGGGGTCGCCGAGCCGGATGTCCAGCTCCAGGGCGAGGGCGTGCAGGAGTGAGTTCGTACCCCCGCGAACACGCTGGAAGGTGCCCCCGTGCGCACCGACGATGAAGTGGACATCGCAGTCCCACGGATCGAGCTGGGCGAAGAACCTGGCCAGCGCGCGGGAGACCGAGGCGGCATCATCGGACAACCGGGCACGCCGGATCCACTGCTCGACGATCTCACCGGGGTGTGGCACATAGGTCTGCGCGGCGGTGCGCAGCTCCGCACCGATCTCATCGCCTTCCTCTCGGCTGAGCACCCGTTCTCCCACGACGAAGCGGGCGACCCGCAGGTACGCCTCCATCAGCGTCGCATCGCCCTCCTGCGGCGAGCCGTAGACCTGCGGCTCGCCCAGTTCGGCACCGACCTGCGAGCACAGGGCACGAAGGGCGTGATAGCTGGTATCGATGAGCTCGCCGCCGAGGTCGGCATACTGTCCGCCCTCCCAGTCCTGGACGGACTGGATGGCGCGTCCGCCGAGCCGTTCGGAGGCCTCGAGGACGATCACCTCTCGCCCCTCCTGCCGCAGCCTCCACGCCGCGGTCAGGCCCGCGAGCCCGGCCCCGATCACGATCACGGGCGTGTCCTCGAGGAACTGCACCGCGCCACCTCCATTGTCGAGTAGTGAGTGAGGGACGAACCCTTGCACGGTCATTCAAGACCCTCCGCGGCCGCGTTCGCGCCATCTCGCGGCGGACGAGGCCCGAGTGGGGGATTCGAGTGGCACACCGCGCCGGCGGAGCCCACCGCCCAGGTGGGTGCATCTTCGCCACAGGAGCCGTGTTCGGGCCTGCTCTCGATCGAGACTCGCGGTGAGCGCCGCTCAGGCGCCTCCAACGGAGTGAACCTCGGAAGGACCACATCGGCCATGACTACAGTCACCACCCCCACTGACGACGAATTCGATCTCTCCGGACGCCGAGCACTCGTGACCGGCGCGAGCCGGGGAATCGGACGGGCCATCGCCACCGCCTTCGCTCGTCGCGGAGCCGCCGTGCTCGGTGTGGCGCGCAGCGCCGACAGCCTCGCCGAGACCAAGGCCTCCGCCGACGGTCTCCGGGGCAGCATCGATGTGCTCGTCGCCGACCTGCGCTCCCCCGAGTCGATCAGCCAGGCCGTCGAGGAGGCCAGTACGCGCCTGGGCGGTCTCGACATCCTGGTCAACAACGCGGCCGACGACCACGAGTCGCGGATCGAGGACACCGATCTGGCGACCTGGCAGCGGGTGCTCGAGCTCAACCTGCAGTCCTGCTTCCTGCTGACCCAGGCCGCCTCGCCCTATCTCAAGGCCGACGGAGGCGGGAAGGTCATCAACCTCTCGTCCATGCTCGGCACGGTCGCGGTCCGCGAGGATGTCGCGTACATCAGCGCCAAGCACGGTCTCATCGGCCTGACCCGCGCCACCGCCCTGGAGTGGGCCCGCAAGAACGTCCAGGTCAACGCCCTCGCCCCCGGCTTCGTCGAGACCGAGATGCTCGCGCCGTCGCTCGCCGATCCGGACATCGCCGCCTATATGCGGCGGACCACCCCGGCCGGCCGCGTGGCGCAGCCCGAGGAGATCGCCTCCGCCGCCGTCTTCCTGGCCTCCCGCGCCTCCGACTTCATGACGGGCCAGGCGCTCGTCGTCGACGGCGGCTACACCGCTCAGTGACCCTCACCACCGCAAAGGACTCATCAGACATGACCATCGAACGCGTCAAGCCCGAGGGCCTGGCCCCGGCGCACGGCTACGCACACGCCACGATCGCCTCCGGCACCACGCTGATCCACATCGGCGGGCAGATCGCCAATGACATCGACGGCGCCATCCCCTCGCCCGGCGATCATCGGGCGCAGGCCGAGCTCGCCCTGCGCAATCTCGTCACCGCGCTCGAGGCAGCCGGGGGCCAGCCCAGCGATCTCGCCAACATCACCGTCTACATCGTCGGCCTCGATCCCCGCACGCAGGAGGAGACCTTCGCCGGCTACGGTGCGGCGGCCGCCGAGCTCAAGGTGCGCTCCACCGCCTTCGCCGTGATCGGCGTCGCCGCCCTCGGCCATCCCGATGCGCTGATCGAGCTCACCGCGACGGCGGTCCTCGACTGATGAAGACAGGCGGGCGGGGGGGGCCGCGGGGGGGGGGGCCCGGGCGGGCGG